>JAAYKO010000075.1 GCA_012522345.1 Acholeplasmataceae bacterium | reverse complement strand
GTTGTGTTCTCTTGCATAACGGGCTATTGAATAACCGGTTGTTTTAAAGTGTTTTACAGTATCAAATCTTTCTTTGTCTGTATAATGTTTTCTTTTTCTCATTCTCGTCTCCTCGCTTTCGAGATTACTATACAAAAAAACACCATAAATTGACATGGTGTTTTTTTTTGACGTTTACAATTAAACTAACTCTTTTTTTAAGCAACTAAAAGGACTCTTTAACTAATAAATGTTATACTAAAATTAGTAAGGAGATGATACAATGAAAACAATGGGAAACAATCCTATTACAGTACTTGGAGAAGTTAGAAAAGTTGGTGATGTAGCCCCTAATTTTACAGCTCTAAGTCAAAGTTTAGAAGAAAAAAATTTAGCTGATTTCAAACAGCGCTATCTAGTCTTAAATGTTGTTCCATCGCTTGACACAAAAGTCTGTGATATTCAAACAAAAAGAGTTAATCAAGAATTAGTAAATCGTGATGATGTTCTAGTAATTACTATTTCAAATGATTTACCTTTTGCTCAAGCTAGATGGTGTGGTAATGCAGGACTACCTCAAGTGATAACTTTATCGGATTATCGTGATTTAGATTTTGCGAATAAATACGGAACAAATATTAAAGAGTTAAGACTTCAAGCGAGATCTGTGTTCGTTTTAGATGAGAATAGGAAAATTGTTTATTTACAGTATTTAGATGAAATGACTGATCATATCGATTATGATAGTTTGCTTAATTTTGTCGAAAACTTACCGAGAGCTTAAAAACTTTCGGTTTTTTTTAGTCATATAAAAGCAGCTCGTTTTATGATAAAATGTTGTTGGGTGAAGAAGATGAAAAAGAAAACATTTATTAGTTTATTGTTTGTTGTAGTAAGTCTGTTTATTAGTTCTTGTAGTTTACTAGAACAATTAAACAATAAATATCGAGTCTCTTTTTATGACAATGGCAGTTTACATCAACAAATTAGTGTTGAGCCAAACAGTCTTTTAAATGAGCCAAGTGATTTAATAAAGGAAGGTCATTTGTTAATTGGTTGGTATCAAGATTTGACTGATGAGTCAACAAAGTGGGATTTTTCAAACGATTTAGTAACTGGACATTTAAGGCTTGAAGCTAAATGGGAATTAGAACTAAATTATATAACTGTCACCAATTTTAAGATAGTAGAAAACAATTTAATTTGGGATGAGATTGAAGCTGCAAAATATGAGCTTAACTTTCTACAGCAGACTCACACCTTAACAACTAATAGTTTTTCTTTAAGGGGATTTCAAGAACAACTTTTAACATCAAAAGAGATTAAAGTAACTCCAATTAAAGAGGGTTTTATAGGTTTAACTGAGACGGTTGAATTAAGTTATAATCCTGTCTCAACTATTGAAACTTATCGTCTGGATTTTGATCTTTTTGATTATCCTGAATTTAAAGAATTAAATCGGACTACATTTAAATCAATAGTTATTGATCACGATGATCACTACGTCTATGTCAATCAAGGGCGGTTAACAAAAGAAACAGAAGTACCAAAAACCGGAGTGGTCGCTTTAATATTAGCGAAAAATGGTTTTTTGGAATTAAGGGAGCCAATTGATAATTTTGAAAAGTTGGAGTTTAACTTAGGTGGTTTTCAAAATCGAATTGTTGATTCAACCATTGAGCTTTATTTAACTAATGATTTAACAGCTGATGATTGGCAATTAATTGAGAGTTTTGAAGTTGAAAAAGCTGGTTTTCAAAATTATAGTTTGACAAAAGAACAAGTTCCAGAACAAGTAAACCTAAATCAGCCAATTTACATAAAGTTTTTTGCCAATATTGTTCAAGGAACATTGAGCACAAATCTTGTAATTGATGATATAGTAGTCTATCAGAGTGTCCCTAGTCACTTTTCAATTGCACTAAAAACTGAAGATATTTCTTTAAGCGATTATTATAAAAGTGCTGAAGGCTTAAAAGGTCAAAAGCTAGTAGAAGAACTTAGAATTATAGTTTCAACTAACTTAAATGAAATTAGATACCGTGACATTAAAGAAATCTTAGAATTTTCGGATGTTAATCCAAGTAATAGCAATCAGGTAATTGGAATTTATGACCGTAAGTTATTAAGAGCAAATTGGGGAACACGTTCAGAATGGCACCGGGAACATGTCTGGCCAAACTCGCGTCTTGGAATGGAAAGAGTTAAGGAAACTGAGGTTAATCAAGGAAGTGATCCACATAACCTAAGAGCGATTGTTCCTGCAACTAACTCTTCGCGCTCAAACCGTTATTACAACAACACAACAACCGATAATATTTTAGGTCATACTTTACAAGCTAATGCTTATTATCCAGGTGACCAAGATATCGGTGATGTGGCAAGAATACTTTTGTATATGGTCATTCGTTATGAGTTTTTAGGTTTGACTGATAATCTTACATTATTAAGCGAAAAAGCATACACAAAAGAAGCAGCAAATATGGGACTCTTATCTGTTCTATTGGACTGGCATAACAATGATCCAGTTGATAATTTTGAGCTGAATCGAAATGAAATTATTTATCAGTATCAAAACAATAGAAATCCCTTTATTGACCATCCCGAATTATTTGAAGAAGTTTACAATTACTATTTAAGTATTGATGCCGATAGAACTGTTAAGATTAGGATTGATTATAGTCTCAATTATGCTAGATTAAAAAGAGAAGAGGAATTATTTTGTTAAAAGAATTAATGTATACTGAGTTTCAACCAAAAACTAATCTTAAAAATGCAACTTTAATTATTACGCATGGGCTCGCAGAATATTCAAAATCATATCTTGAGCTTGCAAAATTCTTACAAGCAGAAGGATATAATGTTATTACCTATGATATTAAAGGCCATGGTAAACGGAAAGGAAAAAGAGGTTATGTCGACTCTTATCAAGAGTTTTTAGCCGATTTAGACAGTCTTGTTAATTATGCTTTTACTCGGACTGAAAAAGTCTTTTTATATGGTCATTCTTTGGGTGGTGTTATTACCAATCTCTACGCTTTAGAAAACCAAAATATTTCGGGAGTGGTTGTTACTGCTTCACCTACCAACTATTTACCAATAATGCGCTTGTTAAAAGTTATCCCAGGGTTTTTGATTAACAATTTGAAACTTAAAACAAACTTTAATGATCCGCGCTTAAATCATCAAAACAAATATTTAAAAGATCAGTATGATCTCGATTATGTAGTTTTTAAATTGGTGCTAGAAGTGATGATTAAAGGAATGAAGCAATTAAGAAAAAGCTGGGAAAATTATTCGACGCCTGTTTTATTAATCTACAGTAAAAAAGATAAACTTGCTAGTTATAAATATGGCGAAAAAATGATTGATAAAATTGCCTCAAAAGACAAGACCTTATTGTTATATGAGAAATCTTTTCACAATCTTCACACTGATATTGAAAAAGAAAAACTGCAAAATGATCTCTTAAATTGGTTGGATAAGAGAGCCTAAAATAGTTGATAAAAACAAAAAAAATCCATTGATTTGGATTTTTATTTTGCAGTTTTTAAGTTATTTAAACATCTGTCTTATTCGATTTGTAAAGCCTCCAGAGAGGGTAGTGGACTCATGTGAGATTATCATTGCATTGTCGTCGATGGATTTAATTATTTTCACAGCAGTTTTTTCATCTTTGCGATTGATAAACAGTAATAAAACTGACCGCTTTTTTTCTCTTCCTTCACCATCAATACTTGTTACCCCAAATCCTGTTTCTCTTAAAGTGTTAGCGATCAATAGTCCAATTTCTTTGGGGACAATTGCCTGGACTAAAACGCGACCAAAAGCGAGTTTTTCTTCAATCAACGAACCTAAATAAACACCAACTGAAAAACCTAGTCCATACATCACCGCTTTTATTGGACTGGATTTAAGGTCTGTAATCACGTTACTAGCGATAAAAACCCATAAGAAAATTTCAACTAAAGCGAGAAAAAAACCGACTTTACGATTGCCTTTATTAATTAAGATAATCCTTAAAGTTGCAAAACTAACTTCAACAATTTTTGCAAAAAAAATTAAAAGAAGTTCCCAAGCAGGAGTGGATGTAAAAAAATCTCGTAAAAAATCTAACATTTTAATCACCAAATTAAGTATATCATGAAATTTTACAAAAAGGCAAAATAGTAAGCTCTAAATTTATTTAATAACATTAAATATATTTTAAAAACAATTGCGATTTAAAATAGTTTTTAGTATAATTAGATTGGTCTTGGAGGAAAAAAAATATGAAAATTTCGGTTGCACAAACTCTAAATTATCAAGGTGATAAAGAAGCTTTTTTTAAAACCGCTGAAAAACTTATTGAAAAAGCAGTAAGTCAAGGCAGCGAATTTATTGTTTTCCCGGAACTCGCTTCTTGTGGTTACATCCCTAATGAGGCGATTTGGTATCACGCTGAGACCAATGAGGGTAAAACTCCTCTTTGGACTGTACAAATGGCAAAAAAGTATAATGTTTATCTTGGGATGGGCTATATTGAAACGGATGAAAAAGACTTTTACAATAGTTACATTATCGTTTCTAAAAAGGGTGATATCTTAGGAAACATTCGCAAATGGAAAACAGAAGTTCATCTTTTTAAATCTGTATTTGAAAACAATATTGTTGAAACAGAATTTGGCAAGGTCGCGGTCGGTATTTGCGCTGATAATCATCAGTTAAAATTTTATAAATGTTTAGGTGAGCTTGATTTTGATTTATTTATTATGCCTCACGCTTCATTTGCTCCAATTACAACTTCAAAATATGTTAAAGAAAAAGACGTTTTAAAACAAAACAAAATTTTATTTAATCTCGCTAAGCTCTACTCTAATAATTTCCAGATCAGTGTTGCGATTGCAAATCAAATTGGCAAATTTTCTTTTATGCGAGGAATGTTTGGAAAATTAATTTCTAATGACAATTATGCGCTTGCTGGTAATTCGATAATCTATTCAGCAACTGGTGAATATCTTTCCTTAGATAAACAAGAAGATGTTATTACTTTTGAGGTTCCACTTAGAAGAGCAAATAAACAGGCTCCTAAACCAAAGAGTTCAAGTGGTTGGCTTTATCCTGGTTCGCGGATTGTCAGAAGAATAATTGCTCCTATTGATCGTTTGAGAGGGAAATACTTTTATTTCCGAAAACATAAAAAAGTACTGCAAGAAATGGCCAATAAAAAAATGCCCAGCAAGTAAAAGCTGGACAATGAAGAGTTATTTGAAGATATCATCATTTGAGATTTTAGGTGATATCTTTTTTTAATTCGCTGAGAAAATTTTTTAATGTATCAGCCGCATCACCTAAGAAGAGGTGGACGCCTTGTTCTTTTTTATACAAGGGGTTAGGGACACCTGAATAACCGGGTTTTAAATCGAAGTTAAAAATAAAGACTTCTTTTGCTTGATCAACATTTAAAATAGGCATTCCATAAAGCGGCGTTCCAACGTCTGTTTTAGCTGCTGGATTTATAACATCATTAGCACCGACAACAATTACTAAATCTGTGTTAATAAAATCTTCATTTAAATCATCCATTTCAAAAAGCTCATCATAGTCAATATCAACTTCGGCGAGTAAAACATTCATATGTCCCGGCATTCTTCCTGCGACTGGGTGAATTGCGAATCTAACCCTACTGCCATTTTCTTTTAAAAGATCAGCAGTTTCTTTGACTAAATGTTGAGCTTGCGCAACAGCCATTCCATAGCCAGGAACGATAATGACTTCTTTTGCTGCATTGAAGATTGCTTGATAATCAGCTTTTTCATGTGTAGAGAGCTCGCCGGCAGTAAGTGTTGTCTCTGGCTCTACTTGAGGGGTTACTTTTGCGGCAGGTTTTGCAAATAAAATATCTAATAATCTCCTGTTCATTGCGCGGCACATTATTTGAGTGAGAAGAAGTCCTGAAGCACCCACTATCCCCCCAATAGAGACTAGAAGAATATCGCTAATTGCTAATCCAGAAATTGCTCCTGCAACTCCAGAAAGACTGTTGAGGAGTGAGATTACAATTGGCATATCAGCTCCCCCGATATGAAGCGTAAAAAGAATTCCGAAACTTAAACTTAAAACGGTTAAAAGAACAAGTGTAATTATCGGATTAAGTACTAAAAGAAAATGTAGGACAACCACAACAAGGGCTAAGAAAAACAAACTTATCGTCCAAACGTGATGTCCTTTTAAAGTAATTGGTCTTTGTCTAATAATGTTGTGGAGTTTTGCAGCGGCAATAATACTACCAGCAAATGTTAGGCCACCGATTATTAAGGCAATCATCGCTGTAGAAGTACTAAAGACAGTTAAATCAGTAGCGATACCTAATAAAGCATAAGCACCGACAATTGCTGAAGCTAGTCCACCTAAACTATTTAAAAGGGCGATAAGTTGAGGCATTTGAATCATTTTTGTTTTAAATGTAATGATTAAGCCAAAAATAGCACCAATAAAAATTGCCAAATAAATAATCCAAATTGGCAGAACGTTATATTTAATTAAACTAACGACAACCCCACTTAAAACAGCGAAACCACTGATTAAATTCCCGAGTTTTGCTTTTTCAACTTTGCTCATTAAAAAGATTCCAAATAAAACAAAGACAGCTAAAAAACCTGAGATTACATAATAAATTGGATCGGAAATGATTACTGCTAAAATGTTATTCATCTTCTAAGTCCTTCTTTTTAAACATTTTCAGCATCCGGTGAGTAATCCCAAAACCACCGACAACATTAATTGTCGCAATTATTACTGCAACACAAGCAGCAATAGCAGAGAAAATACTATAATCACGGTAAGCAATCGCTAATGCTAAAAGAGCACCGATAACTGTAATCCCTGATAACGCGTTCATCCCTGACATCAAAGGAGTATGAAGCAGGGAAGGGACATTTTTAATTAAAATATAACCGACAATTGATGAAACAATAAAAATGATTAATAAAATAATATCGATTTCACTCATAATATTCTTGGCTACTCCTTAATTTTGTTTCATCGCTTCTAATGTGCCTGAATGAACTATATTGCCATTGTGGCAAACTAAAATTGACTTAATTATTTCATCTTTTAAATCTAATTTAATTTTATTGTCTTTGATTAAATAATTTAATAAGTTATAGACATTACTAGCAAACATAAATGTTGAACTTGCTGGAATCATTCCTGGAATATTTTTGCTGCCTTCGATTGTAACATTATGTCTAACTACTCGATTTGCTGGCACAGTGAGCGCACAGTTACCGCCTTGGTCAATCGCAACATCGACAATAAAGGCTCCAGGTTTCATCATTTTAATTATTTCTTCATCAATAATTATTGGTGATTTCTTGCCAAAAATTAAAGCCGATAAAAAGACAATGTCCGCTTCTTTTATTACTTCTAGCAGTTTCTTTTTTTCATGAATAAGCCATTTTTCAGGTAAACTTTTCGCATACAAACCATCTTCAGTAACAGCAATTTTACGCGGTATTTCTAGATCAATTACTCTTGCTCCAAGGCTTTTAGCTTGTTCGTTAGCTTCGGCTCTTAAATCAGCAGAATAAACAATGGCACCTAAACTTTTTGCCGTCGCAAGAGCTCTAAGACCAGCAACACCAGTTCCGATAACGAGTACCGTTGCTGGCTTAATCATTCCGACAGCAGAACCAATCATCGGCATAAACTTAGGAATGCTATCAGCAGCCATAATCATCCCTTTATAACCAGCACAAGTGCTCATTGAAGATAAAGCATCCATCGCTTGGGCTCGACTAATTCTAGGAATTCCATCAAGGGTAAGACCAGTTACGCCTTTTGCAGCGAGCATTTTAACCATTTCGTGGTTGTTTGGTGAGGCGGGGTGAATAAAAGTAATTAAAGTTTGGTCTTTTTTCATCATCTCGACTTCATGAACTTGCAGCTGTTCGTTGAATTGAGGTTCTTTAACCTTTAAAATAACATCAGCTGTTTGATAAATTGTTTTTGGATTGGCAATAATTTGGGCTCCAGCGTCCAAATACTGGGAATCTAAATAAAAAGATTGCTCTCCTGCTCCTTTTTCAATTAAGACTTGATAGCCATCAGCAACCATTTTTTTTACTGTTTCTGGAGTTGCAGCAACTCGCTTTTCACCAGTAAGGATTTCTTTTAAGACACCAATAATCATAATGTTTTCCTCCTTAGTAATTAACGTTTATCTAAATTGACTAAAATATAAAAACGTTAAAACATTCTTAATCGAAAATATAACATATTTTTGTTAGTATTGCAAACGCTTTCAAGTATATTTGAAAAATAACACAAAAAAAGACACTTAAAGTAGTTTAATCGATAGAAAAAATGTTTAATTAATCGAGAGTTAAAAAACAACAATAAATTTAAAAATATTTGATTTTAGTAAGAAAAAAAATTAATAATTAATTTAACTTTTTAAAATTCAAAAAGTTCTTTACATTTATTATCTTGAATTATTTTTTCTAATCTATTATAATAT
>JAAYKO010000074.1 GCA_012522345.1 Acholeplasmataceae bacterium | reverse complement strand
TTTTAATAAGATTTATCTTTTTAACTTCTCCCCATAAAGAAAGCTCAGATTTATCAATTGAGATTAGTTTTTCATAATAATAATCGAACTTTTTGTCAATCTGTTTTAAAATATGGCCAAGTGACATATTATATGATTTTGAAATTAACAAAAACCCATTTCTAATTTTAATATAACTATGTTTAATTTTTTTTTCAATCACTTGATAGTTAATTGTTTTACCATCTTTATAATACTTATTCATTGACTAGCCTCAACATATCGTAGTTGTCACTAGTAAAAGGAATTTTAAGCAAAACCAATTCTTTCGGATGTCTTGCAGCATCAAGTAAAGATAAATCCTCAGTATAAATATTTTCTACAACAAATTTTTTTGCTTTTTTATTAGGACCAAAAATCTCCAAGGTATCGCCAACTTTAAAGTGATTGCGCTGCTCTACTACTGTGTAACCTTGGTCTTTACCTACAACAATTCCAACAAAGGTTTGACTTGGTTTTCTAATTGAATTTTGATAGAGTTGGCCTGCTGCTGTTGGCTCGTGAACTAAAAATCCACTAGCTGTTTCTCTATTTTCTGCTTTTTCTATTTCTTGTTCATAAATCGAAAAATCAGCAATTTGTCCTGTTTTTAAATACTCATCAATAACTTGTCTGTAAACAGAAACGACTGTTGCGATATAATGAATACTTTTCATTCTACCTTCAATTTTTAATGAATTGACACCAATCTCTATTAATTTGGGAATTAAACTTACAGTTTGCAGATCTTTTGATCCCATTGAAAAAGGGATGTTGTGTGAAATTTTATTTTCGCCATCATAAATTTCATAGTCCCAGCGACAACTATGAGCGCATCCGCCCCGGTTTGCATCACGCAGCGTAAAGGTGTTTGAAAGCGTGCATCTTCCACTATAAGATGAACACATCCCGCCATGAATAAATGCTTCAATTTCAGCTTTGGCATGCTTTTTGATTTCTGCTATTTCTAAAAGCGACAATTCACGGCCTAAAACTATTCTTTCAGCTCCTTTTTCTTCCCAATATTTCAAATGATAGTTGTTTAAAACTGACTGTTGAGTAGAAATGTGAATCGGCAGTTTAGTGTGTTTTTTTGCGGTTTCTACTAGATAAGGACTAGCGACAATAATTCCATCAATTTTCGTTTTTTCTAAAGCCTTTAAATAAGTGATAAAACCAGCTAAGTTTTCATTATGGGGAATAATGTTTGTCGTAACGTAAAGCTTTTTACCTAAACTATGAGCAAACTCTGCGCCTTCTTTAATTTGGGCAAGCGAAAAGTTTGATGCTCTGGCACGCAAAGAGTATTCCTGGCCACCAATAAAACATGCATCAGCTCCGTATAAGTATGCAATTTTTAATTTTTCTAAATCTCCGGCTGGAGCTAACAATTCAATCATTTCTAATCCCTTTTATAAATTGTCTTAGTAAATAAAAAACCACTGTCCCATTGCTCATTATATTTGTTTTTTAAGTCTTCAATTTTTGTTTTATTTGGACCTTCTTTAAATAGTTTTAAGACTTCATAAGCATAATCATCATCATGAAAGATTGAATCAATTATAAGATAATCAATCCCTTTTAACTCCGCTAAATTATAAAGGGTCGTTGAAACCTCACTTCTAAAGATGTGAGTCCCAAACTCATCTTCAATAATTGGATAAAGGCTTTCTCGCGACTTTTCTTTAAGTCTAATTGTATCTTTGTTATAGTCGTATTGAAAAGCGATTTTTGAAAAATAATTCTTTAGAAGTGCTCGCTTGGAATAAAACATTTTTAAATGTCCATGTCCAACTATAAAAAGTTGGCCTTCTTTATTTTTGATAATTTCTTTTAGATCTTTTAAACTTATTTCTTTAGCAATAACTGCTCCGCTCATCCCACTTCTAAAAACTTCATTAACATCAAAAACATTTGTCAATAATGTTTCCGGATTATAAATTATATTTTTAATTCCTAACTCTTTCAACAAGTAATAATAGCCACGATCGCCTACTATTACTCCACTGTAATATAAGTCCTTAATAAGTTTAAACGAAATTGTTAAACTCTCAATTTGAGAATTGTGTAAAAGCGGTTTTAAACTGATAAAAAGTTCCTTGTTATTAGCTTTACAAAACTTGGAGATTGCCTTAAATTCGGCAAAAGTAAAAAGTGCTGTCTCACTTGTTGAAAAACTTTTCAAACCGACTACAAAACCAGCAGTATACTTTGAAATTTTTTCTAAATTTTTTAATTCATAAATTGTTGAGATAAATTTCATTTTCTTTTCCTTGATAAAATCATACTATCACCGATTTAGGTATAAGTTGTTTCAAATTCATTATTAGCTTTTAAAATCTTTTTAAAATTAGCAAGTTTTTTCAGTAAATTTTGAGTGCTTTTACTAGCTTTTTGATAATCTAAATTATGAAAATTTAAATTATCACAAATAATAATACCATCTTTAGTTAAATTGTTCTTGAATTTTATAAAAAACTTTTCGTATTGCGCTTTAGCAGCATCAATAAAGATTAAATCAAAGGTTTCAGTAATTTCAAGATTAAGTGCGTCAGCATTAATGACTGTAACTTTCGAAGCTAAATTGATTTCTTTAATATTTTCTCTAGCAATGTTTGCTAGTTCTTCTTCCCTTTCGACAGTTACAATTTTCTCAACATGAGCTGCCATCATTATTGCTGAATAACCGATTGCACTTCCGATTTCGAGAATTGTTTTTACTTGATGTTTTTTTATAGTCTCAATTAAGAAGAAAAGTCCCTCATCAGTGATGATGGGGATTTTCATTAAAAGCGCTTCTTCTTTTAAATTAGAGGTCGCTATCTTCATCTTCGTCATCGAGTGAGTCAAAATAGTCTTCTAAGATTTCTTCAAGAAGATCCCACTCCTCTTCGGTTTCAATGTCTTCAAAATAACCACTATCACTATCTGTTTGAACGTATCTAGCCGCGCTTATTTCATCTGAATCAACAATTCTAAAAACTACATATTGATGTTGAGTGTTTTCATCGTAATGTGTAAAAAGCACTTCCGCAACCATTTCTTCATCATCATGGGTGATTGTAATTAGGTTTTCATCCATTTTCTTTTTCTCCTTTATAGTCTAAATAATTTTGTAAAATAATTACTGCTGCTAACATATCTTTTTTAGCTGATCTTTTCTTTTGCGAAAGACCTGCTTCTTTTAAGGTGAACGTAGCTTGTTTAGTAGTTAATCTTTCATCCCATAAAACAACTTTTTTGTTTGTTTTTAATTCTATTTTATTTTTAAATAATTCTGAGATTTCCGCCCTTGGCCCAATCTCACTACTCATATGTTTAGGATATCCTAAGACTATTACATCAATGCTATTATCAATAATATATTTGGCAATATAATTTGCCGCTTGTTCATAGTTATCTTTTTCAAAACGATAAGTTCCAACACCATAAGCAATAATTCCCGAATCACTTCTAGCAATCCCTAAAGTAACCTCACCTAAGTCTAAACCTAAATACACCATTATATTGTCTCCATCACTTTGATTAATTCTGAGAGCTTTTTATAATTGCTCGTTCCACCAGTCGCAAAATCATCTCTACCGCCACCCGATCCACCTGAAATTTCATTTAATCTTTTAATTATTTGTTTGGCGTTTTTTTGATTTGTTTTTACTAAATAAGTGATTTTTTCATCTTTTGTGTTTAAAATTAATAACGTGTCACTTTTAATTTTATCATAAAGTTCAAATAATAAACCTCTCAGCGTATTGCTTTCTAAATCCTTTGTTAAAATTAAGTTATTTCTTTTTTCCTTTAAGAGATCAGCTTTTTTTGCCAATAGTTCTTTTTCTTTTAATTGCGTTAATTCCCTTTCTAAAACTTTATTATCGCGACTGAGTTGGTCAACAAAACTGTGCAAATGTAAAACATCTTGATAAGAACCCTTTAATTCTGGAGTAATTAGAACTTTAACTTCCTTATTATAATCTAAATGTTTTAATTCTGCAATTAACAAATCTCTTTTCTTAAATAATGAATTAATTTCTTCATATATTCCTTGATTTCGTTTTTTAAAATTCTTCAAGCTTTTTTCACCAGTAAAAGCTTCAATTCTAAAAATTCCCGAACCGATAGAAGAGACACTTGAGATGAGAAAACTATTTATCTCTTTAGTATTCTTGACATGAGTTCCACCACATAATTCAAGCGATTCATTATTGATGTTAACTACTCTAACTTCTGCACCATACTTCTCCCCAAATAAGGCAACTGCTCCTAAATTAATTGCCTTTTCATAAGTTGTGAAAAAAGTTTCAACTGCTAGTTGTTTAGCGATTTGAGCCTTAACTTTATTTTCAATAGTTAAAATTTCTGTAGCTGTTAAATTTTGATAATGGTTAAAATCAAATCTCAAAAGCTCTGCAGAAACATAACTACCTTGTTGGTTGACATGTTTGCCTAAAACATCTTTTAAAGCTTTATGCAAAAGGTGAGTTGCAGTGTGGTTTTTCATAATATTTTGACGATTATTAGCGTCAACAATTAATTCAACCATCTGCCCGATTTTAAACTCCTGTTCAATGAGATGAAGATTTTGTCCATTTGGTAACGCAATAACATCTAAAACTGGATATCCATCGGCAGTTCCTTGATCAGCAACTTGACCACCACTAGTTGCATAAAACGGTGTTTTATCAAAAACAACCCCCTCTTGAAAGACTTTAATTACTTTACTTGTTGTAGTTAAGGTTTGATAACCGACAAAGAGTGATTTCTCTTTAAACTTTAAATAAGCTTCATCTTGAATAGCCATTGAAACCGCTTCTTTTCTACTTTTTCTACTCAATTCCTTTTGCGCTTCTAAAAGTTCATAAAAACCTTCTTTATCAATTTTTATTTGATGTTCATTGGCATATTCTTCTTGGAGCTCTAAAGGAAAACCATATGTATCAAAGAGTAAAAACGAATCTTGTTTCGTAAGTGTTTTTTTCTCTCTAACAATTTTAGAAATTAACGCTTCACCAACTGCTAATGTTTCTAAAAACTTTAACTCTTCCGCTTGAATAACTTGATTGACAAAAGTGATGTTTGTTTTAACATTTTCATACCAGCCACCCATAATTTTAACTACTTCAGCAGTTAATTGTGTTAAGAATGGACCTTCAATTCCAAGCTCTCTGCCGTGTTTTAACGCTCGTCTTAACAATCTTCTTAAAACATAGCCCCGACCTTCATTAGAGAGTACTGCACCATCGCTAATCGCCATTACTAACGTTTTAACATGATCAGCAATAATTTTATATGAACTCTGTCCTTGATAAGGTATTTGACTAATCTTTTCTAATTTTTTTATTATTGGAAAAAACTGATCTGTTTCAAAGTTAGTTTCAACATTTTGTAAAATACAAGCGAATCTTTCTAAGCCCGCACCAGTATCGATGTTTTTAGATGGCAGTTCTTCGTATTCACTCCTTGGCACACCCTTTTTAGCATTGTATTGAGAAAAAACTATATTCCATAATTCTATATACCGCTCATTATCAAGATCTTCTTCGATTAAAATAATGCCTCGTGGGTCGTAACTGCTACCCCGATCATAAAATATTTCAGTATTGGGACCGCTCGGTCCTTCGCCAATCTCCCAATAGTTGTCTTCAACTGCAATTAAATGCGTTTCTTTAATTCCTAAATCAAGCCAAGCTTTTTTTGTTTCCAAATCGATTGGAGAATAGGTAATATAAAGTCTTTCTACTGGTAAAGCATAATAATTTTTGCTCGTCAATAGTTCAAATGCGAAATTAATCGCCTCTACTTTAAAATAATCACCAATTGAAAAGTTGCCGAGCATTTCAAAAAAGGTATGATGTCGCGCTGTTTTACCAACATTTTCAATGTCATTAGTGCGAATACATTTTTGGATGTTGGCTAATCTTTTGGCGGGAGGGACTTGACTACCATCAAAAAACTTTTTCAATGGTGAAATCCCAGCATTAATCCATAAAAGAGTTGGATCATCATGAGGAATTAAAGATGCACTTGCCTCAATTTTATGACCCTTTCCTTGGAAAAAGTTAAGCCATGTTTTTCGAATTTCATCGCCGCTCATATAACGCATATTAAAACCTCCATTTAAAAAATAAAACCCTTAGAATAAAAAATCTAAGGGCGAATTATCCGCGGTACCACCTTAGTTCCGTATAGATACGGCACTCTTTGTGCTTTTAAGGCAAGCTTACCTCGTACTCCTAAGTAGCTTCATCAAATTCCGTTTATACCATCACACCACCCTGGTACTCTCTTTAAAACTTCTTTTAATTACTCCTCTTAATCATCGTACAATTTATTTTATCATAACATTTATTGTTTTAAAACACAATTATTATTATTTAGTCAATAGCCGGTTCTTTTTTTTCTTTGAAAATCGCTTTGAACAACGCTGGAGCACCAAGGCTGGCCCATAAAGCGATTAAAAAGTACCTAATAGAGTCTAAAAATAAATAATCACCGATTAATTTTAATAATGGCTTAACCCCTTCTTTAATTCCAAAGGCAACTCCAAGACCAATAACAACTTTAAGTATTTGAATCCAAAAAGGAGCTTTAATTTCATAATTGACATAGCGTTTTTCAAAATAATAGCCGCCGATTAAGCCTAAATATGCTCCGCCTGCTACATAGATCTGTTCATTGTTAAAAATAATCATGAAAACAAGCACAATTGGCGCTAAAATCAAGCCAATATAATCTTCGTTATTAGGAAATTTCTCAAAAATAACAATCAACCCAATTGCTAAAGCAAAACCAATAATTAATCCTGCTAAAACATCTTCTAAATAATGTTGTCCTAAATACATTCTTGAAAAGGGAACTAAAACTGCTAAGGCAATAAAAATGTATTTAAGCCATTTTATTTTAGCATAATTATGGATCATCATCGTCGAGGTGACTGCTATGTTTTGCGAGTGACCACTCGGCATACTATAGCCAGGTGTTTCTGGCTCAAATGATTCGGCTCCCTCATCATATGGGCGAGGGCTTTTAATTAAATCTTTCAAACCGCCATTTAGGACAGCTGAAAATAAAAATACAATCATCAGTCTAAGGGCAAACTTTTTGTCAACTAACCAAAATAAAACTGAGCCTAAAACGATAAAGAAAATATCATTGCCAAACTCGCTAATTATTCTCATTATTACCTTTAAGACTGGATGTGAAAATTGTTGTAAAAATTCGATTATAGCCATTTTAAAAGTCCTTTCTTTTATTAATTTCTATTTGTTTTGTTGTTGTAAAACTGCTCTTTGAGAAGTTGTTTTAAAAGCGTATTTAAATAATGTCAAAGCCCCAAAACTTGCCCAAAGTCCAAGGATGAAATAACGGATAACATCTAAGAAGAAATATGTGCCAATTAAGGAAAAAAGCGATTTCAGCCCTTCTTTTAAGCCAAAAATTATCCCAAGTCCAATTATTAATTTTAAAACTTGGATTTTCAACGGTGCTTGAACTTCAGATTTAATATATGTCTTCTCCAAGTAATAACCAATTGCAAGACCAATGTAAGCAGCCCCTGCTGCAATAAGTTGTTCGCTTCCGTGGATTAACATTAAAATAACGAAAAGTGGAATTAAAGTCAGCGCAATATATTCTTCTTTGTCAGCAAATTTTTTAAAGAAATAAATCCCTAAGTAGCCAAAGATAACGCCTAATAGTAAACCCACTAAAACATCAGATAAGTAATGTTGTCCCAAATAGATTCTTGTAAAGGGAACTATTATGCTCATCGCCAAAAGTGTATTTCTTAGCCATTTTCGCTGAGGGTATTTATCTAAAATAAAGATTGAAGTTAAAGCTACATTTTGGGCATGGCCGCTTGGCATGCTATAGCCATCTGTTTTTTGTAAAATGGGCTTAGCTCCTGCTTGATAAGGACGAGGTCTTTTGACAAACTCTTTAATTGTTCCATTAATTAATGCCGAAAATAAAAAAGTGAGCATTAAACGAAAGGCGAACTTCTTATCCACAGTCCAAAAAAAGATGCCACTTAAAGAAATAAAAACTATCGCATCGCCACCCTCGGTCAAGATTCGCATTATCCAATCTAAAATTGGATGTGAGAATTTTTGAATAAATTCTACAATTACCATGATTTAACCTCTTGCCTATTTCTTGTGATCTTCATCATACATTTTTTTAACTTCTTCTTTAATATAATCTGGAATATCAATCCTTTGAGATACTTCCGCTTTTTTAATAAATTTATATTTTTTGGCCGTTAATTTAAATAATTGTAACTCTAAAATATATTCTATCATTTTTTTAGCAACAAAGTAACCATAATTCACTCGATTTTTAAATAATTGTTCATCAAAATCTATTACTGACAAATAGTTTCTTATAATATTGCTGGGTAAAGCCTCTTTACAAGACAAATCAATTAAGGTAACCCCTTGTTGCTGATATTTCTTAATTGAAAAAAATCTTTCTAGAGAACTGACAAAAATTACTTTGCAGCCTTTTTCAATTAAAATGTCAATTGGATTGTTGTCGCTAAGTCCGCCATCCATAAAAAAGTCTTCGCCAACTTCTTTAAAGCCAAAAACAATTGGGATTGAGGAACTTGAAAGGACATAATCAAGAGGTTTTTCTTGATTATTTAGATGAATTGTTACTTTTTCCCAACTCCATCTTTTAATTAATTGCGCAATACTAGGTTTTTCAACTTTTGTTAAAATTACATATAAATCTTTAGTTGCTTTTCTAAAAATCTTCTCATCAGTGTATATTTTAGCCATCTCTTTAACAATATCCATTGTAAAAAGGCCTTTTGTTTTTTTGTCAAAGGGGATTTTTTTCTTGTTTAGAGGATTATTTTTAATTCCATGAAGCCAGGCCTTGTAGAGATTATCTACACTGTGGCTGCTTAAATAAAAATAACCATTTAAGGCTCCAATTGAAGAGCCAGAAATAATATCAATTGAATCAAGAAAATTTAATTCTTCAAAGGCTTTTAAAATTCCAACCTGATAGGCACCTTTGGCTCCACCACCGCCTAACATTAGACCTATTTTCATCTTAGGCCTAACTTTCTTAATCGTCTTTTTTGTTCTTCCTGTTTAATACTTTGGCGTTTATCGTAAAGTTTTTTTCCTTTTGCGACTGCAATTTCAACTTTTACCAAAGCTGCTTTAAAGTACATTTTTAAAGGAATTATTGTGTAACCTTCTCGCTCTTTTCTCGCTTGCAAACGAATAATTTCTCTTTTATGCATTAACAATTTGCGGTCTCTAGTTTCAGGATGGTTAAAATGGCTCGAAGCATGATAATGTGAAATATGCATTCCAACAACAAAAAGCTCACCATCAATAATGTCAACATAGGCATCATTGAGATTAACTTTTCCGGCACGAACTGATTTAATTTCAGAACCTTTTAATTGAATCCCGGCTTCATAAGTTTCTTCAATTAGATATTCATGTCGCGCTTTACGGTTTTGAGTAATTATCTTCACATTAACAACACCTTTTAATTTAATAGTTGAAATGTTAACTGTCTTAAGTCAATTTTTACATCGATTAGTTTTACAGTAACAGTTTTTCCGATTGCAAACACTTCTTTTGTTCTTTCATTGATTAAAGACTTCGTTTTCTCATCATAGTGATAATAATCATTTAAAATTCTAAGGGGAATCATCCCTTCAATTCCTTTTTCTGTTTTAACAAACATCCCAGTTTTCATTATTTTTACAACCGCTGCCTTAAAGACTTCACCAATTTTCTTTTCCATAAACTGGGCAATCTTCAATTTATCAACTTCACGTTCCAAGTCATCTGCTTTTTTCTCCATTAGACTGCTATGAATAGCGATTTCTTCAATTATATTCTCATAATGGTTAACCTTTTTTTCGAGATTTGTCGGATCGATTAGAAAGTCTTTGACTATTCTATGAAGCAATAAATCTGGATATCTTCTAATCGGGGCTGTAAAATGACTATAAAACTTTGAAGCCAAGCCAAAATGTTCTAAATTTATTCGGGCATATTTTGCTTTATTCATCGCTTGTAACAACATTTCATGAATTACTAGCTTTTGCGGATGATTAGCCGCAGCATTAATAATTGTTTGCAAAGTTTTTGCAGTAAATCTTTTATGTCTTGGAACCTTAATATCTAATTGTTCTAATTGGGCAAACAAATCAATAAGCTTTTCCCGATTCGGTTTTTCATGAATTCTATAAATACAAGGAATATTTAAATAAGACAAATGTTCAGAGATTAGTTCATTAGTTAAAATCATTAACGATTCAATTATTTCCTCACCAATTCCTGTTTGTCTCACTACAATATCTATAATATCATTATTTTCGTTTAAAATATATTGATATTCAATGCTTTCAAACTCTAACATCCCTCTTTTAGAGCGTTTGTTTTTTAAAATTTCTGATAACTCTCGCATTTCAGAAAGCATTTTTTCTAAGCTTTTATCAGTCAGTGATTTTCCCTTAAAAAAAGCATTAACTTCATTATAGGTCAGTCTTCTTTTGACGTTAATTACTGTTTCTTTGATTTGGTAATCAACAATATTTCCCGCTAAATCTATTTTCAGCAAAACACTAAGGGCATATTTTTCTTCTTTTTCACTTAAACTACACAAATCATTGCTGAGTTTTCGCGGCAACATTGGAATAACTCGATCCGCTAAATAAGCTGATGTCGCTCTTTTCAAAGCTGCTTTGTCAATAGCGCTATTTTCTTTTACGTAAGATGATACATCAGCAATATGAACTGATAAATAGTAATGGTCATCTAGTTTTTTTAAACTTATTGCATCATCTAAGTCTTTGGCATCTTCGCCATCTATAGTTACGATGTATTCATCTTTGATAACCAATCTTTTAGCATAATCAATAGTTTTGTTAAGTGCTTCAACTTCTATTAAAGCCTCTTTTGAAAATTCATAAGGAAAACCAAACTCATAAACCAAAGCTAAAACATCGATATCTGGATCGGTCTGAAAGCCAATTAATTTTTCAATTTCTCCCCTAATTACTTTGTCATAATAATGGGTGAGTCTAACAAGTAAAACTTCACCGCCGATTAATGATTTATCATCACTCAATTCAACTGGCAATCTGAGCGGTTTTTTTGGAATCAAATAAAATCGTGACTTAACTTTTTTAACAGTACAAACAATGCTGTGACTTGCCCGTTTTAAAACTTCGATAACTTTATTTGTTAAACCGCGTCTGACTAAAACTAGATCACCATCAAGCGCGTTTTTTAAGTCTTTATCCTCTAAATAGAGATCTCCTCCTTCTACCAAAAGAAAGCCAAATCCCTCTTTTAAATCGAGTTTACCAACTTGATATTGAGCTTTTAAAATATAGTTGTTTTCCTGCTTTGTTAAACGTTTTCTCTTGACTTCTGCGCTTAATTTTTCGTCGAGTTCGTTTGCAGTTAAATTAGTTATTGTTAACAGCTCTTCAAAACTATAATTTTTTTGATCTTTGAAGGCTAAAAGTATCTGCATATAATCACCTTTCATATATTATAACATACCAAAAGATTAGTTTGGTTTTTTCTTTTTATTATCATTTTTTTTACATTATTAAGATATTATTGAGAAGCTTTCAATTATGTTTTTTTTAAGGTTTTTTCCCACTTTACCATTTCCTAAAAATTATTTTTTAATTCTTCAAGTCATTTTATTAAATTATTATTTTTAATAGTGCTATAATCTACCCATAAAAAAACAAAAGAGGCAAAGTGAAATGTTTAACAAATTTAAGGGTTTAATAATTACTCTTTCGATTGTAGTTGCTTTAATGTTAATTATTGGCTTATCGATAGTAATTGGCTTTAATAACGCTGTTAAAAAACAAACCACAATTGAAAACAACTATGCTCAAATTAGTGTCGCTTTAGAAATGCGATTTGAAAAATTAGAATTGTTGCTTGGGGCATTGACTGGTCTTGAAGAACACGTTGAGACACAGCTAACAAAAATTACTGATGCTAGGGCTAAACTCAGTCAAGGTGCCGATTTAAACGATATTAGTGAAGAAGTTGAAGCAGGGTTTAGAAACATTGTCGTCTTAATTGAAGATAATCCTAACAGCTATATCGCAGTTGCTGCCTATAATGGTTATATGGCTGAGATATCAGCAACAATAAATCTTATTATGACCACAAAAATTATTTACAACGATGCCGTGACTGATTTTAATCGATTCTTAAGACAGTTTCCAAGAAATCTCTATCTACCGGCTCTGGGATTTAGTCAAGAAAAACTTTATGACCCCAACTTAGTCAGTAATTGAAATGAAACAAAAGTTTTATTTGTTGTTTATTGTGTGTTTTGGGGCGTTTCTTTTGAACGCTTGTAAAAGAAGTTATACTTATAATGCTCCCTCTGAAGCCTTTTATATAAGTGATCAGATAAACGCCCTTTTACCTGCTACAAAATGGCGCATTTATGCCAATAGTGAAGGCCTTTACGAAGATAGTTTAAAAGCTAGTTGGATACCGGATAATAAAAGAGGTGCTCAAGTTGTTGTTGTAACCTTGGATAGTCAGGAACAACTCAACACAACAACTCTTTTTAACGAGTGGAAAATTGGTAAAAATGATATGGGGTTATTGATTGTTCTTTATTATGATACTAAAGAAGAATTTCCAGAATTAAAATACATTGATTATGAAGCTGGTTTTATGATGATGAACTATTTCCCCGCCTTACAATTTAGTTTGTTAATCGATGAATATTTGGAGCCTGAAAAAAGCGAAACAAACTTAATGCAATTTTATTTTGAAGTTATTAGTTACATCTATGTAAATATTTATGAATATGAGTCTTTTTCTTATAATCTTGAAAATTATTTAGATTCGATGTACGACTCTTATGATTATCCATCTGACAAGCCACAAAAAGCAAGTTTACCTTTATGGGTTTTAATTATTATTTATCTTCTTTTGCCATCGCTTGGAATTGGAATTTTTGTCGGTTATCGAAAAACTGTCGGTGGCGCGGGTGGCAAATCGTTAGGTTATAAATTTAGACGTTAAGCACAAAAAAAGCACTCCGCGTGCTTTTTTTTAAGTTAAATAAGATTATTTTAAATTATAGAAACTTTTTAAACCCAAATAATA
>JAAYKO010000073.1 GCA_012522345.1 Acholeplasmataceae bacterium | reverse complement strand
GCTATTCTTTCCTTATAAAAACACCCAGAAAGTAAGTAAGAACGAAAAATTCTAAAGTGGTAATCGCTTTTGCTTTGTATCGTGATTCCTAAAACTTCTAGGCTTTCGATCCCCACAAAGCCTTGATTTCCGTTTCTATGGTTTGGGTCCTACCGGACTTTCCGGGCACCTTAATTATATCATACTACTTTTTTTTCTGCAATTATTCAAGGCCTAAAGGGCCCTTTTTTAAAATAAATCTAATTAATTAATTATTCCTTTTTTTCCAAAATTGCTTCAGCTTTTTTTAAAATTAAAGCTTTAATCTGTTTGTTTAAATCTTCTCTCGCTAAACCAAAGTCAATCATCGCTTCTAAATAGCCGGTTCTTGACCCAATATCATAGCGTTTTGCTTGAATATCATAAGAATAAACAGCTTCATAGTTGATCAAATTTAAAATTCCATCTGTCAATTGAATCTCACCACCAAAACCTGCTTCTTGGTTTTCTAAAAGCTCGAATATTTTGGGTGTTAAAATGTATCTTCCTGAGATTGCACTTAAGGAAGGAGCGACACTTGGATCCGGTTTTTCAACTACGCCTTTGAGTTTGAAAACTTGATCATCCATCGCTTTTTCAGGTTCACAGATTCCATATTTTCTTGTTTCGCTAGGCATAACTTCTAATGTCCCAACAACAGAACCTTTATATTTTTCATAAACTTCAATCAATTCTTTAATTGCGGGTTTTTCACCTTTAAAGAGATCATCACCTAATAAAACCGCAAACGGCTCATTGCCAACAAATGTTTTCGCGTGAAGAATAGCATGTCCTAAGCCTAATTGTTCTTTTTGGCGAATAAAATGAATATTCGCTAATTTTGCGACATCTTCGACAACCTTTAACTCTAAATCGCGCTTTTTCAATTTTAAAAATTGTTCAAGCTCAATGTTTTTGTCAAAATGATCAATAATAATGTTTTTAGTAGTTGAAGTTATTATTAAAATCTCTTCAATTCCGGCAGCTAAAGCTTCTTCAACTATTAGTTGTAAAGTCGGTGTGTCAATAATTGGAAACAATTCTTTAGGAACTGTTTTTGTTGCTGGCAAAAATCTCGTGCCAAAACCTGCTGCTGGGATAACTGCTTTTTTTATCATCTTTATTCCTCTCCCTTAATATATTAATAATATACCATAATTCGAACAAAAGTGCCACCACTAATCAGCATATCAAGAAGTAAATTGCGCAGTGAAGCTTCGATAATATAATCAATGTTTTCAACTTTTATTAAGACCTCAAGCAAACAATAATCAGCTTGTTTTTCAATAACATTTGTATGATATTTTTCAACGATTTGACTTGCGGCTTTGAGATCTTTAAAATGCATTGAAAGCGAGATGATAACCGCTTCTTTTATTTCTAGTTCCTCTAATAACGAAGCTAACGATAATGCTCTTGCAATAATGTATTCATGCTTATGTAAAAACATTTTCTCGTAATAATTCGAGTCAGCAATAACTGTTTGTTTAATATTGGAGTTAAATGTGTTATGAAGCCTTTCTCTAAGACTGTCTAAATGTTTTTCATTATAAAGTTCAACATATAAATTAATCTGACCTTTGCCGACTGTATAGGCAGTAATAATCAGTTTTTTAAAGTTGGCATAAATCAACAAGCTATTTAAGTTTTTATTAAAAGTTTCCTCTGAACTAGCAATCGTGTAAAAAGCACTTATCTTATCACTATCATCATAGATAAATGGTTCATAAAGGGCATTAGCAAAGACTTTTTGATTTGTTTTTGGGTCAGTATAGTGATAGTGGTTGTAAGTAATTCTAGTGAAGTATGTTAAGGACTCATTGACAATAAGACCAGTCATTGTAAGAGCTAAAACAATGATGAAAATTGCTTTTAAAGTATTGGATAATCCACTATAGCTAAGTAAATAAATTATTGCCGGAAAAAGACTGACTTTAAAGACTCTAAACATACTTGTAAAACCACTTTTATACAAAACCATTACAGCAATCATTAGCAAAAAAGCAAAGTACAAGGTTATGATACTTCTAAAATCTAAGCCATCATAAATAACAATATCGCTTGCACTGTGTAACAATAAAAAGACTAAAAGTGAAAATAAAAAGATTAAGACAAAATTTCTTAGAAACTTATATTTAGGGTTGGTATATAATTTTTGAACTTGTGGAAGATGATAGTATTCTTTCATATTTTTGCGGTATTTATAAAAGGTTTTATATCTACCACCAGGGCTATACTGAAATGTTTTTGTTTCACTCTCTTTAAATTGTCGATCTAAAAATTGTTCAAAAGCTGCTAAAGGGTTAATAACGATTACAATCGTTAAAATAAACGATAAAAAGATATGATATTTCTGGGGGGAAAAAATTATTATTGGTCCACTAAAAAGTCCATATATAAAATAGACAATTAATCTTGGCAAACCAAACAGCAAAAAAACAATCGCATAAACGATTAAAAGAATCCCGATAATATACATAATCCCATGATGTTTTTCTGCTAAGACTTGATGGCCGATAATTAAACTTATAATTAAAAAGCCAATAGCCGAAAGCGATATAATTACTCGTCTTTTCATATTATCATTATAGTTTATTTTTCTTATTTTGTCTATTGATAGTACTTAAAAAGAAAAAAGGCTAAAAGAGCCTTTTATTAGTTTTTTAAAGCTTCAATTAGTTCTGCTTTTCGCATTGAACTATAACCAGTAATTTCTTTTTCTTTAGCTAGTTCTCGAAGTTTTACAACGGTTAGACTTGCTAAATCTAATTTTTCTTTTACCGGCTTTTCTTCTTCTACCTTAGGGACAGCTTTAATTTCTTCTTTAGTTGGTTTTTTGACAACAGGTTTTTGTTTTTCCACCTTAGGAACAACTTTAACTTCTTCAGTTGGCTTGCCATTTACTTTATTTTCAATAGCGTCTTTTGAGAGCTCAACGAGTTGTTTAAAACCTGCTTGATCATTTACCGCCATATCAGCTAACATTTTACGGTTAATTGTTACTCCGGCAAGTGATAAGCCATAGACAAAGCGAGAATATTTAAAACCGTTTTGGTGACAAGCAGCATTGATTCTTTGAATCCAAAGTTTACGAAATTCACGTTTTCTTTGTTTTCTACCACTATATGAATATCTTAGCGAACGCATCATCTGTTCATTGGCAGTTCGGTAAAGAGTTCTTTTACTACCAAAATAACCTTTGGCTTGTTTTAAGATTTTTTTGCGTCTTCTTCTTGTTTGAACGCTTCCTTTTGCTCTAGGCATAATAATCCTCTCCTATCTCATATTAGAAATAAGCGACTTGATTCGTTTTTCATCACTTTTGGAGACGCTTGTTTCTTTTCTTAATTGTCGGTTTTGCTTTGTTGTTTTATTAGCTGCAAGATGTCCCTTATAAGCGCGGTGACGTCTGAGCTTTCCAGTTCCTGTTACCTTGATCCGTTTTTTTAGACCACTGTGGGTTTTATGTTTTGGCATAATGATTCTCCTATCTTTTTGTATTTGGCGCAATAGTAGCGTTTAAAACGCGACCATCCATTTTTGGCCTTTGTTCAACAATAACTAAATCTTCAAATTTTTCAATAAATGATTTAATAACATCATATCCTTGTTCCGTGCGGGTAATCATTCGACCGCGAAAGCGAATTGTGATTTTAACTTTATCACCTTTGCCAATAAATCTTTTCGCTTGGTTAAACTTTGTTAAAAAATCATGTTCACCAATCACGGGTGATAATCTAATTTCTTTAACATCAACTGTCTTCTGGTTGCGTTTCATCTCCCGCAATCTTCTTTGTTGCTCATAACGATATTTGGAATAATCCATCATTTTCGCAACGGGTGGTTTCGAGTTAGGACTTACTACTACTAAGTCTAAATCCTTGTCGTAGGCTTGTTTTAAGGCATCACTGCGCTTTAAAATCCCTAGTTTTTCACCAGTGTCAGTTATTACAAGCAGCTCACTAAAAGGAATTGACTCGTTATAAAAATCCTGTTTGTCTCTTCTTGTTGGTCTGTTAATAACTTTCTCCTCCAATTAAATATTTGGTCTAAAATAAGAAAAGCGGATGAAAACATCCACTTAAAAGTCAAAAATTGTAGTTTGTGCTTTTTGCCCAAAGACTAATCAATCAGGCGAGAAGTGGACTCTTCTTCTTTTCACTTATTTAATTCCATAACGATTATATATAAAAGTGGTGGTGTTGTCAAGTAGAAAAACTAAAATGTTTATAAAAGGCTAAATAATAAGTTGTAATTATAAAAACTAAACAATGTAAATAGCCAAACGATGAATGTTTTAAGTTTTGGAGAGGAAAAAAGAAAAAGATTATTTCATTAAACCAAAACTCAGTAGTGTTAAGACCGTTTAATAATAGGAAGACGATTATAAAAACCATGGAAAGAAGAATATTTTTGTTGTTGCCACTCAAGAGGATAACGGCCAGATGGGTAATACTAATGTTGATTAAAAGATTAAAAATGAATAAATAATTAAACGGTCTTAAACTATAAAAACTAACCAAAATAATTTGATAAATCCCATATATTAAAATACCTACAAATAAATAATAAAGCCAGTAGGCGATGATTTTTGTCTTTAAATATTTAGTTTTATTAATTAAAACCACATGAGGTTCTTCAAAACTAAAGATCTCTTTGCTCGCCCCAATAATCCAAACACTGAGTAAAAGATTAATTATTAAAAAAGCTTCTTCTTCGTATTCGATTAAATTATTAGAAGTTTGAAGCAGTCGTTCAACTTCAGTTTCAAAACCACCGCTTAGATAGCTAAACAAAAGACTACAAGATAAAACTACAATCCCCAATAGAAACAGCCATTTTTTATTAAACAAGTAAAGGAGGTGATAATAAATAAATTTAATCAAATGTAATCACCTCTTTGTTTTTTAAAGAATTAAGGTTTTTAGTATTATGACTTGAAATTAAATAACAGATTTCAGGCCGCTCTTTTAGATAGGAGACTACCTTTTTTTGCATTTGCGCATCAAGTCCATCTAAAGGCTCATCTAAAAAGACAATCTCTGGATTACCAACAAAAGCTAAATACAACAAAACTTTTTTAACATTTCCTTTTGATAAGTTTTTTAATCTTTTATTTAATTCTAGTTGTAAATAACTTTCTAACTCCGAATCACGTTTTTCTTTCATTAAAGCTAAAAGCGAATTTAAATAAGTATTGACTTTCAAGTCACTTTTAAATGGAAGCAGTTCAGCTACATAGCGAAAGTTTTTATAAAACCGTCTAATAGTTCCTTTGTTGGGTTTATAAAAGCCTAAAATCAACTTAATGAAAGTTGTTTTGCCGGTGCCGTTTTCACCTTTTAAGAGATAAACCTTCCCCTTTTCGAGTCTAATTGAAAGCTTGTCGATTACGAGCAAGTTTTTAAAAGATTTTGTTAAATCTTTAACTTCAACTAAGCAAGTAGACATAGTTAATCAAACCATAGTTTAGCGGATTTTCCCAAGTTTCATAATAAAGATAGTAAGGAAGATGTTCTGTTAATAATTGACCATTTTGTTGATAGACCAATTTAAGGACTAGACAATCACTGATTTGGTTTTGAGCAGGAAGGATTACCGTTAAAAGTTCATCACTAGCCAATGACTTTCCTAAATAAACGCGAACTTTATTCGAGATAAATAGATGGTCAAGAAAAATCTCCTCCGCTAAATTAAATTTAAAACTAACTGAATCTAAAGCGGGAAAATCAGGATGTCTTGTTCCGTAAAGCTCAACTAAATCTAAATTGGAACTTTTTCGATAATAATCAAACGAACCGATAAATAAGCTACACTCATGACCATTTTTAAGTCGAATTGTTAAATATGCTTCATTAATAAAAAAATGAGTATCTAAACTTGGTAATTCTAATAAATAACTATAACAAGTATATTTATCACTTAAATAAGAATAGTTTTGAAGCTTTTTAATCTCAACAATTTCCACAGTCAACTTTTTTGTCTGTTCAACATTATGTAAAAAAAGATTATTGATCGCTTCTTTTTCTTGAAATGCTGTTTTTCGGTTGGCATATAATTTAAGATTCAGTTGATCTAATTCAGTTAAACTATAAGTTGTCGCTTGTGAAATGATTTTATCTTCCTTTGGTGACTTATAAGCCAAATAGTTTAAATAAATTAGTCCGCTCAATAAGACAATTAAAAGCGGAAACAAAACTTTTTTCATTAGACTCTAACCTTCTCTAACCGGTAATACTGAGTTGTGACTACGAAGACTTCATAACCACCTTTATAATGGGTTATCCAAAAAATATAATGAGCTGCGACTCCATTTGAAATATGACCTTCACCAGTAATATACAGATTTAGCATCGTTCCCGGGTCGATTGAGATTTTAAGTTTAATATTTTCTTGAGTCTCACTCTCAGATTTATAAGCAGATGTAATCTTTAGTGATTGGTCAAGTCCACCTTTAAACTTTTCGACAGTCCCGCTAAGCTTAACATCGATACTTCCAGTTGCAGAAAGGCTAATCGACTTAGTTGATTTTTTCTTCATCTCATAGTTATATTCAATTGGAGTATAGCCGTCATTATAATAGGAAAAAAGGGTTTCTGTTTTATAAGTAACTTTAGCTTCATCAGTTACTTGATAAATCCGCCAACCTAAAAACTTTCTTTTATTAACTTTTTTATAGTATGTCTGATAATCACTTTTAGAATACTCACTTAAAAACTTGCCACTTTGCAGTTCAATATCTTCAAACGCCTTATAGTTACTATCCGCATAAACAACACTTTTACTAACAGTAAAACAAATAACAATAAACAAAAATAAAAACCACTTTTTCATTGAATTCACCTCTACTCAATTACTACAAAAGTGGTTGTTTGATTTCTTTTTTTCTTTTACTTTATTTTTTTTCCATCAGCGCTTCCAGTTCGCTAATTTCTTTTACAATATTTGCTGATAAATTGATTGAACCTGTTTCTGTGATTAAAATATTATCTTCAATTCGAATCCCAATCTTTTCATCAGCTAAATATAAACCAGGCTCGACAGTTAAGATTTGACCGGCTTCAAAAGGGAGTGTATAATCGCCAACATCATGAACATCTAATCCTAAAAAGTGACCGATTGAGTGATAATAATAATTGCTGAGTTCGGCTTCAGTTTCGATTTTTCCAAGTTTAATTAAACCTTCAGCCAAAAGTTTTTTCGCATAATCATTAAACTCTTGATTTGTAACTCCCGGCTTTAAAAACTCAATAACTTTTTTATTACAATTAAGAACAACCTCATAAATCTCTTTTTGGCGCTGACTAAACTTACCGTTGACAGGGAATGTTCTTGTAATATCGCTACAATAAAACTCATTTTGAACTCCTAAGTCAAATAAAATTAACTCCCCATCTTCAACAACTCGATTATTTTCTTCATAATGGAGTACTGTTCCGTTGATTCCACTTCCAGCAATCGTCTTAAAGGATGGAGTGACTCCTTTCATATTTAAAACAAAATTATAATGGGCTTCAATTTGATATTCCTTTAAGCCGGGTTTAGTATTTTTAAGCAGCGCAATGATTCCTTCATTTGTAATTTCAATCGCTTCTTGAATTAATTTAATTTCGGTTTCATCTTTAATGCTGCGCATCACACTGAGCAGTGGATGGGTGTTTTTAACGACTAAATGAGGATAAAGTTTTGTTAGCTTATTGGCAATGTTTTGCGACTCTAAAGTTGCTTCAGCCATACTTCGCCGTTCTAAATCTAAATATAATGTTTCAATTGGACCAAAATGAGCAGCCCGAGCAGTACCCAAATATTGTGAGATGACACTACTTATTGTAGTGTTAGCCATTACATCATCGATTCCGCTCGTTAGTTTGGCGTCTTCAAAGTCTAAAACCTTTCCAACCCAAAGTGCTTTTAGTCGATCGTAAGGCTCTAAAAATAAAATTGTTTTCTGTTTATTAATCCCTTTTACAATCATTAAATAAGAATCACTTTGATTAATCCCTGTCAAGTAATAAAAGTTTCTGTTAACTTCATAAGGATAGCTTTGATCAGCACTTTTCTTCGGTGCTTTTCCGGAATAAAAAAGCGCGATTGATTGTTCAGCAAGACTAGAAATTAATTTTTGTCTTCTTTTTTTGTACATAGTTTACACATCCTTTATTTGTTTTAAAATAGTTTGTTCTATCGTTAAAAGTTTCTGATTAGCTGTTTTGAGGTTCTTGGCTTTTACATAGAGATAAAGTTTTAATTTTGATTCTGTGCCTGAAGGTCTTAAAATTACCGTTACATTTGGTTTATAGACAAACCTTAAGACATCACTTTTAGGAAAACCCAAAGGACTAGTTAGCCCATTTTCATATTTTAATTGGTTGAGATAATCTTCGGCAAAAACTAGACTGTGGGATACCAAAGCTGGATGATTCGAGCGGAAGTAAGCCATAATTTTTTTGATTTTTCTACTGCCAGTAATTCCTTCATAAGTGAGCGAGATTGTTTTTTCTGAATAAGCGCCTATCAACTTATAAATATCGAGTAATACATCGTATAACGAAAGTCCGTTAAAATGATAATAAGTTGCCATTTCAACGAGCAATAAAACAGCTTGAATAGCATCTTTATCGCGAACAAAAGGACTGATCAGTGAACCATATGATTCCTCTGCACCAAATAAAAATGGCTTAGTTGAGTTTTCAATCGCTTCGCCAATAAATTTAAAACCAGTTAAAACTTCTTTTGCTGATTGGTTAAAGTGTTCAGTTAAATCTTTAATCAGTGGTGTTGTCACATTAGAAAAGTAAACAACACCATTCGTTGGCAAAGTGCCTGCCAATTTTCTAACTGATAAAATATAAAATAATTCTAAAGAAGCAGTTTGATTGCCATTTAAAAAAAGATATTCATCACGATGTTTAACCATAATCCCAAGCCGGTCACCATCGGGATCAGTAACTAAAATTAAGTCAGCATTGACTTTTTTCGCAACCTCTAAGGCTTCACTATAAGCGAGACTATCCCCGGGATTAGATGATTGAGCATTTGTAAAATTGCCATCGGGTTTCATTTGAGATTTAACAGGAATAAAATTGTAGCCCAAATCAGTTAACAGTTTCTCAACAAGACTGCCTGCTGCACCATGAAGTGGTGAATAAACAAATTTTAAAGGTTTCTTTTTATTGGTCACTAAAGAAATCTCTTTAACTAAGGCGAGATAAGCTTCATCCAACTCCAGACCAACCTCATGGAGATAAACATCGTTGCGATATTCTTGAATATGAAAATAGGATTTAATCTTTTCAATCTCTTGAGTTAAAATCGCTGCCAGCTTGGGTACGAGTTGACCTCCCAAGGAGTCATAAACTTTAAAACCATTATATTCTTTAGGGTTATGACTTGCGGTGACCATTATTCCTCCATCACAGCCAAAATGTCTAACCATGTAAGATAAATAAGGGGTTGGCCTTAAAGTTTTTGTAATAAATATTTTAATCCCTTCACTAGCCAAAACTCGGGCTGCAGTATATGCGAAAAGCTTAGAGTTATTGCGGTTATCATAACTGATAGCGACACTATAGTTAGTAGTTCTTGCAACCTTTTTAATATATTTTGCAAACCCTAAACTAAGTCTTTTAATCGTGTAAATATTAAATCTATTCGTGCCAACTCCCATCAGACCGCGCGCTCCTGCAGTACCAAACTTGAGATCTTGATAAAAAGCTTCTTTAATCTCGGTTTTACTCAGTGCTTTTAATTGTTCTTTTAAGTCTTTCTCTAAGGATGGCTCATTTAACCACTCCTGATAGATCTTTAAATAAGCCATAAAACCCTTCCTTTAAATATTTTTAGCTAAGATTTCTAATAAACCTTCAAAAACTAAATAAGGTTTATAAATTGTAGGCGTTTTTAAAACAGGCAAAATCAGTTCAGCTAAACCACCGGTAATAATTACTTTAAAATCAGAGTTAACTTCAAGTTTTATTCTTTCAATTAAACCATCAATTTGAGCTGCAGTGCCAAAAACAACTCCTGACTGCATGCAATTTACTGTATTGGTACCTAAAATCTTTTTTGGAACTTTTAAATCTATTTTAGGCAGTAAAGCGGTATTACTTGTTAAAGCATCTAAACTAATCTCAATGCCAGGACTAATTACGACACCTGTTAAAGTGTTATTGGCAACATATAAATATTTAATTGCGGTTCCTAAATCAACAACTAAAGCTTTTTCTGCTACTTGAAACGAACCGACTGAACAAGCGACAATATCAGCACCGACTTCAAGTGGATTATCGGCATTAATTTTCAGACCTGTTTTAGTTCCAACTTCTAAAATAAGTGGTTCAAGGAAAAAGTGTTTTTTTGCGATTGCCTTGAGTTTATAAGTAATATCTGGAACGACACTTGCGACTACAAAATGAGTAAAAGTGTAATCTTTAACTAAATTATAAAGATTTAAATAAATTTCATCATCGCTTAAGTTAGGATTTGTTGAAAAACGGTATTTATGAATAATTTTATTATTTTTGGCAAGAGCCATTTTAAGTTCGGTATTACCGACATCAAACATGATAATCATTTTAATTCCTCGATTTCTATTACATTATGTAAAGCGACTACGATTGGAGTCCCAATTAAAATTGCGGCCAAGGCTTCAACGAGTGAATTAGATGAGAAAATAGCAAGGATTAGGCCAAAGAGATCTGGATTATCACCGTAGGCTGTTGGTTTAAATAAAGCAATCAACGTTAAAACAAGTAACGAATGAATTAAACTTGAAACAATAAAAGAAGTTGGAATATAGGCGAGTTTACGGTGAGTGGGTGTACGCAAGAAAAGATAATATAAAAACAGTAAAACTACTGTAATAATAAGCACCCCTAAATAGACATAAATCCGCTCCCAATTTGTTAATTTAAGCAGCCCTTCTGCAACAAAAAGCATAAAGACAATTGAAACAAGACTAACGATTGTAAAAGCGTAGATTTCACTATGTTTTATGTTTTTTAAAAGTTTTTTTAAGCCATTGATTACTAAAAAAGCAATCACCGCAAATAAAATTCTTGGTAAAATTGAAATTAAAGGGTTTTGAAAAGCATAATCAAAGGTTGATTTTGCATAAATAAAGGAGGCGATAAAGCTAGTTAAGCCAAACATCAGCCCCAGTCCTGCCGCATAAGAAAGCGGTAAAAGAGTTATCCCAATTAAAACTGGAATATGGACGATTGTAATACTGGCAATGCCAGGAATAAAGGTAATGTAGCCAATTTCTGGAATTAGTCCAATTAGCAAAATAATTGCTGAAAAAGTTGAAAAAAGCGTTAAATTTAAAATCTTTTTGTTTCTCATAATTTTCTCCTTTTTAGGCCATTTAGGTCCCTTAAGATAGTTTTATTATACGCTTTTAAATCACTTTTATCAAACGATAAATTTAGTTGGTTTTAAGATAATCAATAATCTCATTTGATAAATCATTGAGTAAAACTCTAATCATCTGATGGGCACTTTGATGATCTTTTAAACTAAACATCGCGGCCGTTGAATGAATATATCTCGTTGGAAGTCCGATTGTTGTGGCGACTACTCCTTCTCTTGTTGTAAGAGCTCTTGCCGCGTCAGTACCACCTTTTGAGAAATAAATTTGATGCTTGAGTTCATGTTTTTTAGCGAGATCTTTAAAATATTTAAATAGTGATGGCTTCATAATATTTGAAGGATCATATAAACGAATTAAAAAGCCTTCATCCATCTTTCCGATTGCGTGAGGATCATTGATATCATTTAAAGGACTTGCATCAAGAGCGATAAACATATCAGGTTTAAGTTTAAAAGTTATTGTTCCCGCACCCCGAAGTCCCACTTCTTCTTGGACGGTCGCACCAATTGCTAAATTAAACTCAAACTCTTTAGAAGCTAAATCCCGAATTAATTCAATTGCCATCGCACAGCCCCAACGGTTGTCAACAGCTTTAGCGATAACTTTCGTTTGATCTACAGTATATAAAAAAGGTGTTTTTGGAAGAACCATTTGTCCAATTTCAATCCCTTGAGCTAAAACTTCATCGCGAGACTTTAAGCCAACATCGACAATTAAATCTGCAAAACTGACCGGTTGATCTTTCCTGATATGAGGTGGAATCGCACCGATAACTCCTGGAATTTGTTTATCTTCTGTTTGGACAAAGACAACTTGCGAAAGATAGACGAGAGCATTTTGACCACCGATTGGGATGACTTTAATCGCCCCATTTTGGCGTATCTCAGAAATCATTAAACCAACTTCATCCATGTGTCCAGCCACCACTACAGTTCTAGCATCAGGATTAGGGGCTTTTTTATAAGCGAAAATGCTACCTAAATTATCAGAAACAATTTCATATTCTGGATATTTAGAAATCTCTGCTTTAAAAATTTTTTTAATCGCTTCTTCTCGGCTTGAAATGCCAAAACTTTCCATTAATTTTTGATAAATTGGATCTAATTTCATCTTTACTACCTCCATAATTAATTATAACAATAAAGAACAAAAATAACTAATTTTTTCAAATCTTTTATCTTTTTTTTAAAATCTAATCATTTTTCCTTAAAATTTTAAGCGACAAAAGTTCAATTTTACCAATTAAAAAAACTGCTAATAGGCTTATCATATTTTTAGATTCTCACCCTCTTTTATTATATAATAAAGGTGAGCTAAAGATTAGCTTGAAAGGAGTTACAAACAATGAATGATTTATATATTATTACTGGTGCCACAGGTGGGATGGGACTAGATGCAGCTAAACATTTTGCGGGCAAGGGAAAGCTTTTATTGCTCGATGTTTCAATCGATAGACTAAATGCGGTTAAAAGTGAATTAACCGGAGAAATAGATGTTTTAAAGTTTGACATAACTTTAGACCAAGATCTAGACAAGCTTGTTGAATATGTCAAAAAACAGGGAGGATTTAAACATTTGCTTCACTTTGCAGGCGTTAGTGAATCAATGCAAAACAGTGAGTTAATTTATAAAATCAATTTAATTGGTACTAAAAGGTTGCTCGCTGCTTTATATGATTATGCGCAAAAAGGTGGTTCTCTTACTTTAACAGCCTCGATTACAGCTCATACAACACCAGCAAGTAAGGATATCATTGAACTATTAAAAGAGCCGACAAAAGAAGATTTTCTTCCAAAGATTTTACCACTTACTGAAAACACTTCTATTGCCTATGGTTGGAGTAAATTAGGTGTTTCTCAAATTCCGAAACTAGAAGTTAGCAAGTGGGGGCAAAAAGATGTTAGAATCAATAGTATTTCACCGGGAGCAATTAAAACTCCAATGGTTGAAAAAGAAATGGAAAAAAACCGCGCCTTAATTGAACAACTAATTGCTGCAACCCCAGCAAAAAGAATTGGCTTACCGGAAGACATCACAAATCTAGTAGCCTTTTTAGCAAGTGAAAAAGCTAGTTTTATTACCGGCGCAGACATTATAATAGATGGCGGTATTACGCCAGTTATGAGTTAAATTAAAAGAAAAACCACGCCTGTGGTTTTTTTTATTCAAGTAGATCTCCATGAATTGTGTTAGCGGGATCTGTGTAGTATCTTCGGCCACGATTCAAAGCGAAAATCTGCTCCATTTCATTAGCTGTTAAAACAATCTTTCTTGCCGCAAAGTTCTCAATTAAGCGACTTTTTGTTACAGTCTTAGGAATCATAATAATCTCTCTGTTTAACCCCCAAGCAATCGCAATCTGCGCTATTGTGGCCTTGTGGTTATTTGCGATTTCCGCTAAAACTTCAAAATAAGGACTCTCGTTAAAATGACCTCGCATTAAAGGTGCGTAGGAAATTAATCTAATCTCGCGTTCATCTAAATATTTTTTTGTTGGAACTTGGGATAGAGCAGGGTGGGTTTCAATTTGGTTGGCCATCGGTTTAATCACCGCTTTTTCTAATAAGTTATCCATTTGATAACGGGTAAAGTTAGAAACTCCAATCGCTTTGAAAACACCTTTTTTATAGTATTCTTCAATTACTCGCCAAGTTCTTAAGTTAATCTCTAAATCATGATTAGGCCAATGGATTAAAAAAAGATCAACATAGTTAGTCTTTAAATCTTTTAATGATTGCTCGATTTTCTTCTTTGTTACTTCAACCGAATGATGGTTGCCAAGTTTAGTAGTTAAATAATATTCTTCTCGCTTGAGGCCACTTTTTTTAAGTTCATTTCCAATCGCAACTTCATTTTGATACATCTGAGCAGTATCGAAATGACGATAGCCAACCTTGATTGCTTCAATAACTGTCGCTTCTGCTTGTTCAGGACTCATCAAAAATGTTCCCAAACCTAGTTGTGGTATTTGATAACCATTGTAAAAAGAAATCATTTTCATTTTTTTATCCCCCATTTTTAACAATTCTAACACTTTTTTGTTGTTCAGTCAATAAACCTAAAAAATAAAAAGCCCTAGTAAACTAGAGCTTTTTGCCGACTATTTTTAATAGCTATGATCGATATCATTTAACATTGTAATATTGATTCGATTCCAAGCATTAATCTGATTGATAATAATAATCAAATCAGCAAATTCTTTTTCGGTAAAATGTTTTAAAACCAGATCATGAAGATCCTCATCGATAATAACCTGTGATATTTGGGTAACCTGCTCTGTAAGTTCTAAAGCAGCCTTTTCTTTATCTGTAAAGAGACTTGTTTCGCGCCAAGCACTTAATAAAAACAATCTTTGGCTTGTTTCGCCTATTTTTAAGGCATCTTTAGTATGCATATCTAGGCAATACGCGCAGCCATTGATTTGTGATGCTCGAGTTTTAATTAACTCATATAAAAGTGGATCGATTGTTGACTCTTCTTTAATATATTGTTCCATCTTGATCATAATTTGCATTGCCTTAGGAACTATTTTGAAAAAATCTTTATTTTTAGCCATGATTAAACCTCCTTTATTGTCAATCATTTCTCATCTTGATTATATACCTTTTTTGCTAGAGAATCACTTAAGATGCACTATAAAAATAAAAAGATGACAGCAGTTTAAAAACTCTATCATCTCAGACTTTTATTATGTAATATTTGCGATAATTGAAAAGTTTTAAGAACTAGTTTTCCATTCAATGTAAATATTTAAATCATCGGTCAATAAATCGCCAAAAGTGAGGCTGTTTTGATAATCGGAATCAGTATAAAAACCCGACACAAAGGAATTGCTAAACAATTCTAAAAGTTCAATAACCTCAGTGTCCGCCCCAAATTCTGCAATCAAAGTTTCCGCAATATTTTTACTAATAGTAATCTCTTCCGCTTGCAAAGCACCAAAATGGATTTGATATGTTATCGGTTCAACACTTGCTGTATCATATTCAGCTAAATCAGCAGGTGGGGTAATCAACTCTTCGGTGTATTCGATAGAACCATCAAACTCGACGAGTTCCTCATCTAAAGTCGTCGAAGAATAAATTGTTAGTTCGTGAAACTCACCATTTTTAAAGACAATTTCAATCTCAAGACTAAACTCATCACTTAATTCAACTAAATCAGGGATTAGTTCTAAAAGCTCGCTGAGATTGTTTTCTTTATCCAAAAAATTGATTAAATCTGCTTTATCAAGGGAAAGAACTATTTTAAAGAGTTCAGCTTTAGTCTCGAAGCGAATCAAGTTTAAAAGTTCATAGTTAGTTTTAAGGTCACCAATTTTACTAGAAAAAAGCAAACCTAATAAAGCACCAATTAAGGGACTTCCTTGTGGAAGAAAGTCTAATTCTGAGCCAAAGAGCTCAAAGATATTCGAGCCAATATTTAATAAATAGACATCCTTTTTACTGTCGATAGGATTCCCAGTTAAATCAAGAGTTGTCTGTTCAGCATAAACAAAAGTTTCATCACTGTAATAATTAACTACTATTTGTTCATCAATTAAAAATGCTGAGACTTCTCCTTTAGAAAAACTGACTTCAAAATCTTCATCTAAAGTGAAAATCCCGTTGAGATAACCTGCCTCTTGATCGCTATTTAAAGTCACTTTTAAATTTCCAGGTCGAATCAGTTCTTCATCAACTGTCGCAAAAAAGGAGACCACTTGTTCAAAAGTTGCTTCATTCCAGCCTTCCGGGTCGCAAAAAGAAACTTCAACAACAGTATCGCTTGTAATGAAAAATGTATAAGTGTTAGTTTGTGGTTTAATAATGATACCGTTAATCTTCAAATAATCAAGTTCTTTTTTACGCGGAACGCTGACCGTTAGTTCCACTTCACTGTTTTCTTTTATTTTTTTTAAATTAACAACATCAGCAGAAACATTTTCTGGCAGAGTTAAGCTGTAATGGGGAAACTCATCTTTAAACCTAACTTCAACTGTTGTATCACCATTAATAATAAAGCTGTAAGTATTATTAGTAACAAGGACAGTTTTGCCGTTGATGACTAATTTATCTAAAAGTTTAGCTTCAGGTTCGTGAACTGTTAATACAATCTCTGAATTGGCAGCGATGCTAGTTAAATCGCTGTAGTTAGCAGAAATCTCATTTGGCAAAGTTAAAGAATAAGTTTTTTTTCCACAACTTACAAGAAAAACAAAACTCAGTCCAATCAGTAAAATGCTCAATAATCGTTTAGTAAATTTATTCATTATAATTCCCTCTCAAACTAAAGTTATTTCCTAATTCAATAATTATGTTATTCTTTACTATATTATAGCATTTTATCATTAAGTATACAATGTTTAAGATGTCATTATTAAGAAAAAAAAGGCTGCATAATTAGCAGCCTAATAGTGAAATCTTAATTTAATTATAATTGGCAAAAATCGAAGTTGCACCTAATTCAATTTCCCACATTGTAACAAGATTATCAAAGTCGGGATTACCTTCTTCATCATAGAAATAATAACCAACAAAATCGTGTTCTGGAATCAAAAAGTAGAAATTGTTGTCAAAAGTGTCAGCGAAATCCGAATTAAAGATAATTATTTCGTCGTTAATGTTATTGGCGACTGTAAAATAGAAATTAAATTCATCATCAAAGACAGGTGGTTCAATAACTGTTTTTTCAATCATTAAATTAAAGTAGCCCCAAAGAGTATTTACTTCGAGATAATCATAATAAACTTCAAACGTAAAACCATTTGAAAGTTCATAGTACCAGCCAGTATATATAATCTCATAATCGCCGAGTAAAACATCTCTTAAGGCGAGAAGATCATTGAACAGATCATCGAAGTATTTGATTTCTATACTATAGTATTGTTCGATTTCTAAGACAAATTTATCTTTAGCGAATTTAAGGTAGTTATTTCCATCTTCAATTATTACAAAATCAGCTTCGAAAGTAATAGTTAAAAGATCATTATTAGTGTTTTTAACAATTAAAAATTGATCATCTTCAAAATCGTAATAACCTTCATAAGAGTAATAATTATAAGATGACACGAAATTAACACCACCATTATTTCCAAGAACATCAATTGCTTGATCGAGCATCAAATATTCATACCAGCCATCTAAGTACGCAACTTCACCAATTGAATAATTGTTATTTAAATATTCAATAGTTGCAGGATTTCCGTTAGCTCTATCTACCCAGTAAGAAAATTGAAAGAAAGAAACAGTTTCAGCTTGAGGCACTGGGAGTTCAGTTAAATCACTTAAATAATAAAACTCGTTTAGTTCCTCAAAGATCACTACAACATCCTTTTGACTATCATAAATAGTGAGATTGCTTTCTTCAAAGTCAACCAGATAATCAGTCCCATCAATTTGAAACCTAAATTTATACTCACCATCTTCTTCTTCAAGGCTAGCATCAAACATATCGATAAACTCATCATAATAATAGCGATATTCAATCCCAGTATTATAAATAATATCAAACCATAAAGCCCATTCGAAGTCATCAACATTCAAAAACGAAAAATAGGATGAAGGTGTAATAACTGAAATTTTTTCAGTATCAATTGGATAGGAACCGAGATCAGCAAAACTAAACTCAGCATCAGAGAATTGATAATGAGAACCATCATAATTTAAAGATTCGACAAGTAATATTAAATAGTCTTTAGCTACATTTATTTCAAAATGATAAACACCATAAAAAGGTGGATAAGTATCATAATAATAAGAATTTATTCGATTAAAGGAAAACTCATCATCTACAAGTGAATCAAAAAAATCTAACAAGTTAAAAATACTATCCGCATCCAGGACCTCAAATAAAGTACCATCATAGACACGATAATTGGTGCCGCTTTCTAAATCAAGAGCAAACTTTAAGTTCTCATCTTGGTAAACATGAATTTTCTTGCCTCTTTCAACTTGGAAAGTTGTGGAAGAACTTTCTAAAATAAATTTATCAGTAGTAAAAAACTTCTCTAAAGCTGTAAGCGGACTAACAAGAGGGATATAAACGGCATATAATTCAACCTCGTTTTCCTCATTATCATAAGGATTAAATGGTTGATCAAGAACAGGATTTCCAGCAACAATTAAATAATATTCATCAAATACATAACCATCAAACGTATAAGCCAAATCAGATTGAAACATATAAGGATTATCGTATTGACTCTTAATAATCAAATTATTCAACTCAAGGTTGTTTTCAATAGTGTATTGATAATTATAGTTTTGTTCAGGCAAGTCAAATGTTGCATCTTCAATAAAGAAGAAGGAATTATGGTTCCAACCGTGCTCAATTGCAAATCCCTCATCAAAAATATAGAGATAAATTTCAGTTTCAAAAATAAAATGATTAGATCTTTTCTCTAACACTTCAAATTGATTATTTAAAAGTTGTTGAACGATGAACAGAGCTCTAACATCTTCATGATACAAATTGCTAAGGGCGGAAAAATGATAGTCGACAATTGAAAAATAGAAGGATTCAAAATTGAAATTTTCTAATGGAATTTCATAATATATCTCTTCATCCCAAACTATTAAGTAATCATCAGTAAACTGGAGTGCCATATCGCGGCCGTAATAAGTTGAAACAGACCATAAATTATTTTCAAAATCATAAATAATATCATTTGAAACACCAGACATTTTTAAGTAGTCGTTTTCAAGCCAAGACTGTTTAATAATTTCAAAATCAAAGAGTTCACTTTTCGCGTCTAAATAAATAATTTTTTTAGTTGTTTGATACGCTTTTAACTCAGCAATTGTTGAAAAAATTGTTTGTTCAGAAAGACGCCAGCCAATTAAAGTTTGATAATCAATATCATCTAAGGCGGGAAGTTCTTCCAATTCAGCTACATAATGGAGCTCGTCGATATCCTCGAAATAAGCGACTAAACCGAGATTACTATCATAGAATAAAAAGTTTTCATCTATTTCAGCTTCGCCATCAATAATCATTGTAAAAGTATAGTCATTTTCTGCACTCGGTAAAATATAATCAACTTGACCGGAAGTTTTCAGTTCTCCTAAAGTAATTAGCTTTGAAATTCCAGAACTATAATAAACTACAAAAACGATATCTTCTTCCATCGTATTGATGTCTTGAACTCTAGCGTAGTCATAAGGATAGTAAAAAACAATCTCATCAAGAGCAGCATCATCAATTGCTGCCTCCAAAGCCGCTAGCATATCTAGAACATTTTGGTCTGGTTCAGCTTTAAAATAAAAGCCTGGATAAAAATATTCATCTCCAAACATCAAGACCATTTTCTCTTTCGCTAAAATGAATCCTGCATCGAGATTAAAATAAGCACCTTGATATTCGAGTAAAGTTGTTTCTTCTGTTTCATTTATAGTCGCTAGAAGCGGATTGAAAAGCGAAAAATCAAGAGGG
>JAAYKO010000072.1 GCA_012522345.1 Acholeplasmataceae bacterium | reverse complement strand
CAGTAAAGACGAGTTTTAATGCTTGTCCATCTTCGAAAGTGATTGATCTTTGACCAATTTGAACATCCCACCAATTATTATCCATTAAGATAGATTGTTCTTTAATGTTAATTACAGCTACGCCATCAACTACACTATATTCTACATCAACATCTTGACTGTCATTATACCAAGTAAACCAACCAAACAATCCATTGGAGAACTTACCGTTAACGATTCCGCCTAAGTCAACTTCAATTTCTTCTTGGCCAATTTTAATATCAGAAAGATAAACTTTGGTTAAAACATTATCAGCCGCAGTATAACCTTCTTCTTTAGCCATGTTACCAAACCAGAACTGAAGATTACGGTTAGCTAATTTCCCATCGCTATCAACTTCAACATCAATAGTATATAACTCCCAGTTTGAAGTTAAATTAACTACATGTTTTTCGTTTTCAAGTCCAATTCCGCCATCGCCTTCGATTGCGACAACCATTGGTCTTGGATCATTAGCACGAGCATAAAACGATAATGTATAAACACCCTTAAATGGGGCTAAGTCCATTACTTTAAATTGGTTTTCCCAAATATCACCTAAATCATCACTATCGCCAACTTTAGTAATTTCAATTTCAACTACTCCATCTTCAGCACTTACTTCTAAACCGCCGCGGGTTTCTTCATGCCAAACAATCCAACCAACAGGAATGCCATTTTCATCAACATTATCCAGCGGTGGAATATCAAAGGCATCTGCAACAACAACTTTTCTCGTTACTTCAGTTGTTAATCCTCCAGAATCGGTTACAGAAAATTTAAATGTATAAATTCCTTTTTCAGCAGGTAATTTAAATTTTTTACCATCAGTAATATCGGTAGCAACTACATCATCTAACGTTAAAACGTCGCGGTCATCATCAACAACTACGCCTTGTTTAGTTAAAAAGTTTTCAGCGCCAACTTTAAGTAGCACATCAACAGCAGTAAGAGTTGGTGCTTGGTTTTCAAGTTCTGGACCGGCAACTATTTTAACATTGCTAATATAGACTTTCCCTAAGACTGTTTTTTGATCTTCAGGGACATCTTCAACTTTATAGAAGGTTCCTAAAGCGAATTGTAGTTCAGCATCAACAGCTGCAGTTTTACCAAAAAACTCAATCTCAAAAGTTTGATCTTCAGTAGTTAAACTTACCATATAATCATTGATAGCTTTAGGTTCTAGTCCACCACCTTGAAGATTGACCATCATTTTACGGGGATTTTCTGCTCTTGCAGTAAAGACAAGTTTTAATGATTCAAATTTCTCGAATGAAATTTTTGTCTGTTTGAGTTGAACATCCCACCAGTTATTATCAAGTCCACCTTCTCCAGCAGCTTGAGCAATAATGTTTACAACTGCCTCTTTATTGACTACAGTAACTTCAGCATCTACATCTTGGGTATCATTTACCCAATAATCCCAGCCTTCTAGGCCCTCACTAAAGTCACCATTTACTAAACCACCCAAAGCCTTAACAGTAACAAACCTAGTCTTCTTTGCTTCTTTCCCACCAGCGTTTTTAACTTTATAAACCAATTCATAAACACCAGCTTTATTTACATCAACGGTCCCTTCAACAACGATTTTACTTGTAATGTTTCCATCTTTTTCATCGGTTGCAGCAACACCATCGAGCGGATCAAAATCATCACCAACCATAATCTCTACTGGTTCTATTCCAGAGAGTTCAGGTGGTTTTACTGTTTTAGTTCCACAAGCAGTTAAAACTAGTCCTAACAACATTAAAAGCAACAAAGGTATTCTTTTTTTCATGCTTTTTCTCCTTTCGTTTTCTATTAACTAAAAAGCTAACTTTAAAATTACCTTAATCCATTCAAAAAAAGATTTTGAATATTTTTTTCATAAAACACCTTTTATAATCATCACTTCCTTTGCTACTGATAACAAAAACAATAAATGTTAGATTAATTTGTCAAATAATTAATTATATCTATTTTATCGAAACGTTTCGATAAACTTTACAACCTTATTATAAACGAAAGCGCTTAATTTTTCAAGAGTAGAAATATTTTTTCAGTTGTTTTTAAAGCCTAATTTTACAAGGCCATCTTTAACATAGACATTGCTCATAAAACAATCCCAAACTAGACTGCTGCGGTAATTTTCAATCATCAAAAGCGTAATCCCCTTGTCAATACCTATATAATCTTGGGCAAACCAAGGTGTTAGACTAGCTATTGTGGGATTATATAAACTATTATAAGGGCCCAAATTAAAACTGTCTTTAAAACCATATTGGCCCCATAATTCAGGGAATTGAGCAAAATAGTTTGCAGCGTCTAACGCTTTATCTTCTAAAAAGACAATCGCAGAAATAGCGGCATAAGGTGTGATTGTGCCATTATGAATATTGTTTTTTGCAGGCATTGCCCCAAAAGCCTTATAACCATTTGGTCCATCACCGGCAGAAAGTCCCCAACTATTTTTATTATAGGTTTTATATTTATCGCTTTGATCAATTACATAGGCATAGTGAGCTTTAGTTGCTAAAAGAGAGTTTTTAAACCAATCTGTCCCTTCATAATCAACTAAATTTCTAAAATCGATAAAAGCGTGAGAAAATAAATATTGGAAATAAGAACCGTTATATGTCGAATAAAACGCTTTATTGACACTTAGTTTAGAATCAGTTGTCGATTGATAGGTTGTCAAATAAGAGTTATTCATTATTTGTTTCATCTTCTTGTAGAGTGAATCATCGGTGGGGTGTGAAGGCGAACCTGCCGCAAGCACATATAAAATTAATTGTTCAGAAATATGATCCCAAGCTCCACTAAATCCCTTTTCAGGACTATAACTCATATAAAACATATTTTTACTTCGATCAATATAAAAAGACCAATCAATGGCGAAATAAATTCTTTCTGCAAGATTTAAGATTTCACCTTGGAAATACTCACCAGCAACAATTGCCCCGACAACTAAAAGTCCTGTATCGATAATTGAAACCTCACTATTTGGTGAACGTTTTCCTGTAATAATATTGATAAAGTGATAATAAAAACCGTTAGTAGTTTCGAGATTTAAAACAGTATTCAGCGTTTTTAAAGCTCGCTCTTCTCCTTCTTGATAAGTAATCCACTCGTTTTTTACACCAATAGGTAAGGCTGCTAACGCAAAACCAACCGCTGCGATACTTGAGAGACTAGGATTACCGCTGTAACGATCTCTAACAAGCCCATAGCCAGGAGAGTTTTCAGTCGTGTTACTTGTTTCCCAAAAATAATTAAAAGCGAGCCTTTGTTCTTCAAAAATAACACTTAAGTCTTTTTGCTTTTCTTTACAACCAGTTAAAAAGACTCCTGCTATAACAATAATTATAAAAATTATAATCCTTTTAAATTTATTCACCAGTTATACCTGCCCTATCAATGCCTTCAACAAATTGCCTTTGTAAAACAAAATAGACAATTAGCATCGGCAAAATAATTAAAACTGTTGCTGCCATTTTAATCGCTTCATTGACATAATCTGCTTGACCGCTTCCAAATCTAGATGTGTATTCAGAAACAAAGGTCGCCAACATCATTTGCAATGTCTTAACTTTATTACCTAAAAATAGTGTTGAAATATAAGTTTCATTCCAATACCAAACAAAAGAGAATAAGAACACTGTAACAAAAGTCGGAATTGAAAGTGGGACAGCAATTTTAAAATAGATTCTAAGACTGCTCGCTCCATCGATTGATGCTGCCTCGTCTAGAACCGGTGGAATCATCCGGTAAAATTGATAGAAAATTAAAATAAAGATTGCTGAATTTAACCCTTGTCCCACTGTTGCTGGCAAGATTATTGACCAAATTTTCGATAATATTTTAATATCATTAAAAAGCACATACTTAGGTATCATTGTCACTTGAGGAGGAATAATATATGTAGCAACAAGTAAAGCCATCCACATTTTTTTAAGCGGAAATTCATATTTCGCAAAACCATAACCAACAAGTGAGGCAACAATCGTTTGAATGACTGCTGGCAGCAGTGTAACAGATAAGCTAATCCCTAAGGTTTTAAAGTAATCTAGCGTAATAAAAGCTTCTTTATAGTTATTAAAATAAAGTTTACTTGGAATTCTGTTTACCATCGGGTTTAAGAGATCACTTAAACTTTGAAAACTATAGCTAAGCATATGAAGAATAGGATATAAATAGACAAAACCAATAATTATCAACAAAAAGTAAACTAACAAAATAAAGAGAAAGCCATCTGTCAATTTAAATCCGAATAAAAAGCGTTTGATTTTTTTACTTCTGTTTTTCATCTATCTCGCCGCCTTTTTTGTTTATTCTTAACTCGTTTTTCTTTTCTTTCGCCTAAAATAAGAACTATTACTAACAATAAAATAACTATTACCGCAAAATAAATCCAAGCTAAAGCACTCGAGTAGCCAAAACCTTTATCACTACTAAACATTACATTTGAAGATTGGATATAACGGATTATTTTATTATTGGAAAATGTTGCAAGCATTACAGTAGTATAGATTGCAGCAACAAAGATAATGTTTCTCATACTAGGTAGAGTAATTTTCCAAAATGCTTCCCAAGATGAAGCTCCATCGATTTCCGCCGCTTCATAAATTTCTTTATTGAGCTTTTGAAGTCCAGCTAAGAAAAGTACAATTTGAACACCAGAAAACCATAATATCATTATTATTTCAGTAAACAATGAGGCCAGCGGTCCTGCGAGAAATGCAGGCAAAAAGCTGCTCGTTGTCGCTAAAATGTCCATGCTTTCAATAAGCGGGATTGTTCCAGCACCCTGGCTTAAAAGCTCATTAATAACCGGTCCTGACGTAATGACTACTGGGAGGAAGAAAATCGCTCTAAAAAAGCCTCTCAATTTTATATTTTGATTCAATAACATGGCAATAATCATTGAAACAACTAAAATAATTGGAATATAAAGTAGTAGTTGCACCACAAACTCTTGTAAGTGATTTAAAAACTCTAAATCTTGAGAAAATATTGCAATATAGTTGTCAAACATGATATTTGAAGTCACAACTCCGCGTTCACCAGAAATAATTACTTTTTGAAAGCTATAAATTAAAGACATAAAAAGCGGATATGCAGCTAACCATAAAAAGCCAATAATCCAAATTGAAATAAACAGATAACCGATTAAAGCTTTTCTTCTTTTGTTTGTAATTTTAATTTTTAGACAATTAAAGAGAATAATTTCCCGATTGCTTTTTTTAAACAACCAATTATTAGTTAACCATTTTTTCTTCATTTTACCACCTCATAACTTTGAGGAGCAACACTAGTGCTGCCATCAGAATAGTGATTTTGAGAATAATTAATATAGATTGTAACACCATTATCATAACTGTTTTTTACAAAACCCAAATCTAAAATCGTTCTTGTCGTAAGTTTTGCACCAACAACAGCAGCTAAAGCATCGTTGATGTAGTTATATTGGTCTTTAATTTCAGCTTCCCAATCGCTGAATGCTGAAGTATAGATATGTTCACTTTTAGTATTTAAAAGTAAGTTTGGCGAGTTGTGAGTTAAATAAAAGGAAGGATAAATATTGTAGTCAATCATTCTTAAAATTTCATTTTGAGTATTGGAAAAGAAATTACTTGCTCTACTGTAGGCAACTTTATTTTCTAAAACCAGCGGAATAAAGGGGACAGTGTCGCTAAACTTAGTTTGATTAGAACTGTATAAAGGAATATCATAAATCACATCAGCATCCCAGAAAAAGCTAAAAGGTTTTCTAATCGCACTCTTGCTAGCGATACTTAAAAATGCTTGTAGTTGTTCTATCGCTTCTTCTCTATTTAAACCTTTCCCGGCAAAATCACTTGCTAGTTCATTAGAAAGTGCTAGAAAATCAAGATTTTCTATTGCGTATTTTTGGAATTTTGAATAGTCAGCTACCAACATTTTATAGGCATGATCAACTTTAATTAAATATTTATCATCTGCAATTTTAATGTATTCTTGGCTAATAGTTTGTAAAACATCTTTTGAAGAATATCCTTTGGCATTTATATAAGTATGAGTATAATCAGCAGAAAAATAGATATTAGCCAAAGAACTTTCAGCTAAAATCGCTAAATCGTTAGTTGAACCAATTTTTTTATTGAGATTTTTATATCGCAAGTTGCTGTTTGAAAAACCGATATTCGCCCAACCATGATAAGTAACATCAAGATTGCTGATTCCTCGATCATTTAAAGTTTCAAGAATTGTTAGAAGTTGATTTATTGAAGTCATACTAAATGTTTGCTTACCGAAAAGGGTTTGTCTGTTTTCGGCAGCTAAAACGTTTAAATGAAGTCCAATCTCAGAATCAGTATTATTTTCGTTTAAGTTTAAATAGTTTTTATACTCCTTTGCCATTCCAAGGTAATTGGCCTCATTGTTGTTTAAAAACTTATAAACCAATTTAATGTCATAATTATTAAAATGTTCTTGGAGCATTTTAACGCTACTTGTCTTGCGCGCATTTAAATATTGCGTATAAATAACTCGATAATCAAAAGAAACAAATGTCCGGTTAAAATCATCTTCTGTTCCCGCTGAGATAGAAATTAAATTAGCGTAAGCTGAACCTCGTTCAATAATTGAAATAAAACCATTTTGATCGATGCCATGAACCATTCCATAGAGATTAGCAAAAAGCGGTTGCTCAGCCATCTCTGGTTGCATACTGCCTAAATCAGTACCGTAATATTTTTTATTATAAGCTCCTTTAAACCTTTTATTAAATCTAATTAAAGCGCCAATCCCATCTGGGACAAACACATAACCCGGAATTCTTTCATTTTTAGTTGCTCCAAAGTATTGGTATATAGTTAGATTTGAAATCTTTTGGGTTGAAGTTTCTTCAATTGAGTCAACTGGCACTTCAACATTTAGACCATTAGCATCAAGATAAACAAGCAACTTTAATTTTATTTTAGATGTCGCAAAAGTAATTTTCGCTTCAAAACCTACTTTTGAACCGCTTAACTCCTCGTAAGTAAAACTTGATCCAAGAGAGTCGAAAAGCCCTTCATCGCGTTTTAAATTTCCAACATAATAGGAGACAACAAGTGGCGAGTTAATTCTTCTAAAACCAAAAGGAGTAATCCCAATATCGTCTGCTTCATGAAGTGCTGAATTAGGGTCTTCTAAATAACTTAAATCAGGTTTTGATGACCAAAGATAATTCGTAGTTAAATCAGCAACTACAAATGATAAATCAGTCTCATCGACATAAAGAGCAAGATTACTCGTAGTGTTTTCGCCTAAATAACGGAAATTAGCCATCGCGATAAATTCATTGTTGGCAATTCTATTATCGGTTTCTTGTTGAGTATATCTGTTGGTTTTAAATTGGTAATCAGTTGAGATTTCATAATCAGCGCCAACAACATCATTATTTAAGTTTGGAGTCTGTGATGCATAAAGTGAATAACAGATAAAAATGAGGAAAATAGCGATAACTCCAAATAGAGTTCTTCTTATTTTAGACACGCAAAACAACCTCCCTTATCAAACTCTCAACATAATCATAGAGTTGCAAACTTAACAAATAGATTAAAAACATCACTAAAATAATCATTAACATCGCAAAGATTGTCAGTAAGAGATTGACAATCAGTTGTTTGAAACTATAATTATGAATCTCTTTTGTCATTATAATCATTAAAATAAAAGTGTATGACCAAGCGACAAGATTTAAAACATCATAGATAAAAATTTCATTATAAGTTAATAGATGCGATAAAACTACTAACGGAACTATCATTAATATTACAGGTGCAAGGGCGTAGGCTATCCCGATATAAATATCTTTAAACCAACCTTCACCTGACTGTAGTGAACTGATTAAGTGGTTTGCGACTACAAAAAGCAAGATTAACCCTACTTGAATTAAAACGTTGATTAAAACACTATAATTAGTCAAATCATTATAATTAAAGATAAAACCAGTTAAATATGCAGAAGCAAGACTTAAAGCCGCAAATAAAATATAAATTAAAGTCGCAGTTAAATAAGAAGATTTATTCTCCTTTTTAATGGCGTAAGTTGTATCTAAAGGATGTCTGATTACCATAAAAATATATTTTGACTCGCGGACTAACTTTTGTTTACCAACATAACCAGCAAACGATCTGATTGGGCGATAAATCTGATATTTACGGTCGACATACTTAAGTGATTTTAAAATTGCAAAAACAGCAATAAAAATAATAAAAATTAAGGCTAGATTGGCCTGCATCCAATCATAACGAACTTGCCAAAAAGCTTCAGAATAACCATTTCTATCTTGAGCGATTTTAAAATAGTAAAGCGCCTCATCATATTTATTGTCGCGATAAAGTGCGTTTGCGATTGATTTATTAGCTAACGAAAAGAAACTATTCATCTTTAAAACTTCTCGCCATTCATCAATATTATAAATTCCATCAGCATAATTGATTAAACCTTGGTGAATTTTATCTGCAAAAGGTGATTTTGCTAAGATTTGAATGGTACTATTACCTTTATCAAGGACATAAATATTATTATTAGCATCGAGCTCAAGGGCAACAGGATTAATAAACTTTCCTAAAATCTCTGTTCCTTGATCGAGTGCCCCAAATTGAAAGATTAAGTTACCGTTATTGTCATATTCATTAATTATTCCTTGATCAGAAATAGTGTAGATATTGCCAAAACTATTAACTTTGACATCTTTTAGATTTAAATCATGTTCTATTGAAAATGAAACTTTAGAAGAGATATTAAACTTTTTAATTCTTCTCGATTGAGTTTTACTAACTGTATAGACTGATCCTTGATTGTCGATTGCTAGATTATCAGCTGAAACTGGTGTTCTTCTCGCATATCTAACATTAAAGAAATCTGCAATTAAACCGAAAAAAGTTTTAGTCGTTTCATTGGGGCCAAAAAAGCCTAAAAACTCACCATATTGATTGAGTTGAATCAAACCATCAACACTTCCGACACCAACAATATATAAAACATCACGCGGTCCAGAGACGACCTTTAGTGGTTGATAAGGTGTTTTAGTACCAAAAAGAGGTTCAGTTGGCCTTAAAAATCGTGTTATTTCAGCACCTAACTGATTGTATTTAATAACCGCCTTTAACTCTGGATCAGCGACAAATATATTATTAAACTCATCGACATAAATTCCAGTTGGATTTTCTAAATTGCTTATTTCTAAATCGATATTGCCGTGAAAATCAACTTTAACAATTCGTTTGTTGCCGGTATCTGCAATATAAATGAAACCTTCTTTAATAAAAAAGTCTTCAGGGTTTGCCAGTTGGACTTGTAGCGAGAGGTTTCCGGTTGGCTCATAAGCGGTTTGAGTTAAAATCAGGCCGCTTGGTCCTTGAGTATATGTTTTATAAGGTGCTGAATCTTGAGTTATTGCTTGAGTTTTTACTGCAGGCAAAAACAGAACAAAGATTGCTCCGATAAAAATGGTTATTATTAGTTTTACTGCTCTTTTCACAACATCACTTCCTTATTTGATTCCTGAGTGAACCATTGTGTTCATCACATTACGCTGCAAGAAAATAAAGATGATCAAGTTAGGAATAAACATAATCAAACTCGCTGCAGCAGCAATTCCTTGCCCCGCAACAACATTTGTTTGCGTCGTTAAAGTCTGTAAATAGAAGGCAAATGTTTTTAAACTTTCTCTGTTTACATAATTAGTTGAAACGCTTGCATCATTCCAAGTTGCTTGAAATGAAACAATCGCAATTGTTGCTATTGCAGGTTTTATTAAAGGTAAAATAATTTTCCAATAAATTCTAAAAGTTGAAGCACCATCAATTTTTGCAGCTTCAATTAATTCGTCAGGAATTTGATCGATAAATTGCTTAATTAAAAATAGGCCCACTGGAATTGCCAGTCCAGGGATAATATGAACCCAAAAGGTATCGATTAAGCCCAGTTTTTCAATTATTAAATATTTCGGTATAACTACTGCTGTTCCAACAAACATCAAAGCGATATTATTAGCGAACAAGAGTGGTTTTTTTAATTTAAATTTTAGTTTTGAAAGTGCAAACCCAGCCATTGAGCCAACCACTATCGAAGTTACAACAACAACTAACGTTATAATAACACTATTAAATAAATAACGACTAGCGGGAATTCCTGAAGCTGAAGATAGTTTAAATAATTCCGAGAAGTTTTTCCAAGTTGGATTTGAAACAAAAAATTTTGGTGGCCAAGCAAAAAGTTCTTCAAGTGGCTTGAAGGCATGGTTAAAAATGTAGACAATTGGTAACATCATAAAGATTGCCATCAAAATTAAGACTACATAGTATTTGATTTGACTACGATGAAAATTTTTGGGATTGATCTCAGTACCTCTAAATTTTGCCATCTTAATCTTTTTCTCCAAATAATTTAAACGCTACCCGGCTGAAAATATAAACCATCACCAATAAAATTACAGATATCGTAGCTGCATATCCCATATCATAACGAATGAAACCATAGTCATCGATATGGGTGACTATTAGTTGTCCCGCATTTTGGGGAGTTGGGTTTTGGCCACTTAAAGCGACTCCAATTGAGCCGGCATTAAAAGTTGCAATTAACGACATAATAGAGCCAAACAACATCTGTGGTTTCATCGAAGGAATTGTAATGTAAAACATCTCTTGTAGTTTATTGCTCATCCCATCCATGTAAGCAGCTTCATATAATGTTTGATCAATATTTAAAAGCCCCGCAAGCATCGCTAAAAATCCTAGTCCCATACTGCTCCAAAGAGTAACAACAATCATAATTGTCATCAAGTATTTGGGATTAGTTAGCCATTGAATCGGAGCCTCAATTAAATTTAAATTTAAAAGTAGCGCATTTAAATAACCACTTTCATCACCTGAGAAGATAATTCGCCACATCACCGACATTGCTACTCCAGCAGTCATTGAAGGTGAATAAATAATTAGGGCGAGGACAGTTCGCGGTTTTGACTGAATCTGAGCGAGCATCCAAGCGAGTAAAAAGCCTAAAATATAACCAATCGGACCAGCAATTAAAGCGAATTTCATCGTGTTGGGGACAATTTGCTGCATAAAGGCACTATCGGTTGTAAAAAGCGCAATATAATTGTTTAAACCGATATAAGTTGGTGGTTCTAATAAATTAAAATAGGTTGTCGATAAGACAATTCCAATCGCAACCGGAATTGTAATAAAAGCTAAAAAGGCTAATAGATAAGGAAGAATAAACAATTCGCCAGTTATTTCATCTTTAATTTTTCGTTTTCTTGAAATCGTGAGCCAACGTTTAGGTTCATTCATCTTCACTCACCCACCTTAGAATTGTCTCTTTAGTTGGGAAAAGATAAGGTTTGATAATTTCATTTTTCTGATTGATATAATTAAACTCAATCATTTTTTTCGTAATCTCTTTATCAATAATAATTTCTGAATCGGAGATTGCAATCCTTGTGTTTTCACCATCAAAAACAACTTTATTCCAAATGTTAGAGATTTCTCTTTCCATCATATAACTTGCCGGTGTTTTTGGTGTATCGAAAACATGTTTCCACTGTTCCAAAATAACTTGCTTATGATTCTCATCCCAAGAATAATCTTTAAATGCCGCAACATTAGATGTGTTCCACATATACTCCGGTCCTAAAGATGTTATTAAATTTTCTGCATAATCGAGCTGAACTTCCTGACTTGTCCACCACTTTAAAAACTGCCAACTTTGATTAATCTTTTTTGAGTTTTTAAAAATAATTGCAGAAGTTGATGCTCCATCGTAACTTCTATTGACAAAATCATTGCTGTCTTTAACTCCAGGAAGCGGAGCAATATCCCATAAGCCAGCAATCTCAGGTGCCGCATGAAGTAGTTGAACATACATCCCAAAATCACCAATTCCAAGTGGTAAAGTGCCATATCTAAATTGATTATAAAAACTTCCCACTTCTACTGGTAAACTATAAATAGTATAGAGTTCAGACATGAAATTAATTGCAAGAATTGTATTGGGATCAGTTAAATTGGACTTCAATAAATCAGCAGTATAAAGCTGTCCTCCAAACTGATTGATAAAGGGCATCGTGTGAACATATGCTTTAAACGCTGTAGATGTCGAAAGGGGACTGTAAAAGTTTAAACCATAGCGCTGCAGTTCAGGCAAAAGGTTAAGAACATCTTGCCATGTATCTGGAATTTCAATACTAATATTGTTTAAAATATCCTTGCGGTAAAACAATAACATAAAGTTTTGGGTCTCAGGTAAGCCATAGATTCCTTCTTGATAAATTAATTGAGCAAACGCTCCAGGTTCAAAATTACTTGCTACCTCGTAAAAACCAGGCAACTTTGTTAAATCTATCAAAGCATTTCTAATCGCGAAATCATACGGTCTCCAACCTGCGACACCTAAAGCGACATCGGGTTGAGTATTTGAAGAAGTCGCTAAAATTAGTTTGTCTTCATTAGGCATAATTGAGATCTTCACTTTTATCCCGGTGTTTTTTGTAAAATCATCATCAACCATCTGTTGCATCAAATGAACATATTGTCGCGAGCGGTTCACCCAAACCTCGACTTCATCTTTATCTGCTTTCTCATCATAGCGATCTGAAAAAAACGATAAGAAAAAGCGTTTAACTCCGATCCAAAAACTTTGAAGAAAATTCGCTTTAACGCTCGGAAGTTTAGCATTCTTATTGTGCAAATAAAGTTTATCAACGGCTAGAGGTTGTTCGATAATTAGTGGTAAAATTAAACCTAACTTTTGTAAAATTGAACTGTTGCCAACACTAAATTTATTAATCTCATGGGGAATTTTATTTGGATTGCGTGAAAAATAGCGCAAAGTTTCAGCAGATTTTTTCAAATTCACTAAAATTTCAGTGTTTTTCTTTGACTCATTAATCGCAATCAACTCTTCATAAGCCAATTCTAATTGATAAGCAACATCGTTTAGAGTAGTTGTTAGATTAGGAATATTTTCTTCTAATTCCCAATCTTTAGCAGAACTCGTGTCTCCACCACTAAGTTTTTTAATCATTAAACTGAGCTCATTGATGCTTGCCATTGCATTTTCAACAGTTTCATAAATCGCCAAAAATGGCGATGCGTTAACTTCTAAGGCAATCTCATTTATCCCCTTCTCTAAATAGATCAGATAATTTTTAATCTCATCACCGATTGTAACATTTGTCCATTTGCTCGCAGACTTAAACCCAATTTCTTTCGCTTCCTTAAAGGGGATTTTCCCATTAACATAAAGTGTTCGGAAAACTTTTGAGTGAGCCTTTTCTTGCTTAATTTTAAAAGTCAAATAGTAAAAACCAGCTTTAGCCACTTCAAATTCATAAGCGATTGCTTGGCCGGCTTTTTTATAGGAATTACCATCGATAATATTAAGTTTATTTTCCATTAAGGCAAACGGTGTCACCTTGAGATGACGATCGGTGCCATATTTTATTGATAAATCATTGCGGTAAAGAGGGTTTTCCGCTTCTACTGTTTTTAAAACATCATTAACTGGGTTTTGGTTAGGGTATTGTTTTAAGTAGTCTTTATAAGAGATTAATTCTTCTTTTGACCTCACAAAAAGTCTTCCTACCAAAAGGGTTCCATAATTACGTTTTATCTTAATTGTATTAATCCCGCTATCTAATTTAAAAAACAAGTCTTCAGGCTGTAAGCGTGGAGTGTCTTTGAAAAATTCATTAACCCATTTTTCTTTTAAAGTTGCTTTTGGCATAATATCATTTTTATAGCGATCAAGGTTAAACTTATGAGGTGTTTCCCATAAGTTTTTTAAAGTAATTTGACCTGCTTCATGATATTGAATCTCATCATTTACTGCCACTTCTAATTGAATATCTCTAATGGTTGTACTAGTAGAATAATAATCAATTCCAATCTGATAAAGCCCGGTTTGAATGACAAGAACATCAACTTCAAACTCTTCAGCTTCCGAAAAATCATAAACTCGAGAAATTAAACTGCTCCCTGAAAAATCTTTATAATCATGAGTGTTTGAAGTCAAGGAGCCAACTTCAAAGCGAAACTCAGTTGGTATAAATGTTCGTGAAAAATTTAAATCATCACGCAACCCCTCAGTTTTCCAATCGCTTAACACTTGTGAGTAATTATTAAGTGTGCTTGAAACAGAGCTGTTTGCTGAAGATGAATTAGCTTCTATAACTATTTTATTGTCTGCAAACGTTATAACACTAAAAAATAACGCAATAATAGTTATTAGTATCTTTTTCATTTTTACATCCTTAGTTATTTCAGTTAGTCAGAATTTAAAGCATCCTCCAACTGTTCTTTTGCATCTTGATATATTTGATTGATTAAATTATTTAAATTGACTGCCACATCATCGTAATTAGTCTTGCCATCCCTAATGTTATCGAGAACAACCGCGACTGTTGTTGTTTCATCATATTTTCCTGTCCAACGTGATTCAACATATCCGGGAACAGTTTTTGCCAAACTTTCAACAATGTAGTCAGTATGTGATGTAACAAGTTTTTTAAACTCAACCAAAGTTGGATAGAGTTCAAAATATTCAGTTAAAAGATCTTCATCTTGAACAATAGGAGCAAAGTTAATCGCCCCTGATTTTGGATGTTCGCGTGCAATCTCTAAACGCTTTTTATATCCATCAATGCCAAAAGACATCCATTTAGCAAAATCATAAGCTTCTTCAAGATGTTTAGTTCCTTTACCGATTGCAATGTAATCTAAGACAACTGGAACCCGGTGATTAGTTTTCCCATCAACAGTTACTGAGGGAGTTCCGATAAAGTCAATATCAGCTTGGAAAAGTCCTGGCATTTCACTTTCAGGATCTTCAGTTGCCGCAAGCCAGTTTCTTAAATTATAACTACCTTCCCATTTAATCGCTTGATGACCGGTTGTAAAAAGAACACCATCACCATACATTGTTTGAGGATTTTGTGACTCATCTTCTGTAATTAAAAATCTCGCATTCGCTGATTCTAAAACATAACTAGCATAACTAGCTGGTTCTGTAAAGTATTTTTTCTGTTCATTAATCGCTAGTTTAAAAGCATCGCTATCGAGATGATAACCATCCTCATTATAAGTATACCATCCCAAAGAATCATCATATTGTGCCGCAAGCCAATAGCTCAACTCATTCATCCCATCAATTCCAATTATTCCATCGCCACCTTGAACTGCGGCTTTTGAGCTTTTAGAAGCGATTTCTAAAAGTTTTTCATAACTTACACCGTAAGTCGGAATATCATCGTTTGATGTGACATTTTGACTAATTAAGGTGCGATTAATAAAGTAACCAAAATAAAACATCGCTTGAGGAAGGGCAAATAACTTATTGTTGTAAGCCGCTGCTTCTCTAATATCAAGTGGGATTTTATTAAATTCTTCATCACTATTTGCAATTTCACTGACGTCTGTTGCCCAATCGTTTAAAATCGCTTTTACAACATTATCAATTTGAAAGACATCTGGCATTTCCTTAATCGCTGCTTGAGCATTTAAAAATGAATCCCAATCAGATTCTCTTTCTACACCATCTTCATCGACTATTTTTTGTCGTTCAACTATTTCGACTTTAACATCCGGATTATATTCTTCATAAGCCTTAATCATTCTTCTCTCTAGATTGTTAAGACTTTCGGGGCCTAAATTCCAGGCCGCATAAGTTATTTTAGTTCTATTATCTCTTTCACCGTTACAACTAACTAAAAAAAGTGCAAACAAACTGAACAATAGAACAGTTAAGATTCTTTTCATTTTTATAATTCTCCCTTCAATTCGAAACGTTTCGAGTGCCATCTAAGAAATATAGGGTTTCCCCTGCTGTTTATTTATCTATATTATAAT
>JAAYKO010000071.1 GCA_012522345.1 Acholeplasmataceae bacterium | reverse complement strand
AGTTTGCTAAATTTTAATGATTTAATAAATTTAACTTTATCTTTAAAGCGAGATTTTACAATTTTTAAAAAATGGTTCATTTCTTTAATGATTGGTGTTAAACCTTCAGATAAAATTGCCCCTTTTTTCAAGTTATAATCGTGAATTAAATCTCTTTTTTCTAATAAATATTGTTCTTTTATAGTTTTAGTTTTTAAATTATAATCTCTTTTAATTTGTTTAGTTTCTTCACTTTGAATCTGAAAAGTTTCTGTTTCTTTAAATTGTCTTTTCTTAATATCCAAAATGTCAAACTTATATTGTTCTTTTAAAAGTTGTTTTTTTCTTTTATACGGTTGGTTAATGATTATTTCTTGTCTAGCTTCTCTTCTTATTTTCTTAGCTTTATAGATAAAACCTTCATAGCCAGCTCCGATAATATTCCCTTTATAAATTATTTGACCATCTGTTGGTCGATAAAGTTTCATTATTGTTCTACCAGTTGTTGTTTTACCACAGCCTGATTCGCCAACCAAACCAAAAACCTCTCTTTTGTATACATCAAAAGAGATGCCGTCTACAGCTTTAACTTGGATTTTTCTTTTCCCGGTGCCGCTAGTAAAATATTGACGAAGGTTTTTAACTTCTAATATTTTTTCTGAATAATCTACTTGATGCCTAGTTTTCATCGTTTCAGCCCCTCTTTCCCAAGTCTGGCGATTCGCTTAACCGCTACAGGCGGTTCAACTTCTGGCACATCTGGGTGCAATAACCAGGTTGCAGCGTAATGAGTATTGCTAACTTTGAAATAAGGTGGTTCTTCTTCTAAATCTATTTTCATAGCGTATTTATTGCGTGGTGCAAATAAATCTCCTTTTAAAAGTTTATCTGGAGTTTCTATTAAGTTCGGAGGTGTACCCGGAATAGCATCGAGCCTCTCTTCTTCTGTTTCTACATTTGGCATCGATGATAAAAGGGCCCATGTATATGGATGTTTGGAATTATAAAATATCTCATCTACATTACCATACTCGACTATTTTTCCAGCATACATAACCGCTACTCTATCAGCCATATTCGCAACAACACCTAAGTCATGCGTAATAAAGATAATTGATAAATTTCGTTCATCTTTAATTTTATTAATTAATTCTAAGATTTGGGCCTGAATAGTAACATCAAGAGCGGTAGTAGGCTCATCACAAATCAGGATATCTGCATTATTGGCTAGAGCTATCGCAATTACTATTCTCTGTCTCATCCCGCCAGAAAACTGGAATGGATATTGGTAATATCTTTTTTCCGGTTCAGGAATTCCCACTTCTCTCATCAACTCTATTGCCTGTTCTTTTGCTTTTAATTTTGGCATGTGCATTTTTAAAATTAGGGCTTCAGCAATCTGATTACCAACGCGAGAAATCGGGTTTAATGATGACATCGGATCTTGGAAAATCATCGAGATTCTTGAACCTCTAATTTTGTGGAATTGTTCTTCTTCATACATTGTAAGATCTTCGTTTTCGAAAATTATTGAGCCGCCTTCATGAATCGAGTTTCCTGCTGAAAGACCCATAATGGCTTTAGCAGTAACACTTTTTCCAGAACCTGATTCACCAACTATCGCCAGTGTTTCTCCTTTAAAAAGATCAAAACTAACGCCTCTTACGGCTTTTAAAATTCCTTGTTGAGTTTTAAATGAAATTTTTAAATCTTTGACTTCTAATATTTTTTCCATTACTCTTCAACTCCTCTCAAGGATGGGTTGAACGCATCTCTTAAACCATTACTAAATAAATTAAATGACAGCATTAAAATTGACAAATAAATTGCTGGATATAACAATAAATGAAAATGCCGCTGCATTTCGCTTTGTCCATCAGCTAAAAGTCTACCAACACTTTGAATCCCTGGATAGTTAATTATTCCTAGATAGGAATAAGTTGATTCGGTAAAGATGAACCTTGGAATAGTAAGCGAGAAAGAAGTTATTAACGTTCCAATTGCGTTTGGTAAAATATGCTTGAAGATTATTCTACCGTCTTTGGCACCAAATGATCTCGCAGATAAAACATATTCGCGGTTTTTATACCGATATGTTTGCATCCTTGCTGTTCCGTACGCTCCAATCCAACCTATAAAAACAAATGCAAAAATTATTACGCCTATACTACTACCAAATCTCAATAGTAAGAGTGTTAAGACAACTAAAAATGGGATATTATTTATGACTTCGACAATTCTTTCAACTACGATATCTAACGTTGCTCCAAAATAGCCAACAATTGATCCTAAGATAACCCCAATAACAACATTAATTATCGAAATAACTAAAGCCACAATTAAGGAAACTCTTGAACCTAACCAAAGCATTGTAAAAAGATCATGTCCAGTCGAGGTTGTTCCGAGCCAAAAATAAATATCATCAACATCTTTGTCGAAAGCATAACGATAAAAATCAAGTTGGACTCGGTAATCATTTTTATGAACTGACACAAGTTCAATAACAGCATTTCTTTCTAGAGCTTTCTCATAGTTTGCTTTTGAAAGAGTATAGATGATTCTATCTACTTCGCCATCTTCAGTTAATTTTGTTCCATAAGCTTTAATATGGCGGTGATAACGATAATAGTTAACTTTAGCATCAACTAAATCTTCATGAATTGTACTTTTGTATGTCTTAACTACAACCCCTTCGGGTAGAGTATCATAAAAGCCTTGACTCATACCTCTAACCATTTTTGTACCATCAAAAATCCCAAAATTTTCAAGTCCTGGTATCCGTGGTGGCAATCTATCGAAGTGAAGAGCCATTTTTCCTTCTTCTTGTGGTAAGGTGTACTTTTTAAAATATGGGCCAAATAAGGTTAAAAATAAAATTGAAATAATAAAATATAATGCTACAACTGAGGCTTTATTCTTTTTAAATCGATTCCAAGCATCTTTATAATAACCGATTGGTTTAACTTGTAAAGCTTCATCATGAATTTTAATTTCCTGGTGAATAAATTCAAACTTTGATTTATCGACGTGTTGATATTCGCTCATTGTTTTCCAGCCCCCATTCTAATTCGTGGGTCGATGACTCCATAAGATAGGTCACCCACAATATTTGCTAATAAACCGATTGAGACATAAAAAACATTGAGCATCATAATCATTGGATAGTCTGGAACACCTCTCGGTCTTTCCAGAGATTCAATGTACGATCTACCAATGCCTGTAATCATGAACGTTTGTTCAATAATTAAAGACCCTCCTAAAAGGGAAATAAAACCCCCAATTATTGCAGGAGAAAAAGGAACAAAAGCATTTCTTAAAGCGTGTCTGACCGTCGCTTGTCCTCTTGTCAATCCTTTTGCTCTAGCAAGCAACATATATTCTTGGGTTAATGTTTCGGTTAATTCTGCACGTAATAATCTTGTCCAACCAGCAACTGTACTAACGGATAAAACAAACACTGGCATCGCTCTCGTCAAAATGGCATTTCTGGAAAACATCGGCGCCATATTATCAACAAATGCACTAGGTAAAACTTTCCATTCATAAACTAAAAAGTATTGTAATAATACTGCCACAACAAATGATGGAACGGAAATAAAAATAATTACCATTACCGATATAATGTGGTCTGTCATTTTGTTTTTCTTTAGTGCTGCGATAATTCCAAGTGTAATTCCAATTGGCACTGAAATCAAAAACGGAAATAAGTTAATTCTAATCGTTCTAGGGAGCCTTCTCATTAAATAAGGCAAAACTTGCCTATTGTTTTTGTGGAATGAAATTCCAAAGTCTCCTTTAGATGCCGCTTTTAACCACATCCAAAACTGAGTTAATATTGGTTTATTGTATCCTTGACTTTCTAGCCAACGTTCATAAATTTCTGGATCTTGGCCAAGACCTACTTGATAATAATTAGGCATTAATTTGATAAAAACGAAAACCATAAAAATGATGATAAAAAAAGTGACAACCATTAAGCCTAATCTTTTCAATACATAATTGCGCATATATTCAACCTCTTTTTTGTAAAAGAAACAACCCTATGATGACCCTCCATAGGGTTGTTTTCCTTTTTCTTATGTTTTATATAACTTTAAGTTTCTGATAATCTTGTAATTATTCAGAAGCGTCTACAGTTTTATACATATATGACATTCCGCCCCAGCCCATGAATAATGAATAAGCAGGTGCTAAACGAACCATATTATTTTGATATACTGCAGCCGATGTACTTGAGAATAAAGGTACAGCAATCATCTGCTTGAGCAATGCAGCTTCTAATCCAGCAGTGATGTTTGTTAAGTCTTCTTCTTGGCCATCGTAATCAGCTTTGAATTCAGCAGTTCCATTCCATAATAAGTATAAACCATCAAATGTTCCATTGTATACGCCATCAGTTTCTTTAAGCGCATTGTAGAATTTATCTTCTGATAGTGTTCTCATGCCTTCTGGAACTTTTCCATCATTAGCTTTAACTGTTGCTTCGACATAAGCTGTTTTAACTTTAACAATGTCAAACAAGTTTGTCATTTCAACACCTTTTACTTCTGCTTCAGGAATTCCATGACCCTTACCAGCTAAGAATGTTGAGAATGATGGACTGAAGATGTAGCCCATTCCAAATGTAGCTTGGAAGGTTGCTCCACTCATTCCTGTGAAGATTAAGTCAAAGTCTCCAGCAGTTCTTTGCTTGTTAAGCTCATCACTTGATACCGGTTTTAAAATTACTTCAAGGTTGGTTTCACCTTCTGGATTGAATACTTCTTCATATTGTTCTTTAACCCAGTTTGCAATTCTAATGTTTGAACCAGCATCGTAGTATAAAAATTCAATCTTAATTACTTCGCCTTCAGCATAGTGACCGTCAGCAATTGCGGCTGCTCTTGCGCTCTTGAATAATGCTAAAGCTTCTGCAGAGTCATATCCACCTTGTTCAGGTTCTAATCCTAAATCCTCTAGCTGTTGTTTGTGCTTGTCGCTTGAAGCATAAGCTTGGCTTGCCCACTCAGAAACTTGGTGAATGTTTGATAAGTAACCCAAAGCACCTTCTGATGGTGGTTGGACGTTGTTTGCAAAGTCGTTTCTATCTGTCGCTAAATATAAAGCACGTCTAAATTCAGCGTAAGCTAAAATTGGCTTAGGATTGTTTGGTCTTTCAATACTAATCGCTAAACGATAGAAAGAGTTACTTGGTGAAACGTATAAGTTTTCATGGTCTTGGAACTCTTCCCAGAATTCTCCACCAACACCGGCTACATCAAGATTGCCAGCTTTAAACTCATTAATAACGTCTTTTTGGTCCTTAATAATTGGTCCTTCCCATACTTTAAATGGAATGTTCCAAGCGCTATGATAATTCTCATTTCTGTCAAATGTGAATTTTTCTGTATCTTCATAGTCATTTCTAAGTGTAAATGCACCATAAGATGACAATGGGTTTTCAACAGAACCATAGTTGGTTTCAGAACCGGTTAAGTTAAGTCCAGCTTCAAATTTTGTTGGATGAACTAAGTTTACAATGCCTAGATATGTCATTATATGATACTGAGTTGCTTTTCCAGTTAATTCAATTTCAAATGCATAATCATCAATCTTTCTAAATCCAACTGCTCTCCAAAGTACTTTGCTGTCAAAATACTCTTTACCATTTAGTAACGAAATGTAGTCACCATCATATAAATAGTTAGCTCTTTCGTTTTGGAGTAATGGATTTAAGTATTGCTGGAATGAATACTCAACAACTTCTGTTGTAATTGGTGTACCATCTTCAAATTGTAAGCCTTCTTTTAATGTAATAATCCATTTGTTGTCAAGAGTTTCTTTAGCTGCTTCTTGATCTAAGAGTTTTCCATAAGAACCTTCAATTGTGTTATCTACACCTAGGTTAACCGCATATGGATACTTAGCAGTGATTCCCATTGTTCTCTTTAAAGCGATAGATGGCATGTGAACATCTCCACCTGGGTTTCTCTTCGCATCATAGATACGGCTAAAGTCTCCAGGATATTCAGCATAACCGTCAGCCATTGCTTTTTCCCAATCGTAATCTCCACCGTAGAATGAAGCTACTAAGTTATCATAAACATCACTGTCTGATACTCCTGTTGCCATTAATGGGTTTAGAGTTTGAATTTCACCAAATGATGATCTATAAGTTGCATCTAGATCAACTTCTGTACCATAAACAGTCACCCAGTATTCACGCTCTGCATCGCCAGCTTTAGCTGTTAACTTAACTACACTATTTTTCTTTGTAGGAGTTACTGCTCCACTTGTAGCGATAACAGCAGGGACACTTGATGTCCATGTTACTGCAACATCCCCAACTGATGTTGGAAGTTCTAAATTAGCAGAAACTTTATCTGGTAATTCAATTTTGTATAGAGCATCTTGATCTTGAGTAACTACTAAAACCGGAGCTCTTGCTGTAACTTTATTACCGTAATCATCTTCAACAGTATAAACTAAATTATATTCGCCAGCTTCTTCTAAATCAACTGCATCATCATTAACTGTTGCAGCAACGACTTTTTCAAAAATGTCAAGTCCTGATACGCCTTCCAGCCAGTCAGGTTTTACATCTTTTCCAATAACAAAATATACTGGTTTGTAACCTGTAATTGATGGAGGAAGTGCTTGCCACTTGGCGTAAAGTACAAGGTCAGCATTTACAGCAGTTTCAGCAAAATCAAATGGCTTTTCATCTTCTAAATCAGCAAACCAACCCTTAAACTCGTATTTGTCTCTTTCTGGATCTGCTGGTTTTGCAGCTGTAAGATATTTGCCCGCTTTATCTATTTTATAATAGTAATCATCGACAACTTTTCCTTCTTCATCTTTTTCTTTTTCTCCATAACTAGGATCAAATTTAACTGTCACTTCAGAATATGCTTCTGCCCATTTTTCAACTGTATCTGATACTCTGTTGTCAACTTGAGGAACATATTCACGATCATCGAGTTCTTCCCCATCAGCATCTTTTTCAACGTAGTTCCAGTGGAGACCGTTGACATATTTGTATTTTACTTCATCAACATCTTCATCTAAACTTAGAAAAACTTTAAACGTGCCATCATCTTGTTTTTCCAAGGCCACTGCTTCCCCTACTTTCCACTCGTTGAAGGTTCCGACAACATAAACGTTTTTTGTTCCCTCCGGAGCTGTTACTGTGAGATGTACTCCTTGGAGATCTTCAATCCAAAATGCTTTTAAAACGACGTCTTTAGTAACTTTAGCTTCAAAATCGTACTCTTCACCGTCTAAAAGCCATTTTAGAAATCTATAACCATCTCTCTCCGGATCTGTAGGTTTTGCAACCGCTTTGTTTTCTTCTACTTTAAGTACTTCAGCAGCAGCTGCACCTTCATAATCCAAGTCGAATGTAACGTCATACTTTTTCACATCATCACATGCGGCAAGCATTAACACTACAAACATAACTCCGATAAATGATAATACCTTTCTCATTATATCTCTCCTTTTCTACCTTTTATTTAGGTTTTCATTCATTTTACATCAATAATTTAAACTTGTCAAGATTTTTTGCAATATTTTGCGTTAAAATAGCGGTAAATGAGCATTTGTAAACGTATTCAAGAGCCTTTTTTGTTTTTTGATATTTTTTAGTGTATAATTTGTCTAGATTAAATCAACACAAGGAAAGTGACTATTCATGAAAAAAAAGAAACCCTACAAACTGTTAATCGCCATTATAATTGAATATTTTTCTGTAGCTGTTGTCACTGTATTAGTCATGCTTTATCAAAATAGTTTTGGTTTAAGATCCTTTATTAACGGCATCCAAGTAGCAGGAGCCTTATTGTTTGTCATAGGTTGGTTTGTTTTTATTAACCATCATGGACTTTTTGATGTTGTTTTTTATGGTGTTGGTGCATTTCTCAAAAGTTTTGTTGGAAAAAAGATGGATAAATCACTATTTGAGATTCGAGCCGCTAGAAAACCAATGCCTAAATACCTGTTTATAAGCATGTGGGTCAATGCAATCTTAATTATTGGCGCTTCCTACATAATCTATTTTTATTATTTTTCTTAATTTTGAAGCATATTTCTTATTCATAAATTTTCTTCTTTATAGTATAGTATATAATAAGATTAATAGACCTTAGTTCTCAATATTAATATTGGAGGAAAAAAATGAAAAAATTATTTTTGGTAGTTATTCTGATAATCAGTTCACTTGTTTTAGCATCATGTGAAGACTTTTTTAGGTTGTTAGAATCGGATTTCGAATCCGATAACTATACAGCAACCTTTAGAGGTGATTATGTTCAAGAATTCTCGCAAGATGTTGAAAAAGGAGAAAAACTTTTAAAGCCGCAAGAGCCAACTAAAGAGGGCTATACCTTTATCGGTTGGTTTATCGAGGCTTCTGGCAACAAACAGCTCTGGGATTTCGAAATTGATACCGTCAATCAAAATCTTATTTTAATTGCTGAATGGGAAGAAAATATCCCCCTTGAAGAAAACGATATAACTACTCAATTAACTGAAGATTTAGACGCTTTAGATTCGCTTTTTTTTGAAAATAACAAATATCTTTTACCGGATAATGGACCTGTTCATCAAACAAGAATTGTTTGGCAAACAAAAGATCCAAATCTGATTACTAAAGATGGTTTTGTTGTTTATCCCACAAAAACAGAAGGCGAAAAAATTGCTACTTTAACTGCTACCGCCAAACTTAACAACACAAGCCTTTCCAAAGACTTTAAGTTGACTATTAAGCCAAGAAAAACCCCCGTTGTTACCAGCAGTAAAGAGTTAGACTTTATAAATTTAACTGATGAATTTGCTGTTGCCGATAATACTTTAACAACTTTTTTTGTTGACAACAGCGAACTTCCTTATGTCGATGTGGAGTCCTTTTTATTGCTTTTAGATGGACTAATTTATGCGACGGAACTTGACTTTTCAATGGCCGGTGATATTTTGAGTATCGACTATCAAGTAGAGAATACAGAAGACAACACAACTTTAGAATTAAACGCCCAACTAGATTTTTTTGCAGACACTTTATTTGTAAATTCCTTAGACTTTTTTAGCTATTATCTTTATCAAACTGCTACCGATTACGCTGAGGGCCTTACCTATTTAGAGCCTTATATTGAAAAAGGAAGCGAAGTCTTGTTTGATTTAGCAAATTATAGAGTTGACTTAATAACTCATACTGAAGCGGAAAAAACCTTATATTTAATTCCCTTTAATTTTGCCAATTTAATTTTCACAAATGATTCTTATTACAACCTTTACTATAATGGTGATTCTTATTATGGTATCTACGGTTTTCCGAGTTTTAATGATGAAGTCTATCAAACTATCAAAATAAGTTCTTTAAACAATACAGACCTTCCCTTTGATGTCGGTCTAGCAACTTTTGATCAACTCGCCTTTTCTTTTGATCATTTCTTCGGTTTAAGAAATGAAGAAACTTATCAAATTGAAACAACATTTTATGAATTATTAACGCCTTATATAACTGATTTCTTTAACCAAAGCAGCTTAAATGAGAGGCTTTCTACTTTTATCCGGAAAACTATTGATGAACTTCATACTTCAACTTTTTTTCCTGGCTATTATAATGATTATGAAACTCGCTTTCCTGCAATAACACACTTAAATCAATATGGCCAAAGGGTACAGAACTTTTATAATCATGGCCTCTTTCCGGTCCAAAATGCACTCCAAACATGGCCTAATTCGCAGCCGCCAAACTATCGCTTTATTGATAATCATAATACAACTGCAATAATTTATTTAGCTGATTTTCTTACTGCCACTGTTGGCACAGAAAAAACTATTTTTAATGATAGTGATTATTATATGAAACAAACCTTAAATGAGGTTTTCGATGTTAACCCTAGTGTTGAAAATTTAATTATTGATTTAAGTTATAATTTAGGAGGAAACCTTGGTGCTTTATTCCGTGTTTTAGGCTATCTGACCGATCAAAGTATTGAGTTGAGTTATCAAAATCCTTTAGATAATTCTAAAATAACTCATTTCGTTGATGTTGATACCGATGCTTACGATGTTAACTGGTTTTTAATAACTTCACCGGCAACCTTTAGCGCTGGAAATTTAATGACTGCCATAGTTTCTCATCAAAATCTTGGGACAATTTTGGGTGAAGTCTCTGGTGGTGGTGCTTGTTCAATTACACCAATAATTTTAGCTGATGGCTCTTTTTTCGCAATGAGCAGTAATACTGTTTTAAGTTTAAGAACTGAGATTACGAGCAATACTTATGTTTATCAAAATGTTGAACGTGGTATCGATTCAGATTTGCATTTAAGTGTTTTTAACACCCAAGATGATCTCATTATTTTTGACATTATAAAAAACAATAGTTAATAAAAAAGACTAAGAGAATAACTCTCAGACTTAGTATACAAAAAGGGGCTGTAACGAAATAAAAATTTGAATAGCCCTCAAAAACAAGAAAGCCGCTCTGGAGTCCAGGGCGGCTTTTTGGTATAATTATAGTATGACAAATACAATAAATAACCAATATTATTTT
>JAAYKO010000070.1 GCA_012522345.1 Acholeplasmataceae bacterium | reverse complement strand
TCATCATCGACTGCTTTAATAATTTGATTACCGTAATAATATCCACTGACCTCAACAACGAGCAGATTTCTTCCTAGAATTCTGTAATCATCTTCAAATTCGATTAAAAAATCATCTCTTAGCTGTTGATATAACTGATTATTTAAAAATACAACTTTTGACTGATTTGTTTTAAAGACCTCAATACTTAGGTTGGGGATTGTTTTTTCTAACTCTTTTCCTTCAACAATTACCGAGAAAGTTAAATTTTGATTCTCGTAAACATCCATTTCAGGCCGCGGCCCAGATTCATACTGGCTAACATCATAATCCCAATTTCGCTCAGCATACATTGACCAGACAAAATAATCTTCGCCTAAAAATGTTAGTTTTAGATTGTCTGAAATTAAATATCTATAGTTGAGATATTTAAGGTAATCAATCTGGGGCTTATTATCGGTTGCTTGTTTTAAATAAGCTTCTGAAAAATAAATTGTATCGCGTTCTTTTTTGTCAAGACCAACAATTTTAAACTCACCAAAGGTTGGAGGGGCATTATATTCATCATAATGGAAATAAGCAATTCCCAAAGTAATTGTATCGCCGATATTAAAGTTGCCAAAAGAACTTGAAACAACCACTTCATCTATCGCTACTGGCAGTTTACCGTTGACTTCATTTTTCTTTAAAATAATTGCTGAATCGGTTTTATTAAAACTAGAAAAATAATTCATGCTTTCAGTCTTCCCACCAATAGTAAACTCATTAAAAAACAAATTGTGGTTTTCATAAATTTCAAGAACATTTTTATTTCTCTTAAATTGGCTTATTTCTTGGGCACTAAATTTTCCGCCATCTCTTCTTTCAATTAAAAGTCTGGTCTCAGGAACACTTGGGAAGTTTTCCGAATAAGCTAAACCGGACTCGTTAATATTTTTAATTTGTGAGGAGTAAACTAACGTAAAAACTCCAATTACAATAATATTTAATAGCAGCAGGAACAGCGTTCTTTTGGGTGTTGCAAAAATATTTCTAAAACTTATTCTTAAAAGCGATAAAAGGGAAGTCTTCTTTAATTCTGGTTTAATTATTTCTGCTTTTTTAGGGTATTCCTTAACTTTTAAATCCTCAACAATTTCACCATCATGCATTTTAATTTTTCTTGTTGCATAATCTTTTATTTGATCATAATCGTGAGTTACAACAATAACTAATTTATCTTTACTTATTTCGTGAAGAAGAGCCATAATTTGCTTAGAAGAAACTGTGTCAAGGTTTCCTGTCGGCTCATCTGCAACAATTATTGGACAATCTTTAGCCAATGCACGGGCAATGACTGCGCGTTGTTTTTGTCCACCTGAGAGTTTGGAGGCTTTATGATTGCGGTGTGAACTCAAACCTACCCGTTCGATTAGTTCATTAGCTCTTTTTTTTCGGTCAGCTTTAGGGTAATCTTGAACCTCAAGCGCAAACATAACATTTTGAAACACTGTATATGAGTCAATAATATTATAGTTTTGAAAAACAAAGCCTACATAAGCGCTCCGATACCGCTCCCAATCACTAACTGAAAAATGGGAAGTCTCTTCACCATAGTGAAAAACCTCTCCATCTTCATAACCGTCAAGGCCGCTAATAACATTTAAAAGTGTGGATTTTCCACTGCCAGACTCACCTGTCACAGCAACAAATTCACCGATATCAAATGTTGTTGAAATATTTTTCATACCAACTGAAACTGTTTCAGCTGATTTATAATATTTACTAACATTTTCTAACTTTAAAATATTCACGTTTTCCTCCAAAAGAATTAAAAAATGCTCTTATTCTTACTTTTCATTATTACATTTATTAACCGAAAATGCAACAAAATTAAAAGTGTGTTAATTTGTGTTTTTAATCGTTAATTTTGGCTTTTTAAGATAAAACGCTCCGAAAAATTGACCAATTGCGACGAGGAAAAGAAAACTTGAAATTAAATAGACAAAAACTTTTAAGTTCGGATTTTCTTTTATTAATTGCGGAATGTAACCTAAAACTTTAAATTTTTTACTGAGTACTGAAACAACAATTGCATTAATCACAAAATAACCAAACATCCCACTAAACATTGAAATCCACCAATTTCGATCCTTTTTAATGAAGCCCAATAGAAAAACAAATGTTATCACACTTGTAAACCAAGCACCATAATAGATTGTTTTATTTAAATGTTCTACTGTCTCTTCTGAGATTGGTCTAAAGTTTTCCGGTGAAACAAGATAGGCAATTACAAAGATTAATAAAAAGAATGCGATAATAGTTAACATTCCAACAATTGCCGCAAAAATACCATATAGAAAATCATAAATTACTCTTCTTTTGTAACTAATTGGATAAATACTTGCTAAATTAATTTGGCTATTAATATTTCTCGTATTTGCCGAAATAATAATCATGGCAAACCCTGAAATTATCAAAAAATCATAATCAATACCATCTTTATTAAAATAGGTTAAAGCTAAATAAACATAGAGTGCCATAATGACAGCTGTTTGACCAATTCTAGTTCGATGAACTCGCGCTAAGCGTTTAGATTTAAGATAACTTATTATTTCTCTCATTGCCTTGTTCCTTTCACATAATAATACATGATTTCTTCAATACTCGGCAGCTTATAGGTGAGGTTGTATTTATCAATTAAGTTTTTATTTTTAACAATTCCTTCATAACCAAAATGATTTTTTTGATAACCGATAAATTCCTTTTCCCATAGCTCTTTAAATTCTTTTTCAGTGACAGCAATAATGAAATGGCTGTCAAAAAGATTATCTTTTGTATCATACAATAACATATTGCCGTTTTCTAAAAATAATACGTAATCAGCTATTTTATCTAATTCTTCTGTTTGATTGCTCGAATAAATAATTGTTTTATTTTCAGTTAAGTAATCTTGAAGTAATGAGATTACCTCTCGTTTGCTAATTGGATCAATATTAGCCGTAGGCTCATCTAAAATCAAAACATCAGGATTTAAACTCATAACCGTTAAAATATTAATCTTCTTCTGTTCTCCTTTTGACATTTTATGAAGTCTTCTTTTTAAGTTTATCCCAAAGTTGTTTAGATTTTCTAAAAAGAATTGCTCGTCAAATTCAGGAAATGATTTTTTAAGAAATTTATTTATTTTTTTTGGTTTTAAAAATACATTTAAAATACCATCATCTTCCATTACTTTCATCTGACTTAAGTACTGTTTTTCTTGACTGAAGCGACTATAACCATTGACAAAAACTTCACCGCTTTGATATTCATAAAGTCCACAAATACTTCTAATTAGAGTTGTCTTACCCGCACCATTGCGACCGACAATTCCTAAAATAGTTCCTTTGGGGAGCTCAAAGTCAATCTCATTCAAGGTAAAACCATTTAATTTTACGGTCAATTTGTTAATTTTCAAGCCATAATTATTCATCATATATCTCCTTTAACAACTCTTTTAGTGTTTGATAATCAATTTTATAGTTCAAGGCTTCTTCTTTTAAAACTTTTAACTTTTCTTTTAATTCTCTTTTCGCATTCTTCTGAATTTGCGCTAAATCAAGATCATTGACAAAATACCCTTTAGCCTCTTTACTAATTAAATAACCTTCATTAACCAAATCATCATAAGCTCTTTTCACGGTAATAATCCCTACTTGTAGTGTTTTGGCTAAAGTTCTAATTGAAGGAAGTTGTTCTTCTGGTTTTAATTTGGCATTGACAATCAAATTAATTATTTGGTTTTTAATTTGTTCATATAGCGGATAATTGCTTTTCATCGAAACAACAATTTTCATTAAAAACACCTCGCTTACTGTTATTATACATTAGGCACAGTTTCTTGTCAACAGCTTTTTAAAAAATAAAAAATGCCACAATGAAAGTAATTAAATACTTTTAAAGTAGCATTTAGTTTCGTTTTTAATAACTAACTTTTAAAAATTAAAGCCACAGACATCAGTGACTGGAAGCGAAAAACAGAGCGCTCTAGAATTAGTGTCTAAACCGTGATTATCTACAATTGCCTGCATAATTTTATTTTTTTCTATTGTTTTTGTAACAATTAACAATAACTCTTTATCTGGCTGAATGGTTAAGCCAAAAAACTTTGCAGTTTCTTCATCTGCCGTTCCTTTACCGTGAATAATCGTTCCGCCTCTTGCCCCCGCTTTTTTTGCCGTATCCATAATCTCATCAACAAATCCTTGATTGCTGATTACAATAATTAACTCATAATTAATGCTTTGCATCGCTAACCTCCATTTTTTTAATATAGTCTAATGTGTTTTTACTGATGCCATCTAAAGGAACAGCAAAAGCTACAGCACCATGATTAATAATAAAATCATAAGTACTCATTTTTTTTAACGCAAGTTCCACATTTTCTTTTTCACTCAATGATAAGATGACTTCTTTTTCACTTTTCTCCAACCCAAAATAAGATAAAATCGTTGAATCCGCTGTTCCTTTGCCGAAAAATGAAACATGATAGCAAATCGATTCTTGATTTAGGATTTTTATAATTTTTTTCGATAGTGTTCGATCACAAATAACAATTAATAATTTCATTTTATCCCTCTTCTTCAAACTCAATAATTTTATCTTTGGCAACTAGGTCTGGTTTTCTTAGTTGTTTTAGTTTAACTATTAAGCCTAATAATTGAATTGTCACAAGTGGAGCCATCGCGACAAATGCTACTAAACCAAACGCGTTTGTTAAAATTTTTGTTTGATTATAATCATATATTATATTAGCTGCTCCAATTGCAAATGGAACTAAAAAAGTTGATGTTAGTGCACCACTTACCGCACCACCACTGTCAAAAGCAATTCCAGTAAACATTTTAGGAACAATAAATGAAAGAATAACTGCAATTAAATAACTTGGGATTAAAAAATACCAAATACTAATGTCATATACTACGCGAACCATTGCCAAACCAACCGCTAAACTAACCCCAATGCTCATTACAAGTACCATCGCTTTTTTACCGACAACACCATCTGTAACCTCTTGGACTTGGCCGACTAAAACTACTACTGAAGGCTCAGCGGCAACAATTACAAATCCAAAAATAATGCCAATTGGAATTAAGAGCCACACTGAGTTAAATTTAGCAATTGTCTCTCCTAAAAAGGAGCCAATATTCATAAATCCGACACTCGCGCCAACTAAAAATATCACTAAACCAATATATGTTAAGACAAAACCGACGAAAATTCTAATTACTCTTTTTCGCGGGAATTTAAAAGCGAAGATTTGGAAAAAAACAAAAAAGATAATAAAAGGAATAATTGCAATTCCAATTTCTTTTAAATATTGAGCAATAAAACCGAGGATGTTTTTGGTCTCTTCGATAGTGGAGGCATCTGCTTTTGGGCTGTAAATAAGTCCCAAAATAAAGACAGCTAGGATTGGTCCAATTGAACTAATCCCCACCATTCCAAAACTATCTTCTGACTTTTTGTAGTTGGAACTAGTCGATAAAACACCCAGGCCTAAAGAGATAATAAAGGGCACGGCCATCGGCCCGGTTGTAACTCCTCCAGAATCAAAAGCGACAGGAACAAACTCTTCAGGAATAAAGATTGCGATAATAAAAAGAATGCTAAGTAAGATAACTAACAAAATGTTGAGTTTAATTTGAAAAACAAATCTTAAGAGTGCAATCACTAAAAATATCGCTACTCCGACAGAAATGAAGCCTATTAAGACAAACTTATCAACAGTTCCTTTAAATTGTTCACCGAGCACCCAAACTGAGGGCTCAGAAACTGTAATTAAAAAGCCAATTGTAAAACCAACAAAAATCAGTAAAAACAAACTTCTTTTCCTAGTAATATAGGCACCAATTTCCTCAGATAGTTCCATCATCGATTGGGTAGCACCAATGTTAAAAACAACCAATCCAATCATTAACAATAATGATCCTAAAGAAAAGTTAAGAATAGTTTTAAATTCGACTTTTAAAATTACCAAAGTAATTATTATGACAACTGTTAGAGGCAAAACAGCTTGAAAGGCCTCTTTAATTTTTTCTCTTAATAGTTTATTCAAAAGAATCTCCTCTAATTTAAAGTATGTTTTATTTTAACATATAAACAGAGAAATTTGTTATGTTTTTTAAATTTTGTTAAATCTTATATTTCAAGTAAAGACTTTTTGATAGGCTAATCTTTTATTATCTTCCGGTTGGTTTAAGGTGATTACACCACATAAAACAAAACCATTTTTAATTAAAAATCTTTTCATTGGTTCATTTAAATGATGCGTATCGATTCTAATATTTTGATATCCTAAGACTTGATTTATATAATCAATAAAAGCCTTTGCGTAGCCTTTCCCTAATTCGTCAATGGCGGTAGTAATCCGGTGAATTACAATGTAAGGTTCAGCGTTTAGCCAAGCTCCTTCAATCGAATCATAAGTTGGCTCATAAGTAAGAAAGCTAGCAACGCCAACAATTTTGTTCTTGACTTCATTGACAAAAACTTGTTCCAATTTTAAATCCTCTAAAAAAGTTTGTTCGTTAGGATAACCATCTTGCCACTGGGGTGAATCATATGATTTAATAAACTTTTTAGCATCTTCATATAGTTTTAAAACAGCTTTTAAATCTCCTAGTTTTGCTTTTCGAATCATTGCTTTAAACTCATTTCTTATTTTTAATATCTTCTAAACGCTTTAATATTTTTAGCGCATCAGTTTTATACCAATTTGGATAATTAGGATTTTTAATAGTTTCTTTAATTTTTTCATTATAGTTAAAGTTTTTTCGCCGCAATAAAATCGTTAAAGCATTTCTTAGTAATAAAGTCTTGCCTCGCCATAAATAAGCATGTTTTCCATACTTGTTATAGAAGTTTCGATTCGATAAATTAAAGAGATCATCGATTAAAACATACGCTGTTGGTTTTGCTTCTAAGGCTTGATAGTAATCTTTAACCATAGTCTTGTTTTTAGGGCAAACTCGCTGACAAATATCACAGCCAAGCAATAAATAGTTTTTCTTAATTGTCTGCTCATCAAATGGTTCTTTTAATTGATTTTTAGCACTCAAGCATTTATCGATTTGAAAACCATTAGTAAGAGCTTCAACTGGACAAGCATCAATACAAATCCGACAACTACCACATGAATCGGTGTTTTCAATAATAACTTCTTGTTGTCTCGTTTTACTTAAGATTAAACCAATAAAAAAATAACTGCCATAGTCGCGATTAATCATCAAATCATTCTTGGCTAAATAAGCTAATCCAGTAAGCTCTAAACACTTACGTTCATCTAGCGGATGATTATCGACTAAAACAGTATATTCAAAATCTTTTAAAGCTACTTCTACCAACTCTTTAATAACTAAATGATAGTCATAGCCATAAGTATACATTGAAGCGGTAAAACTATCATCTTGATGACTTAAAAAAACATTAGGATAAGCCAGCCCTACTACAAAAATTGATTTAATAGCTTTAAGTTGTTCAAATTGGTAATAGTTAGGATATTTCTCAACATCAATTACCCCAACAAAATCAAAGGTTTGGCTTAATTTTTCATACATTATAAAAACTTCCTTTTTTTTACAACTCAAACAATTAATTGACTTCTTGAATCTCTTGCCAAATACCAAGATGCAGGGTGATTGCCCTCTGTGTAGTGTTTGGATTTTTTTAAGCCAAATGAATCGAGTGAATTATTAATATAACTTCTCAAACCTGAAGGGCTTCTGCCACCGGTGCACAAATTAATAGTATAGCGAGGTTTAATTGAAAAGACACGTTTTTTAAAATCTTCTTCGCCGCCATAGTTTAAATATATATCTTTCCAGTTCTCATCTCTAATCTTGCGGTTAATTGGATTAAGTCCACAAGAGGTCTGATATTGAACCGCATTACAAACAATTAAATTATAGTTGCCTTCTCTTATCTTTAAAATGCTTTTTTCTAAATGCGCAGTAAAATATTCAAAAAACAACTCGCCTGTTTTTCCCATCATTAAAGCAATTGGGTTGAGACTAGCATCATATTCAAAACGATGCGGACTTTCCAATATGACAAGAATATTATGCTCATTATAGGTGTTGCCACTTTGAAACTCAATTTGACCAGCTACATAACTTATTTGATCGCGCGGACTAACAAGTAAACTAATTTTTGTTCCTTTAACTATTAGTTCACCAACATATTCATCGCTAATCGGCTTTAATGCCCCGCCAGGATAGTATTTTTTTAGTTGTTCCATTTTAAAATTTTTTAAATAATTTACCTTCATTTTTGCTCAATCCTCAATGTCATTATAACATCTATTTACTGAGATTGGCAGCCTGTTTATTTCTTAGTATTGAACTTGAAAAGATTAAAACAATCGCTAAAAGGAATATTATTGCTGAACTATAAAACACCATTTTAGGTTGATAATCATATAAAAACGCTCCAAAAATTGGTCCAATAATTGTCCCCAGTGAATAAAATGAATGTCTAACTCCCATAATTGTCGCCATATTTTCTTTTTCCGAATAATTAGAAATATATTCTCTTTCTAATGGTTCATTAATCGCCTTAATTACTATATATCCTAAATAAAGCGTGTATAAATAACAAATAAAACTAAAACTAGTTTCGTAAAATATGACAAAAATAATAATCGCACTTAGAGCTTGAAATATTGAAATCACAAAAAGTCTTTTTTTAATTTTCATAAAAAAGGGCACAATTAAAAAGCTTGTTAAAACAGCGACTAAACCGACAATCATTTTAAACTGACCTAAGATGTTTTCTCGATATCCTAAAATATTAATAAAATAAACATCTAAGTATTTATCGACATTAACTGCAGCAATAGTTATCAAACTTAAAGCTAATAAGAATAAAATTAAATCTAAATTAAGTTTTTTTAATTGTTTAAAACCAGATAGAAAATGAGGTTTTTCAGTGTTTTTATTGTTTAAAATTGGTTCTGGTTGATAAAAAACAACTGTATAAAGTGCTAACAATAAAGCGAGAATAAATTGAATTAGCAAAACATTAAATATTTGATCAGTCTTAAAAATCCTAATTAAGAATTTATTAGTATACATTAAGCCACCAAGAAATTGCCCAAACGCCCCACCAATCGCGAGAATAGCTGCCCCAAAAGCGATATTTTTAGCGCGATTTTCTTTTTCTGAAATAATAATTACTTCACTAGCTAAAACAGCAAAAGCTGCTGCAATTCCAAAACCACTGAAAAATCTCATTAAACTTAAAAGCCAAGGACCAAAAATATTTCCCAACCCAAATAATAATTGAAAAATACCATAAATACTAAAACCTAAAGTTACTGCAAGCCTTTTTCTGCCGCTATCAGCTAAACTTCCCCAAAAAGGTGCTCCAAAAAGCATCCCTAAATTCATAAAAGCAAAGAAAAAGCCAAACATATAATTAGCAATCTTTAAATTGGCAACATAACTTGGCATTAATGGGTGATGAATATTTGTAAATACTCCTTGGAAGAAAAACAAGACTAATAAAACAATGAATTTTCTATTCTTTTTCATTTATTCTTTTTCCCTTTACTATCACTAGCAATAATTATAGCAAATAAAACCCAAATTTCTATTTTTCTGATAAATAATTGAAAAATGCCGCCAAACATTGGCAGCATTATTCCTTTTAATTAAAAATTACTTTTTATCTTTTTTAAAACACATATACCAATCTAGGCAATATTGATCTTCAACATCTGCTTCCATTCTCTCTTTTGCAGTTCCACAAGTCCCTGCGGTTGGCACTATCACATCATCACCAGGGCGCCAATCAGCTGGAGTTGCTACTTGGTCTTTGTCCGCCTTTTGTAAAGCGATAATAATTCTTTTAATCTCATCCATGTTTCTGCCTGTAGAAAGTGGATAATAAAGAATAGTTCTGACAATCCCTTTCGGATCAATAATAAAAACTGCTCTTACTGCTTGCGTTGAAGATTGATTGGGTTGAACCATTCCATACTTATTGGAAACTTCCATTTTAATATCTTCAATTAAAGGAAACTTCACTTCAATGTTTTTCATTCCATTCCATTCGATGGTTTGAATCGCTCTTAGCCATGCGATATGAGCATAGAGTGAATCAATCGATAACCCGATTAATTCCGTGTTTAACTCCTCAAACTCATCTTGCATTGCAGCAAATTTCATAAATTCTGTTGTACAAACTGGGGTGAAATCAGCTGGGTGTGAAAACAAAATAACCCATTTTCCTTTGTAATCTTCAGGGAAGTTAATTATCCCTTGTGTTGTTACAGCACTAAAGCTTGGTGCTGGATCTCCAATTAGTGGTAAGCTTTTTAAATCTTCCATTTTTTTAATTTTCCTCCTTATATTTTTTATCACAAGTGCTACAAATCCCGTTTATCACAAGACTGTGACCTGTGATTTTAAATCCTTTTAAATTAGTAATTTTAGTTTCAAGCTCAGTAAAATAATCCATCTCTAAATCAAATATTTTCCCACAAACATCGCATTTCAAATGATAATGATTAACATTTTTAATGTCATATCTTGCGGCTGAATTAGGAATTTCAATCTTTAAAATCTTATTTTCAGCAACTAAACAGTTTAAGTTTCGATAAACCGTCGCTTGAGAGATTGTTGGATATTTTTTAACAATATGTTGATAAACTTCTAAAGCGGTTGGGTGATTATCTAAATCGTTTAAAGCTTCTAAAACTAATGTTTTTTGGATAGTCATACGCGGCTTCATAGTATTCGTTCCTTATTAGTAATCATTCTCAATAAGATTATAACAGTTTTTTATTCGGTTTGCAAATAGACTTTATTGTAAGTCAATTTCATAAAGTGGTGTATATGTCAGTTCACCTTTAATTCTGTGACTTTGAAAAACAGTTACTTTATTAATCTCAATTGTCTCATTTACAAGCGGTAAATCAGCTTTATAATCGTTAAAATAAACATTTCTAGCAAGCGTAATATGGGGTGTGTAACGCTCTTTTTTAAGCTCGATTTTAATTGCTTTAATCGCTTTTACTACCTCTTTATTTAAAGCATTTAAAAGATCATTTCCGGCAGTAAAACCAACCCAAATAATTTGGCCACTACCTTTATTAAAGGCGCCAATATTAGCTATCTTTGCCTCAAAACTTTTAAAGTTCGCTAATTGTTTTTCTAATGAATAGGTCAATAACTCTACTTCTTCTAGTGATAACTCTCCGATGTATTTAATTGTTAGATGAAAATTATTAAATAGAGTAGGTCTTTTCCTAATCGCTGTGTCTAGCCAACATCTTTGAAGTTCATAAAGTTTTTCTTTTATTTTCTCGGGTAAAGCAACCCCAATAAATATTCTCATCTCATCACCTTTATATCTATTATAGCATTTGAACTAACTATTGTTTAAGTACCTTTCTCTTTCATTATAAAAAAACTATTAATATTTTAAATTCAGATTAAATAAGAACAAAAAATCATAACTAGGGCGCCCTTAAATTACAATAAAAATCCTTTTTTAAGTTTTTTTTAAAAACTTTTTAAAACCTTAACAAAGGAGCAAAAAAGACAGATATGCCTAATATTAAGGTCTTTATAATTAAAAGATGCATATCTTGTTACGTTAAAAATTATATTTTCTTGTCTTTGAAATTTAAGCCTCTTCCCCGACACCAGCGACTGAGGCATTTAAACTTGGAGTCAAAATAGTTAAGTTTTGAACCCACGTTTCTTTTTTGTAAAAGTAAGTTGAGAAAACAACTTTAACAACATCAATTATTCGCGTTGCTGCAAAAATTAAAATTAAGCCTAATTGCCACTTATATTCCATTTCATGAAGTAAATATGTTAGCGGTATTCCTACAAAATAGGTTGGCAGTTGATCGAGGAAAAACGCTCTTAAAGAATCCCCGCCAGCTCTTAAAATAAAATATATTACTGCATTATAGCCGTACAAGACAGCGAAAACTGAGGTTACTAAAATCAAATGATATGCACTCCAGTAGACAGCATCGATTGGGGTTAGAATTAACAGTAAGGCTGGCGAAAGGCTGATTAGGAAAATCAATGCGATAGCACTGGCCATTACTGCTATTCCAATTAATTTATTAGCATAATTTCTCGCCTTCTCAAAATCTCCTTCGCCTAATGCTGCTCCAACTAAAATAGCTGTACCGGTTGCGATGCCGCCAAAATAGATGAAGAATAAATCAGTCACGTTTTGGGAGTAATTAAATGCCCTTAACCAATCATAATGACCACCTGTGATCAATCTAGCTAAAATTTGAACGCCTAAAGCCCATAAGATTTCATTTAATAAAATCGGAGTTGCTTTTTTAAAATATAGTTTAAATAACGGTAAATCGATTTCAAATGATTTAAAGATTCGTCTAATATATTTTTCTTTATCATGAAAAAGCGCGACATATAAAAGGATTAATAGTTCTACAACTTTTGAAATAACAGTCGCGATAGCTGCTCCTTTAGCACCCATTGGGGTTAACCCAAAGAGACCAAATATTAAGATGAAGTTTAAAATAATGTTAACTATGATTCCAACGATTCCAGCATACATTGGAATTTTAGGTTTACCTAAAGACCGGTAAATTGTCGACACCATAAAGTTTAACAGCATTATAATGCCGCCGATTGCGATTAATCTAATATAGTCAACTCCATGATTGTAGGCTTTTAATTCCTCGATTCCTGTGCCAGGAATAAATAGTTTAATAACTAAAGGGCCAATATAATAAATCATAAAGGTTGATAAAATACCAAATAAAACAGCAACTATAAGTGATAATTGAATGGTTGCTGTAATTCTTTTTTTATCTTTAGCACCAAAATATTGAGCAACAAAAACCGCAATTCCTGAAGCGAGTCCAATCCAAAAAAAGTTCATCAAAAACATGAATCTATTAGCCGTTGATACTCCTGCATAAGCTGTTTGGGAATATGAACTTATCATTAAATTGTCAGTATATCCAGCGATAGACAAAATTAGTTGTTGGACTACAACTGGGATAATTATAGCCAAAGCCATTTTGTAAAAGGTTTTATCGCCTATATATTTTTTTATTCTTGTTTTCATTTTAGCCACTAACAATTATTATATCAATATTATTCAATATTGCAATTAGAAGAATTTTAACCTGATTATCTTTTAAATCGTTTAAGTTCACGTTTTTTCTAGACATCATCGGAGTTTTTCTTCTTTGAAAAATATTACTAGTTTAAGGCATTGCTTTAATTTACTATAGTTGAAAAGAAAAAAGGATTAAATTGCTTTTTCAAATTAGCTTTCAATCCTTTGTTCTTTTTATTTTTTATTGGTTTAATTGACTTATTCTGTTCTCAGCGCAACCACAGGATCTTTTTTAGCAGCACTTCTACTTGGAATAAGACCACTAATTAAGGTTAGTAGAATACTGATTGTTAACATTATTGCTGCATAATGAATTGGGAAAATTGCGATATTAAAGCCAATTTCATCATAAACAATTAAGTTGATAATAAATGAAGCTAAATAAGTAAACATAATTGCGATAAGACCGCTGGCGAAACCGATAATTACTGTCTCTGCAACAAAGAGGTTTGAGACATCGCGTTTTCTACCGCCTAAAGATCTAATAACTCCAATCTCCTTAATTCTTTCGACTACTGAAACATAAGTTATAATTGCGATCATCACACTTGAGACTATTAAAGCTAATGTGGTAAAGCCAATTAAGGCGATTGTTATAACAGTAATCATATCATTAATCATTGCAAAAACTAAAGATAAAGGATCTGTTAAAGTAATTTTATCTTCATCAAGTCTTCCTTCTTGACTATTCCAATCATTTAAATACTCAATAACCTTTTCTTTATGAGCTAAATCAACAGGATAGATTGAAATTTTACTCGGTAGTGTTTCTCCTCCTAAATCTCTTTTTGTTAAGGTAAAGATTAAGGGAATTTCTTGAGAACCATCTCCGGTTGGGTTTCCGATTGTCCCAAGTAAATTGCTTATCATGCTGACATTACCTACAAAGCCTGGAACTGTTTTTGTCACACCTCTAAAGGTAAAATCATAGAAAAACATTACTGAAGACATCTTTCCACCATCGTTAGGGATATTAGTATAACTTCCTAAATTAGAATCTTCCATCTCTAAAACTATTTCTGATTGTTGATTGATCGTTAAAATATGTTGAGCTAGTTCTTCAGTATAATAAAAACCACTTGTTAAACTACCATACATAATATTTTCATTTGGCTCTAAAATTCCCACGATTTTAAGCTCTACAGAATTTGAAGAATTTTCTACTTGATCACCATAAGGTTCATATATAAATTTAGCTCGATCTTGAAGCATTAGCGGTGGTTTTTCATAAATTGCATCATTAGGATGCCATTTAAAGGTTTTCCCCATCAACTCTTCAAAATCAAATTGGCGTTTCTCTTGAATCGTTGGATCATAGTCTAAATCATCAATTTCTTTAAAAATCAAATTCAAAAACTCTTCTTGTGAATAGTACCCTAATTGGGCAAGCAATAAGTCAGTTAGAGCCCGTTCGTTGTCTAAAACTAACATTATTTCATCTTTTTCTGTTGCATATCTACCCTCTAAGAGGTCATATTGATTTAATACATATTCTTCGTTTTCAGGTGCTTTTTTAGCGATGGTCGTAAAGTTACTAATTAAATTAGCAAACGATTTAGTCTCTTCATTTTCTTTTAAAATTGCAGTATAGATATTAATAACTGTTGTTAGAGACATATTTTTGGGTTCACCAGCTGTTGTTTCATAAAAATCAAAATAAAGATTAGGCTTTAAATCTATTTGGTAATCATAGAGCACCGCAGCAACGTCATCAGTTGAGAGTTCAGCTAAATAATCAAGATATTCAGAAGTAATATTGTTTTCAACAAACATTGATTGGAGATTGCTCGATCTTTTAGCAATTTGCTCGATTAGTTTATTGACATTAACTTTGCCTTCTTCTTTAACTAGTTTAATTTTTTCGCTTCTTCCCATATTATCCATCATTTTTTCTAAATCAAGAGTGCTCGATTCAACTGTGATTGGATTGCCTGATAACATATCTTCTTGCATGTCATTAATAAATTTCCTGACTCCAAAAGATAACGATAATACTAAAGATATCCCAATAATCCCAATTGATGAAGCGATACTAGTGAGGATAGTTCTGCTTTTTTTGCTAAAAAGGTTTTGTAAAGAGAGTTTAAATGCAGTCCACCAGCTCATCTTAGCTTGTTCTTTTTTATCTTTTTTAAAGGTTGTTGTTTTTTCTTGTTCTGTCTCTTCTTTAATTGGATTAGAATCTGATACTAATTTTCCATCTAATAAATTAATTATTCTTGTCGAATATTCATTTGCCAACTTTGAGTTGTGAGTAACCATAATAACAAGCCTATCACTAGCTATTTCTTTAATTAAATCTAAAATTTGTTTGCTAGTTTTTGTGTCGAGCGCTCCAGTAGGTTCATCAGCCAATAATATTTCTGGATCGTTTACAAGTGCTCTTGCAATCGCAACCCTTTGACTTTGACCACCAGATAATTGATTTGGTTTTTTATAATATTGATCACTTAAACCAACTCTGTCTAAAGCGTCTTTAGCTTTTTTTATTCTTTCTTCTTTGCTAAGACCAGCGATAATTAGCGCTAATTCAACATTCGATAATACCGTTTGATGGGGAATTAAGTTATAGCTTTGAAACACAAAACCAATCCGATGATTCCGGTAGACATCCCAATCGCGTTCCTTAAATGTTTTAGTACTTTTACCATTTATAATTAAATCGCCGCTTGTATATTTATCAAGTCCGCCAACTATATTTAATAACGTTGTTTTTCCACTACCACTTGGACCTAAAACTGAAACGAATTCATTTTGTCTAAAGGAGACAGTTACATCATCAAGTGCTCTGACTTCAAAGTTAGGCAGAAGATATGTTTTTTTAATGTTTTTTAATTTAAGCATTTTCTTTTTCCTCTTTTAAAATAAGATTAATCTTTTCTATAATAGTTAATAATTCAGCAACTTTCTGTTCTCCTAACTTAGTTAAAATAACGTTTATCTTAGCCAGTTGATTTTCTTTTAAGCTTTCAGCTGCATGAATACCCTTTTCCGTAAGTTTAATAATTATCTTTCGTCTATCATCAGGGTCAATTTCACGAGTTATTAACTCTTTGGCTTGCATCCTGTTTAAACTAGCAGCTACCCTGGCAGTTGAAATGTTTAACTCTTCACTGATCTCACTTGGAGTAACATCTTGCAGCTTAAATTTCTTGTATAAACAAAATAAAACCGCTTCTTCACCTTTAAAAATCACTTTCATTTGTTTATGATGTTCCTGATAAAGACTTTGTAAAACATTAATAATTTTTTTCGTTTGTGCATTAATCATTTTACCACCTCATTAATTAACACTGTTAGCATTATACGGTGTTAGGTAATTTTTGTCAACCCTTTTACTAAACTTTTTTAAATAAAATAAAAGAACTAGCTAAAATCAAACTTTTTCCAAAAATAACCCTTCTAAAATTATAGTTTTATCTCAATGACTTTTCTAATAAATACATCGCTTATAAATTAGCTTTCTTAGAATTACATAGATAAAAAAACCACGGAAATCCGTAGCATTTTCTTCACGATACAATCTTTATTTATTTAAAATGTTTTATCACAAGATCATAAATTTCTTCTGGCTTATCAACCACAGCATCAGGGTTATGTTTTAAAAGTTTTTCTTTTTCACCAAAGCCATATAAAGCTGCTATTTTATAGATGTCGGCGTTTGATGCTGCCTTCATATCAGCTTCAGTGTCGCCAATATAAATTGTATTATCTTTATTTACATCAAGCTCTTGTAAAATATGAACTAGCATTTCTGGATGAGGTTTTCTTGAAAATTTATTGCTGCTTCCAAGGACATAGTCAAACGTATTAGGAAATATTTCCTCGACTAAACCAGCTGTTGCGTTATGGAGCTTATTTGAACATACTGCAAGTAAATAACCAGCGTTTTTTAAGTTGTCTAAAAGAGTTACTATCCCATCATAGGGCTTAGTTAAAATGTTTTTATTGCTGAAATAATAGTCATTATAAATTTTTTGATACCTGCTGTTTTCTTCATCACTAATTTTTCTTCCCAAGGCGGTTTCAATGAGATATCTTCGGCCTTTATTCATAGCGCCTTTCATATCATCTTCAGTAATTAATGAGGCCTTTAAATAGTTTAATAAATAATTCATACTATTGGTCATATCAGAAATTGTATTTAAGATTGTGCCATCAAGATCAAAAATAATTAGTTTTTTCATCGACTACCCTTTCTACTATCCTTAAGATCAAACAAACTTATTTCTATCATATCACATTCTTAAGATATCTTTCCTTAAAGGTTGTTTTTTTCTTTAAAGTGAGAGAACTTAAGTTAATTAAACTAAAATGGTTTAGTTGTCAATATTTGCTCAAATAAACCCATCATATAAGATACAGCCTTAGCTATTGTTTTTCTAAACTTTCTTGTTGGCGCTTGTTCAACTAATTCATTTGTTAAATATTGAGAATTTTCATCTAACTTTAAACTCTTATTAATAATTTCATTAACACTGTCAGTTAGTTGTTGATTAAATTCTTCTCCGGTAATTATTACCGCACTTTCAGCGCTTAAAAACATCGCCCTTGAATCAATGTTCATCGAACCGATTACGGAAATGTTATCGCCGATTGTCACTGTTTTAGCGTGGATGCTTCCCTCACCTTGATATTCATATAGATGATGCCTGTAAGCTATTTTATCTCTAACCCTTAAATACCCTGTTAAAGCCATAAAATTTGGATTTGAATCAATGTTGTTAGTAACAAATATAATATTTTCACTATTTTTATACTCAGGAAAATGAGTTCTAATTAATTTACTTGAGATTATATACGGACTTTGAATAACCATTTCCTGGCTACCATCATACAAGTCAAAAATTGTTTTTGCCAACACTGGTTCTTTATTAAATCGATTTAATGGGCTTTCTACAAATGTTATATTATCGGCTTTAATTTTATTGTTCAAAAAGTAAGAAAAAGACGTTAATTCACTTTTATAATGATTTAATGAGTCAATTAAATCAGCTTTTTTCTTGTCGTATTTTTCGGTTTTTTTAGATGCTGTTTTTTTAGTATATTGATAAGCAATAGTTTTATTTACTAATTCATTCATCTCGACCACTGGCTTCACTATTTCCTCACTGCCAGAAACTAAAACTTCACAATCTTGCGTTAAAAAATCATTATTTTCAAGCAAGAAACGATCAGAGACATTCCTACCGCCAATTAAGCCATACTTTTGGTCAATTGTTAAAATTTTGTTGTGATAAACATTATTGTTAGCGGCTGGAATTAAAATAGATTTCGGTTCAAAAAAATAATAATCAATATTTCTATGGGAACTTAATAGTTGGTAATTTAAGTTTTTATAGGGATATTTGCCATCCATAATAATTACAATTTTAATTCCTTCATCAGCTCTTTTTAAAAGTGCGCCAGTGACCAAGTTAGCAGCTTGTCCATCATGATAAAGATAACCTGTCAGCTTAATAGTTGAAGTTGCTTCTTCAATTAGACGAAGCCTGACATCTAAAGCTGCTTTATGATTATCGATTAAAGTTGCATATAAGTTTTGATTAGATACACTTAATATTTCATCCCGGCTATATTCAAGATCGGTTGGGGCAGTTGTTTTTGCTCGAAAAATTAAAACAAAAAATGTGAAAAAATACAGTAAATATATTAATAACACTGTAAAAGTAATTTTAATTAATTTTTTAACTGCTTTTTTCAAAAAATTAAAACTCCTTTTTGTTTAACTAACAATAACTAATCTTTTATTTTGAATAATCGATACTAATATTTCCAGTAGTTGTTTGAATGACAATCGTATTTGAGTTTCTTATTATAGTATAATCTTTTGCTTGTTTTTTAGCATTTATTTTAACACTACCCGTATTTGTTTTAAGAACTAATGTATGTGTTTCATAATCGCCAATTAAACTAACAGAGCCAGTTGAGACATTAATTTGAATATTTGAGGCAGCAACTTCTTCACCCTTAACATTCGATGTGCTGGAAGTGATTTTCGCCTCATTTAAATTTAAATTCTTTAAATCGATTTTTCCTGTACTACTAGTAATTTCTAAATCTTGAGCTTCACCATTTTCAAGATTAATAAAACCTGTGCTAGTCTTGACATTTAGATCATCCACAACAAAATCTTTTAGCGATATATTGCCTGTCTCACTAAATAACATTAAATCTTTAAAACTAACATTTTTTAAATAAATACTACCCGTTCCAGCAATCACTTTCAAATCGTTGTCGCCACTAATGTTTTTGAAAGTAATCCTCCCTGTTTCAATTTTAATCATAGATTTATCTAGAATCAAATTATCTAAATTAATGTTTGCTGTTTGCGCGCTAATGTTGATTGTTAGTTCGTTGTTAGATGGAACCAATATTTCTATTGTTCGATGTTTAACTGGAGAAAATTGAAAATTGATTCCCCAAAAAATCTTTTTGACTTTTTGTTTTATTTTTAGTGTTTTTTCTACTAAATCAACATCGATAGTCTCTTTATCTTTTTGATAATAACTGATTATTATATTGTCTTCTTCATGAGTATTAATTGTGACATTTTTAGTTTCTAAATCGAGATCTAATCTATTTACACTATCGGTAAAAACATGCGGTCCTATTTCTTCATATTTATAGTCTTCAGCAAAAAACTCAACGACGTCTTCCTTTTTAAAGCCTAAAGCGAAGCTTAAAGCTAAAGTTAAGCTAAACACTAAAAGAATAATTGCGATAACTTTATTAAATGTTTTCATGTTGACCTCTTTTCTTAAAAATAACTCCTAATATTGCTTTAGTTAGTTTCTGCAGCCCATAATAAAGCCCATAAGATAATAAATAGCTGAAATAAAAAACAATTGTTGTGGCAATTACACCTAACGAAATTAGCCCCAATACTTTTGAAAAAGAGCCAGTATATTGAAATATTTCTATTGTATAAAATAATAGGCTAAAAACAATTGCTATTCCGACAGCGATAAAAGTGATAAAAAGTGATATTGCTACAATTATTAAAACTAAAAAAACGACTGCGACTGGAATTAATATTGGTGTAGAAAATAACACTATCAAAATCTTAAACATTGTTTTAAAAACATTTCCTGGTGTCTTTCTCATTATTTGCGGGATTGCTTCTTTAATGACTTCAGCAATATCATAATCTTTTAAGATTTCTTCAATACTTTCGCCTTCTAAAAGACGATCGGTAATAATTTCTTGATAATAAGTAACAAGCTCTTCACTTTCCTTTTTATCAACAAATTTTCTGGCATTGCTTTTTAACTCTTTTAAAAATTGCTTCATAATTTTTCCCCTACTAACGTTTCATAGATTTCTTTTACGTTTTTCCAATCTGCTTTAAAAGCTTCGACTTCTTCCCTTCCACTTTTTGTAATTTCATAATATTTTCTATTTCTACCATCAATTACCTTATTATATGTTTTTAATTTATTTTGTTTTTCAAGTCTCCTTAAAATTGGATACAACGTTGATTCACTTATTTTAATTACAGGCTTAAGGTCTGAGACTATTTTGTAGCCATAAGATTTTTCTTTTAGCACTACTGCCAAAACAAATATCTCAATAATTCCTTTTTTAAGTTCCCGTTCCATATTAGACCTCCTTATACACTATATTATACATTGCATAGTATAAAAATCAAGCCCTAATATTTTATTGTTTAATATTTTAGTCAAGAAACTCTCTATATTTCTTGGCTCAATGGTTTTCCCGCTTGCTAAAAAAATGTTTTTTGCCATCTTGAAACTATTAATGTGAAACATTTCTAATTTTATTGTTCTCCAGAAATTTTTAATTGGAACGTTGGCACTAAAAGATTGCAAATTTTAATGTTTTGTTTTTAAAAATATTTGAAGATAATCTTATTTCATTGCTACTAGTAATAGATTTTCATTGATAAAAATGATAAAATGAAACTATTAAAGTCTACCTAATATCATTTTTAGAAACCTGAAATATAGATTTAATTAATTTAAATCTTTTGATAAATAATTAAGGATCAAAAAATATTGCAAGTAAAATAAACTTAAAAAATATTGTTTTTTTTATAATAGTTTAAAGTAGATGAAATGAGGTAGATTATGTTTTTTTTGATTTGTTCATTAATAATTTTATTTTTAGAAACGATTTTTATTGTCGCATTTGTTTTGCATGCTCGCAAAAATAAAACCATAATTTCAAAAGAAACGGCAATTTGGTTTATCCCTGTTTTTATAATTAATATACTCGTGTATATAACTGCGTATTTAGATACAGGTGGACCATATAATTTATTAGACTTTTTTAATACCATTTCTTCAGGATTAAAGTCATTTACATTTCAAATTGAAATTCAAGCTGTCCAACAAGCAATAAAAAGTAGTATCCCGTTTGCTCTCGCTTTTTTAATCGCTTATTTTTTAAGTATTTTTACAACTGTTGCTGCGGCAATAGGCTTAGCTAAGAATTATTTAATTAATACTTATAGAGTCAGAAAAATACTGAAGAATTCAGCTGATATTGTAATCGGATTTAACGAAACATCTTTAGAATACTATAAAAACAATCCCGACAATACTATTTTATGGTTAAAGTGTCCTTTAGATTATTCTAACATCCAGTTTCTTTATGAGCAAAAGATTCCTTTTATCAAAGCTGAACTCACTTTGAAAAATTTTGAAAAGAAAAAATTTAGAGATAATATTAAATATAATTTCATTGCCTTTGAATATGAAGAAACCAATTATCAAAATTTAATTAGCGAATTTCGTTTAATAAGTCAAGTTGCTCAAAAACTCATCTTTTTATTTTTAGAAGTTAAATATGAAGAATCTGAAGTCGTCAAAGAAGAATACTTAAAGTATCAAAAGGATCAGATTGCTAATAACGGTAATGGAAAAGCATTAAAACATCTGCTTTTTATTCGAACCTTTTCTCGTTACGAACTCGTAACAAGAAAATTTGTCGAAGAAGTTACTTTACCTTCATTATTGCCCGAAGACTTTTTTAATAAAAATCGAACGATTAAAGAAGATAAAGAGATTAATGTTTTCTTTTTAGGTTTTGGAAAAGTAAATGCTTCGCTCTTTACGGTTTTTTGCCAAAACAATCAATTGGTCGCTCAAGATGGTGAAAATTTAAAAAGTAAGCTGGTAAACTATTATGTAGTTGATAGAAACTATGATGCGACCAATAATAAAAGAATTGAATATGTTGTTACTAATTCTAACAAGTTTAATACAGATTTCCCTCAGCCTGAAAAGCTTTGTAATTTTAATAAAATTAATCAGGATTTAAATAGTTATCAAACAATAAACCAAATAACAAAAATTACAAATAGAGAGAATACTTTTAATGTTATTGTTGTTAGTTATGGCAGCGATTTTGAAAATATCGAAACAGCTATGTGGCTTTATAATCAGTTTAATGAAAAAAACACAATTATTGCTTGTCGAGTTAGGCAGAGTAGGGTTCAAAATGAAAAAATTGTATTCTTTGGCAATGAATCAGAGGTTATTTCTAGAGAATATATTGTCGAAGAGAAACTTCAACAAATCGCTAAAGATATTGACGTTGAATATGCCAAATTATTTTATCAGGAAGAAGCAAAAAAAGACCCTTATTTAAAGTATAAGCATTGGGATTCGGTGGGACAAATCGAACTCTATTCAAATTATTATTCAGGTCTAAATTTGCGTTTTAAATTAAATCTTTTAGGTTTTGACTTAAGTGAAAACCAAAACGATAATGGAGTCACTAAAGAAGAGTTTATGAAGGTTTATGATGCAAAAAGAGAAAAAACGATTAACTATTTTGGTAATACAACGAGAAATGTTTTAGCCTACAGCGAAAAACTGAGATGGAATGCCTTTTATATTTTCAACGGTTATCGACCGATGAGAAAAAAAGATCTTAAAATTGCGATTAAGCAAGTTAAAATAAATGAAAAAGGCCAAGATGTCCCGGTTTATGAAATTTACCGAAAAGATCCAGTTAAAAAACTTCACG
>JAAYKO010000069.1 GCA_012522345.1 Acholeplasmataceae bacterium | reverse complement strand
TTTACAAACATCTCATCTGATATTATTTCAATCGCCAGAACAGCAGTAGATAAAGAAATATTAATTGAAGGAAACCTCTTCCATAATTTCCCAAATAGTGCAATTAGATTTGATGGCAATAGAAATAATGCTACTCATAATGTTTTTGATAATGTCTTTAAACAAGATGTGGCTGGCGAAAACATCAATGCGATTGCCTTTGTCTTTTATGCTCCAACAAGTGGTAATAAACAAGTTATCAATATTGTCGGTAATGAATTTATTAATGTTGGCAATGATTCAATGGATTTTGAATCAGAATCTGGTCATCCAGGTTCAGGAACAATCGTTTTTGCAGTCTTTAACGATCAACCAGTAGAACTCAACATCAATGATAATGTCTTTAGAAACGTGACTCGCGCTATTCACTTTAGAAATGCAGGCGCTAAGGCACTTATTGATGCTGATTTAACCGGAAATGTCTTTGAAAATGTTTCAGATTATTACTTATATCAAGCAAGACCGGGGACTTACCCAGCTCCCGAAGCAGATTTCAATGATAATATGTTTATCGATGAAGAAGGCGAAATAATTACTGACTTAGCAGTTATTGGAGCGAAAATCATTAATAATGTAAGTTATGAAAGATTACAAGATTTAGTTAGAGTAACATTTGACCTCGCTTATCCAGAAGCTCCTAGCGCCGAAGTTGTTTATATTAAAGAAAATGAAACAGTTAAAAAACCAAAAGATCCAGAACGTTTCGGTTGGCTTTTTGCTGGTTGGTTTTTAGCGGAAGAAGAATTTGAGTTTACGACAGAATTAACAGAAGATACTACTTTGACCGCTCATTGGACATATAACATGCTTGAAGCACCTGAAATTGAATTAACTGAAGAACTTATTGGTTGGGAAGCAGTTGTGGGCGCCATCAGTTATGATGTTTATCTTGAGGTTGCAGGTCAGTCATTTAAAGTAGCGACGATTGATGAAGTTTCTTTTGATCCGCTAGCTGTTAGCAGGGGTTTAGAAGGTTCAAACTATTACTATGTTATTGCGATAGGAGATGAAAAAATCTCTGAAGCTTCAAATAAAGTTTCATTTAACGTTCCTTATGTTACAAAAAGGTTTGCAGTAGAAGATGTTGTCGCTGAAGTTGCGATTGTTACTGCAGAAAACTATTTCGCAAGAAGAAATGCGACAGATGCGACTAAACTTGGAAATTATTTATATTTAGTAACTGGGCTTTATGAGCATTTAGAAGCTGAAAAACCAGCGACAGAAGCCTTTAGTGTTGTTGCATTACTCGATGAGGATTATAAGGTTACATTTGTAAGAAATATCTTTGCCAAACAAACTTATACTGCAGCTGACGGTTGGTTTGAAGATGATGATTATGCTAATAATGATGCTCAACTAGTTAAAATAGATGAACACATCAAACAAGGCGATTATTTATTGATTGGCAAAAACGCTCTCACAGCAGCGATAACATTTGCTGGTGAAGAAGAAACTGTTGATGCAAGAGAATTACTTGCATACATTCTTGTCAATCCATGGGATGATTTCCCAGCAGCGGCAGTTGCGCCAAAGGGATGGCGTGCTCCAATGACCGAGTTTATTGATGCTAAAGAAGTTATTGTTGTAGTTGGTGATGAACCTATTCCAGATGAGCCATTTGAATTTGATGATCCTGTTTTCTATATAAATGAATCTTATATTGATACCACAGTAAATGATATTGATGCCTTTTATAATGCTGGACCTGGTGCTAATATGAGATTAGACACTTATCAAAAGAGTGCATTTGTTTATGACTATGCAACTTTAATAGCTGCTTTAGATGATGAAGCCGTTAAGACATCTAATGCTGCTAATGGAAGTTATCCGTTATTGTCCAACGGTTTGGTTGCGGTCTTTGATGAAAATTGGAATTTAGTTGTAGCTAGAGCGGCAACAGGAATAGATGAAAGTGCGTATGAGATTTATGGTGATGGCACATTTAGAGCTCAAGATGGTTCCTTTACTTGGAATGCTACTCATGCAAATTCTCCTGAAGTAAATGGTTTGATTAAAAATTTAGGCATTATAACTCCACCAGGTGGTTATGTTGCAATCTTCCCTTATCAAGGGGTAGGCGATATTCGTAAATTTGGCTTTGTAAACTTTTATAATTCAGAATATACTGGCGGACATTTGAGTTCTGATCCGGAAGCTGGTAGCAATTATTATGGTTATGATGAGGCTTATTATAGTACTGTAGTCTTTGGAGTCAAGGAAAGACCAGCCGAATAATTAAAATGAAAATATAAGCCGAGGGCAAGATACTCTCGGCTTATCACCTCTTTTTTCAAAGAGAAAAACTATATTAATAGTAAAATTAAATATAAAAGATAGTCATTGTTAAACTTAAAAGAATCAAATTATTAGAAAAATTATCTTTAATTTTAGAAAATGAGATTTTTTTTACACTAGTAAAAAGGGCTTTTAAATCAAGGCATTTATGATATAATAAATGTAAGCGATAAATAAGATAATAAAAATTAAGTTACAGATGTAATTTATTTTTTCCCAAATGTTGTAAGCGTTTACTAAAAATGGTTGTATTTTAGATGAATAAAAATTAAATAGTTAAAAAGGAAAGGGTGATGCCTTAAAGATTAAAACGATAATAAGAAAATAGTCAATTAATTTTGTTTATATTTTTTTGATGTCTTCGTTGTTTTAAATTTAATTTACGCAAATGCGAAAGGGAGGAACTATGAAAAGAAGACTATTTGCAGTTTTAAGCGTTGTATTGTTTGGCTTACTACTGGTAGCGTGTGGAGATAAGAATTACAAGGTAACATTTGATGTTGCGGGTGGTACTCCAGCTATCGCAAGCCAAACGATTAAAAAAGACGGTTTAGTAACTAAGCCTAGCGATCCGACAAAAGACGGATATACATTTAAACTTTGGGAAGAGAAAACTTCTAAAAAAGAATGGAAGTTTGCAACCGATAAAGTAACAAAGAATATTACTTTAGTCGCCCAATGGGAGGAAGTGCCTCCAGAAGTAGAAAAAGTTACAGTCACTTTTGAGATGAAAGGTGGAACTCCAGCAGTTGCCGCCCAAACAATTGACAAAGGTGCAAAAGCGACAAAACCTGCAGATCCAACAAAAGACGGATTTGAGTTTTTAGGTTGGTATAAAGGCGAAACTGCTTATGACTTTACTGCTGCAGTTAACGAAAATCTTACTTTAGAAGCTAAGTGGGAAGAACTCCCGCC
>JAAYKO010000007.1 GCA_012522345.1 Acholeplasmataceae bacterium | reverse complement strand
GTCTAATTAATATAATGATATTGGAATTACTTTTTTATTACTACTGCTTACTAATATATACAAATTTAAAAAGGATAATATGTAAAATAGCAAATAGCAACTAAAGAGTTCAAAAAAGAAAGAACTTGTCAACGGTCTGGAGCGATACAACGCTCTTTTTCATTTTTATTCACAATAGAGATGTAATGTTTTATACTACGTTTTTTTCTAAGTTTTTATATTTTAAAAAATATTTATTTACATAATCATGGTCAAAGGGTAATTCTCTGTTTTTGACCTGTTTGATAAGTTTTTCTAATGTTTGCTCAATAATATCTTGTAAGTCTTTACTATAGCCATAATTAATAATGTTTTGTTGATATTCATTGTTGTCTAAAATTTCATATTCAAAGTCAGGTGTTACTCTTAAATCTAAATCATAATCGATATATTTAAGACCTTCTTTATCTAAGATTGCAGGACTTGACAAATTACAGTAAAAATAAATTCCATCTTTTCTTAACATCGCGATTACATTAAAAAATTTAGTCTTGGAAAAAAAAGCGATAGCGGGCTCGGGAGTAAACCAATTGCGACCACCAGATTCAATGACTTTGGCGAAATAGTTAGCAACAACTATTGTTTCTTCACTTTTTTCAACAAGCATCATTTTACGCCAAACCCGGTGAATATCACCATCATGTTTAAAAGCTATTATTTCAATTAAATTTCCGAGTTTTAACTTAGCCATTAAAACCTCTCCTTATTAATTCAATTATACACAAAAAAAGCACCCTTAGAAACTGGATGCTGTCTTTTTTATTTTTTCTTAGTTGTAAGTTCTTTAGATTTCATCATTCTAACAGTGTTAAAACGTTCATTGTCATCTAATTTTAAAACTATTATTTTAATGTTTTCTCTTAAGTTCGGTAATCTAATATGTTCAATTGCATTAACTCTTCTTCTTGTCTTTTCGATTTCATAACTCATCAAGTCAACTCGTTTTTCCATTTGCGCTAACATTATTAGCTTTGGTGTCAAATCTTTTAACATCAACATTGCTTGATCTAGCGAGCTTGAAGTGTAAGCTAAACTGTAAGGAAGTTTAATGATTTTTTCACTTGCAAATTCAATTTTAGGAACGATAACAGACATAATGTTTTCGCGTTTAAAACTTAGTTCATAACTACCTGATGGAACAATCAGACTATCAAAAATGGCGCTTTGAGATGTTCTCGCAGTGGCAAGATTAAGTTTTTTTATCGTTAAAACAAGCAATTGGCTAACTTCTTCCCGCAATGTTCTTGTCGTCTCAACAACTTGCATGAAAAGTCTTATTAGCTCATCTTGCTTATCTTTAAGTAGCTTATAACCCCTTTGGGTTATTTCCAACTCACGCTTGAGGCGCGAGAGTTCCATTCTTGTCGGGTTTATTACCTCTCTAGTCATCTTTACTCCTAATAAAACTTTTTAATGTTAGCCTCACTTATTCTTCTTAGTTCACTCGGTGGAAACATTCTTAATAACTCCCAGCCGAGATCAAGTGTTTCTTCAATTGAACGGTTTTGCTGAAATCCTTGATTTAAATATTCATTTTCAAAACGGTCAGCAAAGCGTGCATAAATCTTATCTAGTTCTGATAATGCTGACTCACCTAAAATAGTTGAGAGTTCTTTTGCATCTTTACCTCTTGCATAGTTAGCAAAGAGTTGGTTCATCGTATCAGCATGATCGACTCTAGTCTTACCACTACCGATTCCTTTATCTTTAAGTCGTGATAGGGACGGTAAAATATCGATTGGTGGTGTGATCGCTCTTAAATTTAGCATTCGCGACAAAATAATTTGGCCTTCTGTAATATAACCTGTTAAGTCAGGAATTGGATGAGTGATATCATCTTCAGGCATCGTTAAAATTGGAATTTGAGTCACTGATCCCCGATTATCTTTAATTCTTCCAGTCCGCTCATAAAGTGAAGCGAGATCAGTATACATATAGCCTGGATAGCCTCTTCTGCCAGGAACTTCTTTTTTCGCAGCGCTAATTTCTCTTAGTGCCTCGGCATAGTTAGTAATATCAGTTAAAATCACAAGAACATGCATCCCGAGCTCAAACGCTAAATACTCTGCAGCAGTGATTGCCATTCTTGGTGTTGAAATTCGTTCAATCGCCGGATCATTAGCTAAGTTTACAAACATTACAGTCCGGTCTAATGCTCCACTTTTTCGGAAGTCTTCGACAAAATAGTTCGCTTCTTCAAAAGTAATTCCAATAGCCGCAAAAACAACCGCAAACTTTTCGTGATCTCCTAAAACTCTCGCTTGGCGAGCAATTTGAGCTGCTAGTCTACTGTGCGGTAGGCCTGCACCAGAGAAAATCGGTAGTTTTTGACCTCTAACAAGGGTGTTTAAGCCATCAATCGCACTAACCCCAGTTTGAATAAACTCATTGGGATAATCTCTAGCATAAGGGTTGATTGGTTCGCCATTAATGTTAATATATTTTTCAGGAATTAGAGGATCTTTATCATCGGTGAGTTCGCCAATTCCATCAAAGACTCGACCTAGCATCTCAGGCGAGACCCCGAGTTCTAAACCGCGCCCTAAAAAGATCGCTTTAGCGTCATCAATTTTTAAACCTTGGCTCGGTTCAAAAAGCTGAATTAAACTCGCGTCTTTACTGACTTCTAAAACTTTACCGATTCTTGTCTCACCAGTTTTAAGTTTAATATAAACCAGTTCATCGTAAGTGACATCTTTAGTATTTTCAATTAAAACTAAAGGACCGACAACTTCTTTAATTGTTTTATATTCTCTAATTGCCATTTTTATCACTCACTTTCTAGTTGTTCAAATTCCGCTTGTAAATCATTTAGTAGTTGTTCATAAACCTTATCGAACTCATTTTCAACGACATATTTTAACCTGCCGATTCGTTGTTTGGTTTTCATCAGCTCGATTGCACTAAAACTTTTATTGTCTAAAACTGCTTGACTTGCTAGTTGATGCCACAACAAAATTATATTGAGCATTCGATATTGTTTGTCAAGCGAAGTAAAAGTATCTATCTCATCAAAAGCGTTTTGGTGGAGAAAATCTTCTCGAATCATTTGAGTAGTTAAAAGCTTAACTCTGTCGCTATATGATAACGTATCAATCCCGACGAGCCTAACAATTTCTTCTAACGCTTTTTCTTCTTGTAAAAGAGCCATTGTAAGTTTTACTTGTGCAGCCCAACCAGCTCTTATCTGATCAAACGAATCCATTAAAACATCATCATATAAAGAGTAACTTCGCAACCAATCAATCGCCGGAAAATGTCTTTTATAAGCCAAACTTGCCGAAAGCCCCCAATAGACTTTAACAATTCTTAAAGTCGCCTGGGCAACCGGTTCACTCATGTCGCCACCGGGAGGTGAGACTGCTCCAATTGCGGTAATTGCGCCGATTGTTTTATCACCGATAGTCTCAACTAAACCCGCTCTTTCATAAAACTCTGCAAGCCTGCTTCCTAAGTAAGCTGGATAGCCTTCTTCGCCTGGCATTTCTTCTAGACGAGAGCTCATCTCTCTAAGTGCCTCAGCCCAGCGGCTTGTTGAGTCTGCCATTATCGCAACTTTATAACCCATGTCGCGGAAATATTCTGAAATTGTTATTCCAGTATAAATACTCGCTTCACGGGCAGCAACAGGCATATTAGAAGTGTTGGCGATTAAAACTGTTCTTTTCATTAAAGGTTCATTAGATTTCGGATCTTTTAAATGGGGAAATTCATTTAAAACATCAGTCATCTCATTGCCTCGTTCACCGCAACCAACATAAACAATAATATCAGCATCAGCCCATTTTGCTAGCTGTTGTTGAACAACAGTTTTACCAGAACCAAAGGGACCTGGAATTGCCGCAATTCCGCCAATCGCAATCGGAAAAAGGGTATCAATAATTCGTTGCCCTGTAATCATTGGTTCAACTGGTGGCAGTTTTTTACTATAAGGTCTTTTAACTCTAACAGGCCAATATTGAACCATTGTAAAATCTTTTGTTTGTTCATCTATTTCTAATTTATAAATTAAATCTTCAATTGTATATTCGCCTTCTTTAGCGAGATAGACTAATTTTCCTGCAATATTTGGCGGAACCATAATCTTATGTCTAACAACAGTTGTTTCATCAACATAGCCAATCATTTGCCCACCTTTAACAAAATCGCCAACTTTTTTAACAGGTTTAAAAAGCCACTTCTTTTTATTGTCTAAAGCAGCGATATCGATTCCACTTGGAATATGAGCGCCGGCCTGTTCGTAAATTTTATCAAGCGGTCTTAAAATACCATCAAAAACACCCTCAATTAAACCTGGCCCTAAAGCTACACTTAAAGGTTGGTAAGTATAATAGACTGGTTCTCCTGGTCCAATTCCAGCTGTCTCTTCATAAACTTGAATTGAGGCTAAGTCTTTTCTCAATTCAATAACTTCACCCATTAATTTTTTATGACTCACTTTTACAACATCGTAGACTTGGACATCTTCCATGCCGCTCGCTACAACGAGTGGTCCTGATACTTTAATAATTGTGCCATGTTTTTCCATCGTTTTATCCCTCTTTTATATAATTGCCATTCCGATGGCTTTTTCAACTTCTCTTTTTAACTTTTCAATTCCCATTCCACTATCTTCTCCTTCAAGTGGGATAAATAGTAAAATTGGATAAATTTGTTGTTGGTATTTTCTCGCTAAATCATTGATTAAGGGGTTTAAAGCCTCACTAATAAAAATGATTTTAGCAGTACTTGCAAGCGATTCAATTTTTTCTCTTAATTGTTGTTCATTATTAATAATATAAGATGTGATTCCAATACTTTGAAACAACAAAACATTTTGGCTTGGGCCAATCGCATAAATTTCTTTCATCTTCTCACTCCAAAACAAATAACCTTGCAAGGGAAGTTGTTCGGTTATAATAAATAACTTTAACATTTTTAAGTTCCATTAATTTTTGGAAAACATAAATCATAATAAAACCCAGTCCTTTAGACATAAAACTATAATCGATTAAAAGCTCATATAAATTGCGCTCTAAATTGACTTCCAAAAGTTCTAAATCATTATCCAAGCGGTACTCGTTAAGCGATCTTGCAACAGAACCATAGCCTAAATTGGCGACTTGATTTATCATTTCATTGAGCGGTAAATTAAATAGTTCGAGGAGTTTTTCCTTTGGTAAAGTGTTAGTTAGATAAAGTGAATCAATTAAATATTGTTCACCTAAATTTAATGCTTTAATCCGAATTAAAGCTAAAATGTTTGTCAAATCAAGTTTAGTCAATAAATAATCGCTAAATGGCTTTTGCTGAGCAACAAGCTTTTGATAATACTTATGATAAATTTTATCGATTTGAAAATTAGTTTGGGTTAAAGAAAGATTTTCCAATTCATTAATTTTAATAAAGATTTCTTTTTCCTTGCCGAGTTCTTTATAGTCTTTATTTTTTAAAGCGTTATAAATTGCAAGCGGACTAAGATTGCCACAATCAATTAAGTAATCATCTACTTCAATATCTTGCGTTATTTGTTTGTAGATTAGCTTAGTATTTAAAAGATCAAATTGCGCGAAAAAGAGTTTTAGTTCTTCTAAGTTATCAAGGGCATCAAATAAATCTCTTTTTAAACGCTTAATCTCTTCACAATACAATTTTTCAATTGAACGACTAAAACCAAAACCATAATTTCTCAGTAATTGGAAAAAAAGCTCATCATCGCTAGAGATTAATGTCTCATATTCTTTTTTACCTAAAATTGTCGTTGATTTGGCCTTAAATAAGCCGTTCGCATAAATATACAAATTATCACCTAATTATATAAAATATCGTGAATTTGGCGTTCATACTCTCTTTTTATTCTCTCAAGTTGGGGTTCAATTGAAAAGTTTAAATCGTAAAACTCACCAATTAAAATAAAGCCATCATTAATTGGCGCTGGGAGGTTTTCTAGTTTCAAATTATATTTTGGTCCTAAATAAGTGTTTAGCTTATCTAAAACAACAAGAGAATCTGCCTTTTTAGCACTTGAAAAAACTGTTAAATAACGTTTGTAGTCACTCTTTTTAACTCGCAGTGTTTCTGTACCGCTAATTTTTTCAGCTTTAATCAGCTTTGCTGTATAGGTAAACAAGTCTTGATTATTTAGTGATAAAATATGTTCTTTAAACAACCTTAAAACACGCTCAATTTGAGTGTTTTTCTCTTGGAGGATAAGTCTTTTTTCCTCTTGCTCAAACTCCAATTCTTTTTCTCTAATTTGACTAGACTGCTCAAGCGAAGCATCAGCTAAAAGCTTGGCGATTTTGGCATCGCTTTTTTCTTTTAACTTCGCTAATAATTCGTTTTTTTCCTGTTTAGCGACAGTTAAAATACCAGCTACTTCTTCTTGGGCTTGCTTTAAAATAAGATCTTTAATACTCATTTTCTCCACCTTATATTGGGATACTAATATACATTAGGACACTGACTAAAAGTGCTAATAATTGAGCAGTTTCAATCATCGCTGCGATAATCATTCCTCGGGTTGCAAGATTAGCATTTTTACCTGCCATGATAATTGCTGCTGCAGCTGTTTTACCTTGAAATATTCCTGAAAATAATCCGACCACAGAAACTGGAAGTGCCGTGACAAAAACCGCAAAACCTTGATAAGCATTTAAAGTCGCCAGACTGCCACCGAGTAAACCGATCTGTGACATCAATAAAACCGCAACTAAAAAGCCGTAAATTCCTTGCGTTCCTGGAATCGCTTGAATAACTAAAGTTCTACCATATAATTCTGGTTTCTCTGATAGTACTCCTGCTGCTGCATTCCCGGCTAAAGACATTCCGATTGAACTGCCGATAGGTCCTAAAATTGCTGAAATGGCTATTCCTAGGAGAGCCATTATTAAGCCAAAACTTAACATCATTAAATTCCTCCAACTATATCTATATTTTTAATTTCATTTAAATAATTTAATTCTAAGGCTAGTGGTTCAAATAAATAGCCGCCACCTTCGTAAAACTTCGAGAAAAACTCAACATATTGTAACCGCGAATTATGAATATATGATGATAGCATTCCCATCGCGAAATTAAAGACGTGACCAATCAAATAAACAAAGATTGAAATAAAGATTCCAAAGATATTTCCTTGTAACATTCCCGCAAGAATATTAAATGTATAACCGATTACGGCTGTCGATAGACTTAAAGCGAGAATTCTTGAATAAGATAAAATATCTGAAAGTTGGCCAATTAGTCCATAAAAACCAGACAAACTGGCTCCAATTTTGCCAAAGATTGATTTGCTCTTGCGTCCCATAAACAAGATGATTAAAAGCGCTCCTAAAATTAGAAAACTATAGGCAAACCAGGGGCTCAATTTAAATGGTAGATTAACTAAAGTTAGGGCGAAAAATCCTAAACCTATTAAAATGAAAATATAACTAAAGCTTTCTCCTAAAGCGCCAAAAGGATCTTTTAATTTAAAGAGCAAAATCGCCTTTAAAATTAGGCCATGAATAATATGAATGGCTCCAATTATAATCGCATAGATCAACATCTGCAAAGCATCTTCCATTGGCACAAGTAAAACAGTTGTCCAATTTTGGCCAAATATCAGGCCAATATATTTGCCTAAATCAAAACTAAAGCCAAAAAGTGAGCCATATAAAATTCCAAATAAAACTGTTGTATAACCAGAATAATAAAAGACTCCAATTAGCTTTTTAGTTCCTCCTTTAGGCTTTTTTAACTTTAAAAACAGACCAAAGCCTAAAAGCATTATCAGTCCGTAACCGATATCTCCCATCATCATTCCAAAAATCATCCAATACCAAAAGCTTAAAGCTGGATTAGGATCTAGTTCTTTATGATTGGGAACACTATATTGTTCCGTAATAATTTCAAAGTTTTTAACAAACTTATTATTTTTAAGGGCTGTTGGGGGGATTTCATGTTCATCTGGGTCATAAATCTCAATTTCATAATCAAGTTTAGAATCTTTTAAGATTACTTGGAGTTTTTCAGTATGATCTTCACGAACCCAGCCGGTAAGATTAATAATATTTAAGCGTTTAGAAACATTTTTAAGCGGTGTTTGTTTGCGCTTAATATCACTCGCCAGTTGATCAGCATAAATATAGAGTTGATCTAAATCTTTAATGTAACCTTCAATATGGTTTACTGCCTCATTTAACTTTTGAATAATCGTTGTTTGCTCGTGATAAAGATTTAATAAATAATCATTGACTGTCCCATCAAAGTTGGGAAACTCAACTTCTTTAAAATCAAGTCTTCTAATCTCTTGATAGTAAGTTTGTTCAGTCTCCTTTAATAAAGCAAAACTTAAGGCAACTCCTTTTTTATCTTCTTGAAAGGTTTGGTATAAGATTTGATGCTTTTCAAAAAAGGCTTTTAAATCTTCTAAAGCTTTTTCATAAATAAATCCATGATAAAAATTGGTATATTTTGTTTCTTGCATCGCTTTTAAATTTAAAATATTAGCTTCAAAAGGAACAAATAATTTAATTTCCGCTTCAACTTCCTTTAGTTGTGTTGCTAAGTTATTTACAATCTCTTCTGCTGCTTCAACACTTTCTAAAAGCTTAAGATACTTCTGGCTGCGGTCATCAAAATCTTCATAAGTCGCGGTTTTATAATCAAAAAACTTCCGTTTTTGTTGAATATTTTCTAAGTGCTTAATCGCTTTTCTTACTCTAACTAGAAGTTGTTCATCTACAGTGATATCTTCTTTTTGACTATCTTCTTTTTCGATAGCCATTAGGATTTGTTGTTTTTGAAGTAGTTTTAAAAGCGGCTCGACCTGCTTTTCAACAACAAAAAGTTGAACCTTTTTCACTGGTATAATCATAAAACAATCACCTCAAGCAAGTATTCAACTGCCTTTTCAACTTTTTTATCAATATTCTTTTTTAAAGTTTCTTTTAATTTCTTTTGCTTAACTTCAAAGTCCTTAGCCATTTTTTGAAGTTGTTGTTCGGTCTTTTTTTCAAGTTCATTTCGTTTTCGATTTGCTTCCTTTAAGAGCTTTTCTTCATAGCTTTCTGCTTCTTTTTTCGCCAGTTCGATTAACTCTTCTTTTTCCTCGTGAGCAACAGAAATCATCTTAATCGCTTCTTTTTCAATTTCTAATAAACTTTTTAATGCTTGCAAGAATATCACCTCTTAATCAACCAATATATATTTTATCATAAAATGCCATTATTCGCCATTTAAAAACGCTAACAAACAAGATTTACTTATAATCGATAATATTTAACAACTTAACAACTTTTAATTTACCAATTATAGTGCTACAATAGAGGTGGCAGGTGATAAAATGTATTGTAGCAATTGTGGAAAAAAGATAGATTCAAACGCGAAGTTTTGTCCATATTGTGGTGCAAAAGTAGGAATTAGTGATCTTCCTTCTAACCTCTTCGCAACTCCTAAAACCTTTCATGAAACCGAGTATAGCAATAAAAACCGGACTACAGCAGGAATCTTAGGTCTCTTTCTAGGAGTCATTGGTGTTCATAACTTCTACTTAGGCCATAAAACTAAAGGTATTGTTAAAGTTGCCTTTTCTATTATTTCAATAGTTTTATTATTTATCGGCATTGGAATCGCCGCAACTGCGGTGGAGATTAATCCCACGACAGGCGACATGATTACCTTAAATGAAGGAGCGTTATTTTTAGCAGGATTAATAATACTTCTTGCCGTTTTTATTATGATTCCTATTTCACTTTGGGCTTTTGTTGAGGCAATCATTATTTTCGTTAAAAAAGATCTAACTGACGGTGATGGCTTAAAAGTTCAATAATTTAAAACTCTAACAAAGGGGCTGTAACGAAATAAAATAAACAGCAGTCCTTAATACAACAAAACCGCTCTGGAGTCCAGGGCGGTTTTTTGGTATAATTGTAGTATGCACAACAAACAATATAACCAACAATATTTTAACCCAAAACAGTTAAAATTACCACTATTATTAGATATTAAAATTCCATATGATAGTGAAGTCAGAACTTTTGATGAAATAATGAAAGGAATGAATTTAAGTAAATACATCGTAACTAAGGAAGAAACCCGAGGTCGTAATAGTTAAAATCCAATCAAAATGTTAAAATTAATACTGTTTTGCCAAATGGAAAAAATTCAAAGTTTAAGAGAAATGTCAAAGGCCGCAAGAAATGATATAAGAATAATGTGGCTAACAGATGAACTTAAGCCAAGTCATCAGGCGATTAATAATTTTATACATCGTCATTTAAAAGTAAATATCGAAGAGATATTTTATGATTTAAATAAGTTATTAATAGAAAAAGAAAACATAAATACAAGTAGACTATATATTGATGGCACAAAAATAGAATCAAACGCGAATAAATATACATTTGTTTGGCGTGGAAGTATAGAAAAGTTTAGTGAAAAACTTTATAAAAAGATAACAGTGTTATTTGAGAAAATGAATATGGAATATGAATATGAAAATATTTATTTTCCTGTTTATGATATATACGATGAATCTCATATAACTCCAGCAATAATATTTATAGAAAAAGAAATAGAAAAACATGAAATAGAGTTCGTATATGGTAAGGGCAAGCATAAAACAAGCCTTCAAAAGTTTTATGAATTATTAGTAGAATATAAAGAGAAGCTAAAAGAATATAAAGAGCATTTAAAGATAATGGGTCCAGATAGAAACTCATATTCTAAAACAGATAAAGACGCAACCTTCATGCGTATGAAAGATGATCATATGCATAATAGTCAGTTAAAACCAGGATATAATATTCAAATAGGTGTATCAGATGAGTATATACTTCATGTAGGTATATCAAGCGAAAGAAATGATTATAGAACACTTATTCCATTTTTAGAAGGCTTTAAAACTAAGTATGGTTATTATCCAAAATATCCAGTAGGCGATAGTGGATATGGGGGACTAATAAATTATCGTTATATGAAATTAAACGATATGGAGATATATACAAAATATAATATGTATGAAAAAGATACTAAAGATAAAAAACGAATGAAAGATCCTTATTTAGCATTAAACTTAAAAAAGGATAATGATGGCAATTTTATTGATCCAGGAGGAGGAACATATAAATTTCTTTATAGAAACAAAAGAGGAAATGATGTTTATTACGTTCCAAGCTTAGGTAAAAACAGAGAACTAAATGAAGAATTAATGAGTTATCAAAAAGAGGCAATTAAAAATCTACAATCTGATTTAGGAATAGAATTAAGAGTGCAGCGTTCAATTCAAGTTGAAGGTGCATTTGGAGTAATAAAAGACGTCTTTAAAGTTAGACGATTTAGACGAATATTAACTGAAAATGTTAAATTAGAGTTTTTACTAGTAGCAATTGGATACAATTTATCTAAATACCACAATAAAAGGTATAGAATAGTTAACTAAATTATCCAGTGGAAAACTAAAGATTTAAGCAAATCTTCTTTTAAGACGCCCTAATATGGGCGTTTTTAATGAGTTATCCACATAATTATCTTTATAAAGAAAAAAAGGGACCATGTAGGTCCACAAGAATAATTATATTCTCATTTCTTTACAGTCCCTTTCTTAACTTTAAAGTGGCGATGCAGGAGAGATTCGAACTCCCGACCGACGGCTTAGAAGGCCGTTGCTCTATCCAGCTTAGCTACTGCACCATTTTAATCATTGTTATTATATCTTAAAACTGTATTCTTGTAAAGCCATAATTG
>JAAYKO010000006.1 GCA_012522345.1 Acholeplasmataceae bacterium | reverse complement strand
GGTTTAGGAGTGATTAGATGTTTAATAGATTACAATTAATGGAAAAACGTTATAATGAGATAAATCAATTTTTAACTCAACCAGAAATTATTAGTAATATTAAAGAAATGACATCGTTATTAAAAGAACAAAAAGGTCTCGAAGAGCCTGTTTTGTTGTATCAAAAATACTTAGAGAAAAAACAAGAATTAAAAAGTCTTGAGGCCTTGAGTCAAGACAATGATAAAGAAATTTCAGAATTGGCTCAAATTGAATATGAACAATTAGAATTGACCTTAGACCCACTATTAGAAAAAATCAAAATCTTACTATTGCCGAAAGACCCCAATGACGAGAAAAATGTTGTAGTTGAAATTAAAGGAGCTGCTGGTGGCGATGAAGCAAATATTTTTGCTGGAGACCTGTTTAGGATGTATAGCCGCTTTGCTGAACAAAAAGGCTGGGAGATTGAACTGTTAAATGCGATGCATGGTGTGGTTGGTGGCTTTAGCTCAATTGAATTTATTATAAGTGGCAAACGGGTTTATTCACAACTTAAATATGAGGCCGGAGTTCATCGAGTCCAAAGAGTACCAGAAACCGAATCCCAAGGTCGAATTCATACTTCAACAGCAACCGTTATTGTCATGCCAGAAGTTGAAGAGTTAGAAGTAGATGTCTCATGGAACGATATTAAAGTTGATACTTATAACGCAAGCGGTCCTGGAGGTCAGCATGTTAACACTGCTTATTCAGCTGTTAGACTCACTCATCAGCCAACAGGAATAGTTGTAGCTTGTCAAGAAGGAAAAAGCCAACACGACAATAAAGCGAAAGCGTATAAACTTCTTGTTACAAAAATCTATGATAAGTTTTTACAAGAACAAGCCGAAAAAGTTGGTGAAGCTAGGTTAGCAATGGTTGGCAGAGGCCAACGGAGCGAGAAAATAAGAACTTATAATTATCCCCAAAATCGAGTATCTGATCATCGAATTAATTTAACAATTAATCGCCTTGATGCAATTATGGATGGTCAATTAGAGATTATTTTAGAACCATTATTAAATGAAATTCAAAGTCAAGAGTTGAAATCTGAGAAATTAAATGACTTACGATGAACTATTAAAAAATGCATTTATAAAAATCGAAAAAGCAGGTTTAGAAAAAAGTGTTGCTAAGCTTTTGTTAATGCACTATGCAAAAGTTGAGACAACTAAACTTTATGCAAACCTCAACCAACAAGTAAATCCCAAAGTATTGGAAAATTTTAATAAAGGACTAAAGTTGTATCTTGAAAAAAAACTTCCGCTCCAATATATTATTAAAAATCAACCATTTTTTGGTTATGATTTTTATGTTGACACTAATGTCTTAATACCACGCTATGAAACAGAAGAGTTAGTGGAGCATTTAATTTATTATATTGAAGATAAATTTAAAAATGCGGTAAAGATTCTTGATTTAGGGACTGGTTCCGGGTGTATCGCAATTACTTTAGATAAAGAATTAAAAAATGCAATTGTTACCGCAACAGACATTAGCGAGAAGGCGCTTTTGGTAGCTAAAAGAAACAATCAAACATTAAATGCTAGTGTTAGGTTTTTATTAGGGGATTTGTTTGAACCTCTAAGAGGAGAAAGGTTTGATATAATCGTATCCAATCCACCATATATTCCAATTGGTGAGATGATCGGAGAAACAGTTAAACATGAGCCGGAAATTTCACTTTATGGTGGGGCTGATGGTCTGTATTATTATCAAAGAATTATTGAAGAAGCAAAAGGATATTTAACTGAAAATGGTCTTTTAGCATTTGAACATGCTTATAATACTGCAAAACAAATCAAAGAACTTGCGCTTCAACATTTTCCAAACAGTAAAGTAATTCAACACCGTGATTTAAGCGGAAGAGATCGAATAACATTAATAGAAGTAGGTGAGATAGATGTTTGATTATGGCTTTAAAGAGGGTTATTTATCCGATGGTTCAGTTGTTATATTTCCAACTGACACTGTTTACGGCCTAGCTTGCAGGTTGTATGATGATTTAGCAATTCAAAGAATTTTACAACTCAAAGACCGCAGTAAAACTAAACATCTAGCAGTCTTATGTGATAGTTTAGTGACAATAAACGATATCGCAATTATCGATGAACGAGCATTGAAACTCGCTCATGAGTTTTGGCCTGGAGCATTGACTATTATTTTACCTTCTACAAGAGAACATTTTGCTAAAACCGGAGAAAAAACAATCGGTGTTAGAATTCCTGATCACGATTCAACAATTTGGTTAATCAAAAAAAATGGTCCCCTAGTCACAACTTCAGTTAATAAAAGTGGTGATGAGCCGTTAATTGATTTAGCTGAAATTAAAAAACATTATCGCAATAAAGTAGATTATATTTATGAAGAATATAATGCTTTTTATTTAAATGTTTCCTCTACAACAATCGATTTAACAGAAAAAGAAGTAAAATATTTACGAGAAGGAACAATTACTAAACAACAAATTGAACAAGCGTTAAAAAAATAAAAAAAACTCAAAATATTTATGTTATAATAATGATAGTTTTAAAAAATAAAGGAAGTGATTAAATGATTGCGATTGCCTCAGATCATGCAGGATATCAATTAAAATCAGGTTTAATTGAATATTTTAAAGCAAAAAAACTAGCTTACCGTGATTTAGGAACAAACAGTTTAGATTCAGTAGATTATCCAGATTTCGGTTTCAAACTTGGCAAGGAAGTCAGCAGCGGCAACTATGAATTCGGCATTGCTATCTGTGGAACTGGAATTGGAATTTCTATTTCCGCAAACAAAGTTAAAGGAATTAGAGCAGCCTTAATTTATGATGAAAACACTGCAAAACTAGCTAAAGAACATAACAATGCTAATATTATCGCCTTTGGCGGTAGAACAACTAAGTTAGAAGATGCGATTCGTTATTTTGAAGTGTTTAAAAATACAGAGTATCAATTGCGCCATCAAAAAAGGATAGATAAAATCACTTTATTCGAGGAGAAGAAATGTCAACACTAACAGTTTTAAACCATCCATTAATCGATCACAAAATGGCAATTATTCGCGACAAAAATACTGGTTCAAAAGAATTTAGAGAAAGTGTAAGTGAGATTGGAATGTTAATCACTTATGAAATCTCGAGAAACTTTAAAACCATTCCAATTAATCTTGAAACACCGATGCAAAAAACAACAGGTTATATTTTGGCAAAACCGGTTGTGATTGTTCCAATACTTCGCGCTGGCTTGGGAATGGTAGATGGCATCCACAAAATAATTCCAACTGCAAAAATTGGCCATGTTGGTTTTTATCGTGATGAAGAAACCTTACTCCCGGTTGAATATTTTTCCAAGTTTCCCAAAAACATTACTAAGTCAACGGTCTTAGTTGTAGATCCAATGTTAGCGACAGGCGGTTCAGCAAGTGCGACAATTTCTTTACTTAAAAAAAGAAATGTTAAAGACATTAGATTTATCGCAATTGTTGGTTGTCCAGAAGGAGTAAAAAAACTCCAAGAAGATCATCCAGATGTTGCGATATATTTAGCTGCAATGGATGCAAGATTAGATGAAAAAGGTTATATAGTGCCCGGTCTAGGGGATTGTGGAGATCGGCTTTTTGGAACAAAATAATGGGCGATTATTTCTATTTTGGCGGGCTTATAATCGGCTTCATGTGGACATTTTCCAGCTTACAATCGACTAATCTCTCAAGTCTATTCAAAAAAGGCCACGTTTGGCAAATAAGAAGTATTTATACAATCTTATCGCTTTTAGGTGGCCATGTAGTAGGTGTGATTTTCGAACGAATATTTTTAATGCTTACAGGGGTATTTTCACTTTAGTTTTATTGAGTTTTGAAAAAGTTATTTGTCCTTGAAAGTGTTTACTTAATTCTTTAATTTTAAGATTTAACAAATAAAATTTAACGGTGACATTTTCGGTGAATTGTTCATCAATAATAAAAGCTTTACCTTTTAAATAGTGGCTAAAAGAATCATATAAACTATAATTTAATGTTGTTAAATAGATTTGCTTTTCTGCCACTTGATAAAATGAAGCTTTTTTTATTGCCTCTACAGTTGCGTTTTTATAAGCCCTTATTAAACCGCCTTTACCTAATTTCACACCACCAAAATATCTTGTAACTACACATAAAACATTATTGAGGTTGTAATTTAGCAAGGCATTTAAAATTGGATAACCAGCTGTTCTAGATGGTTCGCCATCATCACTCATTTTTTGAATCATCTGCTCATCTAAAATATAGGCATAACAATTGTGAGTGGCATTGTAATATTTTTTGCGGATTGACGAGAGTTCTTCTAAAGTTTGTTCTAAAGTTTCAACAGGAACTAGATTTGTAATAAATTTTGATTTGTTTATTTCAAGTTCGATAGTTACTCGATTTTCTATTTGTTTCATCTAATCACCAATTTCATTATAGCATACTTTCAACATTGTAAACCGGGTGAATCAGTAATATAAAGTGTTAATTACTCGCGAAACTATGTTATAATTAAAAAGGTGATGATGTGAATTCAATTGACAATGGAATGTTTGTAGTAAAAAAATTAAAACGAAATAAATATGAAGCCTATTTTGTCGGTGGTTGTGTCAGAGATTATTTGTTAAATCAGCAAGTCAACGATATTGACATTACAACTAACGCAACTCCCAACCAAGTAATGGCTCTTTTTAAAAATGCCAAACCAACAGGTTTAAAATATGGAACTGTAACTGTCCTTCATGACCTTCACAATATTGAAGTTACAACTTATCGGGTCGATGGTACATACTTAGATTATAGACGACCAGAAGAAGTGTTTTTAACTGATTTAGTTACTGAAGATGTTAAGAGAAGGGACTTTACAATCAACGGTTTATTGATGGATGAAAATTATAAAATCTATGATTATATTGATGGTCAAAAAGATTTAGAAAATAAAACAATCAGAGCTATTGGTAATCCCAACGAACGGTTTAATGAAGATGCTTTAAGACTTTTAAGAGCGACATACTTTCAAGCAAAGTTAGGCTTTTCTATTGAAGCAGAAACAAAGGCAGCGATGAAGGCTAATGCCAGTAAAATTGACCATCTTCCTAATGAAAGAATCTTAAATGAAGTTTTAAAGATGCTTGCCGAGAAACATCAGATTGAAGGTCTTAAGACAATCGAGGAAACCACTCTATCAAGGCATTTGCCAGGGCTCGAGAAGGGAATAAAATACATTAATCAAAACTTTAAAGAACGTGTTTTTATCGACACCTTTTTTGCACTTTGTTTTTCACTAAACGGTTTTGTTGATGAGAGATGGAAGTTTTCAAATATTCATAAAAACAAATACCAAAAGGTTGTTGAATTGGTTATTGCAGAAAAAGATATTGATAAATTTGTTCTCTATGAATATGGACTAGAGATTTCAACACTTGCGAACAAAATTTTATTTTTATTAGGAAAAAAACCTAATCAAAAAACGAGAATTAAAAATATGTAGGATAGTTTAGAATTAAAAAGTATTACAGATTTAGCAATTCGAGGTTCAGACATTTTAAAACTTACTACAAAAAAACAAGGAGCTTGGCTTAAAATCTTATTAGAAGATTTAGTCCAGCAAGTTTTAAGCGGTAAAATTAAAAATGAGAGAAAGAGTTTAATTAATTATTGCAAGGAGAAATTGGAATGAAAAACGACTTTTTTTCTTATCTCGATGGCTTTAATCAAATCACAATTATTGTTCCTAATGCAATTAATCAAGACAATAAAACATTTCAATTAGAAGCCGAAAATTTCTCAACGGATTTAAAAGTTTTAGAAATTATTCCAATCGGTCGAGAAACGAAATATCTCGTTGAAGTAAATGAAACAATATTTTTAAATCAATCCTATATAGTTGTTGATGAATTTAAAAATCGTTCCTTTTTAAGAATTGGCAAAGTTGTTAGAACTGAAATGTTTGAGATGATGTATGAATATGATAATGAAGATTTAGGTGTTACTTATTCTAAGACAAAAACCACTTTCAAACTGTGGAGTCCAGTTGCCAAAGAAATTGAACTAGAATTGGTTAGGAAAGATGGTTCTCGGCAGTTTATGGATTTATTATATCAAACATCAGGACTTTGGCAGCTTGTTGTTCATGATGATTTAGAGGGGACAAAATACCGTTATCGAGTTAGAGTAAATGAACATTTTAAAACTATTACTGACCCTTATGCAATCTCATCGACAGCAAATGGGGAGTACAACTTTGTTGTTGATCCGAAAAAGTTTTTAAAATTTAAACATCCTAAACCAGAATTTAGTGGGAAGCCAGTAGACGCAATTATTTATGAAGCCTCGATTCGAGATTTAACGATGTCTCCATCTTCAAAAACGATAAATAAAGGTAAATTTAAAGGTTTATTAGAAAATCATCAAAATGAAGGGCTTGACTATATTTCATTACTTGGGATTACTCATCTTCAATTGTTGCCGATTTTTGATTTTGAAGGTGTTGATGAATTAAATATTGCAAAATCATATAATTGGGGTTACAATCCGAGCCAATATAATGTAGTTGAAGGTTCGTTTTCAACTAATCCTGAAGATCCATATTTAAGAATTAATGAACTTATTGAATTGATTGACTTTATTCATCAAAAGAAAATGCGGGTTAGTATGGATGTAGTTTATAATCATGTCTATAACATGAAAACATTTCCTTTTGAAAGTTTAGTTCCAGGTTATTTCTTTCGTTTTGATGAAAGAGGAATTAAAACAAGTGTCAGCGGTTGTGGTAACGATATTGCCTCTGAGCGAGCGATGGTGCGTAATTTTATTATTCAATCAATAAAATATTGGATGAAAACATTTAACATTTCCGCTTTTCGCTTTGATTTAATGGGACTCCATGATCTTGAAACTATGAACAAAATAGATCGCGAAGCAAAATTAATTGATCCGGATGTAATTATTTATGGTGAAGGTTGGAATATGCCTACAACAGTCGCTGAAAATTTACGATCAAATATGAGCAATGCCTCTTTGATGCCAAATATTTCCTTTTTCAATGATCGATTTAGAGAATTGATTAAAGGCGGAACGTTTACAAAATTTATTGGTTACAGTATTGGTGGCAACGTAAAAAGAAGTGAGTTATATTATTTATTTACAGGGAGTTCAATTGATTCCTATTTATTTATTAATCCCAATCAATCAATTAATTATCTTGAATGTCATGACAATCATACATTTTATGATCGAACTAAAATTTTGAAAAAAGATTTAACTGAAGGAGAGATTAAAGATTATGCAAGACTGGGTTTAAGTTTTGTGTTACTTTCCCAAGGAGTGCCATTTATCCACGCTGGCCAATCATTTTTACGAACAAAAAAAGGAGTTGAGAACTCCTATAAGTCAAGTGACACAATTAACGCTATTGATTGGCAGTTAAAAGAAAAACATCGTGATTTGATTGAAACCGTTAAAGCACTTATTTCTTTAAGAAAAGATTATAAAGTTTTTAGGTTGTACACTAATGCCGCAATAAAAAATCAAATTCGAATCGCTGAAGAAGCAAAATATGATAAAACGCTTCACTTATTGTTAAATGATTTAAACAAAACGTTAAGTCTTTATTTTAAAAATGATTATTTGCCTGAATTATTAAGCCCTGGCAAAGGTTACCGTTTACTATTTGATTCAATTACAAGATTAGATGACAATACAGTAGAAGAACTCTTTGTTGATAAACCGGGCGCATATATATTTGTAAAGGAGTGAGAACATGATAATAGAAGGTAAAGTTGAAAATATGAATATTGGGGATAATTTCTTTAATTGTAACGTTATAACTGCAGCTCAACAGCGCTATAATATTAAATTATCTGAACAACAAGCAAAAGAAATTAAGATTGATCGGGTTTACGCCTTTAAGGTTGAACAAACAACACATAATGATCGAACTTTATATCATCTGATCAGTTATGATGATCTTCTTGAGGCGATTAACGATCCCGCTGAATTAAAGGAAAAATTGGCGCAATATTATAGTTTTTCAGAAATTCCAATTGCGGAAATAAAAGCTGGAGTTGAATCCTATCTTGCAAAAATAGAAAATAAAATAGTTCAAGAAGTTACAACTGTTTTATATAAACGCTATCAAAACAAGTTTTATATCTATCCAGCAGCAGTAAGATTTCACCATGCATATATCGGCGGTTTAAGTCATCACACACTAACAATGCTAAAACTAGCTGAAGGGTTGCTTGAAATATACCCTTATATCAACAAAGATTTAGTTTATGGTGGAATTATTTTGCATGATCTTTGTAAAGTTTGCGAGTTATCTGGTTTTGAAGGTGGCGAATATACAAAAGAAGGTCAACTAATCGGCCATTTAGTAATGATAAGTCAGAAGCTAGTTATTGAAGCTGAAAAATTAGGTTATCGAGATAGTGAAGAAATCTTAATGTTAAATCATATTTTACTGTCGCATCACGGAATCCCTAATTTCGGAGCTGCAAGAAGGCCACAAACTGCAGAAGCACTTTTAGTTTGGTATATTGATACTATTGATTCCAAGTTTGAAGAATTGGGGCAACAACTCGCTAAAACTGATGAAGGAAGTTTTAGTTCTGCGGTTTCAGTTGCCGATAAATTAAGATTTTATAAGCACAGAGTAAAATAAAACCGAGTTTTCGAACTCGGTTTTTCATTGCTTATTTTTTAAAAATTGTAAACCAATCACCATAAACTTCATTAAATAAATCATTATCAGTAGCATAATTTAAAAACTGATTTTGGTTGATTGTTAGGATTTGTTCAAGTTTTGAACGATTGTTTGCGTTATAATATTCAAAGTTTGTCTCCTGTAAGAACATATAAAGTAAGTGGAGTTGCATTTGATCACTGCGATATTTTAGTCTAATGGGTTCTAAATAAGAATTAAGCGCAGTCCTAATTTCTGAAGGAATTGACTTTAGTCCCAATTCGGAATCAATTTCTGTTAAATAAATTCTAGCTTGATTAACACTAATCGATTTTTCATCACTATAGGCATCTAAAATTATTTCTTCTTCATTGCGATCTTTAATCGTTATCTGCTCATAAATCTTATAATCATCACTATCTTTAGCTTTGGTGTCATCATCATAAGTGAACTTAGCACTATTAGCGACAGCTCCACCAGTTGCTAAAATTAGGTGCCAACCAAAAGAGGATTCTGCCATTGATTCATATGTTGTCGGTCTACTATCAAATAATTGCTTAGGAAACTTTTCATCAATATCATAAAAGTTGTCTTTTAAAACGTTATAAAGCTCTATTTGGCGCTCATAAAATGCATCATCGAAAGGAGCAGAAGAATCTGGATAATTTGTTTGGTTTGTTGTTGTACCTAATGATTCGAATTTAAGATGCAAGCCTGCTCGTTTATATTTTGCCCAGGTACATTCAGGTTTATGTTCTCTATCTTGTTCGGCGTCACATGAACTTGGGATAAATTTAGTGGAATCATTAAATTCAGAGACAATTGCTTCAAGACCATTACTAAAGGTTGAGTAACGGGTAGCTTTATCGCGGATTAACTGCATTAACTCAAGAATTAAATTTTCATATTCCAATTTCTTTGCAGCATCGAGATTTTCAAAAAAGTCACTTGGTTTGTCGGGATTATCATCTTCATCCATATCAACATAAATTAGAAGATGAGAAGTATTAATTGAGAAAAATTGGTCTTGGGCACGATTGGCAATAGTAGCGAACTTTTCATAAATTTCTTCGCCAAAATGTTTTTCTAAATCTTTTAAATACGCTATTTCTAATTCATTAATAACATAAACTTTTTCAATGGCTTCATCGATTGTATCGCTTCTAAAGGCGAGTTTTAAAAATTTCTTTCTACCGATTGAAGCAGGAAACCCAGATTGAGCAAACATATCTTGACCAAATTGTTTAATTAAAACCTCAAAGTTTTCTTTAAATTGTTTCATTTGCTCAGCAGTAATTTTTTCGCGATATTCACTAATTAATAAAGCTTTTTTCAAAGCTAAATCCATGGCGATACTAACACCGAGTTCTTCTTCAAGTCTAGAATATAGATTATCAACAGTTAATTCAGTTTCATCAACTTTCGCAACGGTATCTTTACTGCTTTTCTTGCTTAAAATGTAATCTTTAGGATCTTGATTGAGATGTAGAAATAATTCTTCATCATAAATAACAATTTCTGCTTCATCTAATCTCTCGCGAGCCATTTGATTTATATAAGATGAGGTTAGTCTAGAATCAACTATTTCATTATAATATTCTTCTGCAATCTCAGTAAGAGTTTCTTCATCTTCATCAGCCCAAACAATTAATTCACCATCATCATCAAGATTTTCAAGTAAGTCTTCATTATGGTCTTTTAATTTTAAAGTGATAAAGTAATAATTGCCATAAGGCCTTGGAGATGCGGTAAAGCGAGTTTCATTTGGCTTAGTACTTAAAGTGTCATAGATATAAGTTCTAAGTGAAGATTGTGTCGTTGGATAATCTTCATATAGTTTAGTGAAAATTCCCAAATTATCTTCATCATCATTAACTAATTGAGGATCCTCTAAGATTGATTCTAGCGAATCATAGTTTGCAATATCAATTTGAGTTCGATAAGGATAAATGAAATTGTAAATATCTAAAAACTCTTTAACTACTTCATCTATATTAAGGTTGTAATCAGCATCTTCAGTAGGTCGACGGTCGGGGTTAATTGTATAAGCATCATAATATAATTGATGATCAGAATCAGATAATTGACCGTTTTTGCTTTCTAAATTTAAACCCTCTAATACGGTTAAAGCATAGCCCGTGACTTGTTCAACACGCGGATCAGCAATTTTATACCAATTTGAACGGTAAGACTTTAAACTAAACTGTCTTAAAGTTTGGTTAGCTTCATAACTGTTGGTAAAACGAATGTTAATTGAACTTAAAGGGTAACGCTTTTCGATATTATTTTTATAGTAACTAACGATATCTTTATGTTTACTAATATAAACACTTGAATCTTTGTCTAAAATATCTTCAGCAAGTTTTTCTTTGGCATGAATTCTTTTTGCGATATCTAACCGATAGTGATTAAACAAAACTTCACCATGGTTTGTAAAGTCAGTTGAATCGATATCACTAGGACTAATGGTTAGTCCTGTTAAATACATGGCGTCAACAAATCTCGTAACTAGTTGAGTTAGAAATTTTTCTTCAATCTCTTCCAGATCTTTAATCTTATCAGTGCCAAAAACAGCTCTATTTACAATATCGATAAAATCTTGTTTGTATTCTGCAAAATCAGCATCTATCTTAGCGAGTTCAGCTTGATAAATTATTTCATAAAAAATTCTTTCAACAACTGAAAGACCTGAAATCTTCATTTCATCGTATAATTCTTTTTCTGAAACTTGATAGCCATCACCACTAATATAAGTGGTATCGTCTAATGAACCATAAGGGGTTTTCAATTCTTTTTTTCCGCATCCGGCCAGAGTTAAAGCGCTTATTAAGACGATTATAAGCACAATACTCCTTTTAAATATATTTGTTTTACTCACAACTTTCACTCCTTGATTAAAAAAATAACAGCATTTATAATATAACATAGTTATAATTGGTTTGCAATGCTTTTTCATGATTATCAACCAATAATTTTGTTATAATGCCATTTAGTATAATATCATAGTTTTAAATTTTCTCAAAACGCTATTACTTATGATAAAATATAAATTGGTGATTGAATGAAATTTTATGTTATCGCATCAAGTTCTAAAGGCAATGCCAGTTATTTAGAAGTTGGAAATCACAAAATCTTAATCGATGCTGGCATCTCTTACACTTCAATTAAAAATGCTCTTGCCAAAATTGATGTCAAAATTAAGGAGATTACAGATTTATTTATCACGCATGAACACAACGACCACATCAAAGGGCTCATTGTGTTGTTAAAACATGTAAAGCCAAACATTTATATGTCCAAAGGAACTCAAAACGCAATTAAATTTACTGAACCGATAAAGCCTCTTAAAGCTTTTGATCCAATTAAATTAACCAATCTTAAAATTACACCACTGCCGTTATCGCATGATGCTGAAGAACCGTTAGGTTTTCTCTTTGAGAACCAAACAAAGAAAATAGCTTATATTACGGATACAGGTTACATTTTAAGTGAAGTCAAGGAATTACTGCAAAACTGTACGCTCTATTTTTTAGAGTCAAATCATGATGCTTACTTACTGACTAACTCAAAAAGACCGTATCATTTAATTAGAAGAATTTTAAACGAAAAAGGTCATCTTTCAAATCATGATTCAGCATATTATTTTTCCCAAATGGTAGGTCAAGATACATCACATTTAATTTTTGCTCATGTCAGTCAGGAATGTAATACAAGTCAACTTATTAGACAGACTTACAAAGAGATTTTAACTGCCCAAAATAAGCAATTTTCGCACATTGAGTTTATCGAAGCCCTACCTGACCAACCTTTAGAGGTTATCGAGCTATGAAAATTACAATTATTGCGGTGGGGAAAGTAAAATCTAATAATTATTTAAATGATATTAAAAATTATCTAAAACAGATTAACTATCCAATTTCAATTATTGAAGTCAATGATGAACCAAAAATAACGGGCATTAAAAAAGAGGCTTTAAATATTTTGAAAAAAATTCCGCCGCAAAGTTATCTAATTAGTTTAGATAGTCAAGGAAAAAGTTTTGATTCTCTTGAGTTTTCAAAACATTTAGAGAAGTTAATTGAAACGCAAAAAAGAGGGATTGTCTTTATAATTGGCGGTTCATTTGGTTTAGATCAACTTATTTTAGAAAAATCAGATGAAAGCCTCAGTTTATCAAAACTGACTTTTCCGCATCGAATGGCAAGATTGATTTTAGTTGAACAAATCTATCGCGCTTTTAAAATTATGGCTAAACATCCCTATCACAAGTGAGGTTTATATGATTAAATATGTTATTTGGGATTTTAACGGAACAGTTTTAGATGACAGGGAATTAACTTTAAAACTATTAAATGAAATTTTGAAAAATCAGGAGAAGCCTTCACTATCTATGGAGCAATATTTAGCAGTATTTGGTTTTCCAATAAAGGATTATTATTTAAAAGCTGGCGTAACTTTTGAACGAGATTCTTTTGCTGAACTCGCGGACTGGTTTATTAAAATCTTCCAACCTGAAAGCCTAAAATTAAATTTGCATGAAGGCGTTTTAACGACTTTAAAAGAGTTGATAAAAAAGGGAATTACAAATGTCTGCTTATCAGCTTCTAAACAATCTAATCTTGAAGAACAATTAAATCACTATCAGATAAGAAAATACTTTAAATATGTTTTGGGAACAGATAATATTCATGCTTTAGGTAAAAAAACCAATGGAGCTGAGTTTCTGAAAATTAATAAAATCAATCCCAAATCCTGTGTTTTAATTGGCGACACGATAGAAGATTATATAATCGCGCGCGAGTTAGGGGTGCTACCGGTGTTATTTAGTGGTGGTCATCAACCAAAAGCAAAGTTATTAACAAAAACAAAACTTGTAATTGATAATATTTCAGATCTATTAACAATAATAAAAAATGAAGGAGAATAATAGTGAAAAAATTTTTTAAAGATTTCAAAGCTTTTATTAGTAAAGGTAGTGTTCTTGATTTAGCAATCGGGATGATTATTGGGACAGCTTTTAATGCGATTGTTAAAAGTATGGTAAACGATTTATTAATGCCAATTATTAGTTTAATGTTTCAAGGCGACATTAGTGATCAGTTTTTTGTTTTAAAAGGAACAGCAAAATATGTTGCTAACCCGACGACAAATGTCCTTGAACTAGTAAAGTCTTCTGATGCAGTTTTACTTTTTTGGGGCCGATTTTTACAAAGCATTATCGACTTTTTAATTATTGGTTTGACTCTCTTTGTAATTGTCAGAGTTACCGCCAATGTTCAAAAACGTGCTGAAGAGAGAAAGGCTAAAATTAAAGCTAAACTCGCTGGCGGAGAAGAAATTACTGCTGAAGAGGAAGAACATGTTGAAGAAGAAGTTAGTGAAGATATTTTATTATTAAGAGAAATTAGAGATTCACTGAAAGAAACTAATTTGCCAGTTGAAGAATAGTTTACTCTTTGGAAGCCTAAAATAAGGCTTCTTTTTTTTTCTTGCTAATTGTAAATAAGCGACTATTATGATAACATAATAAAAAGATTATAAACTTTTTTAACAAAAAAGGAGTTAAAAAAAATGATTGTTCAAATGAAATTAACAGCTGGGAAAAAAGAGGCTAATCGAGTTAGAGATTTTCTTTATCGACAAGGATTTGTTGTTAAGGATGTCTCAAGTGATAATGTTGCAATATTTGGTATTATCGGTGATACTAAAGCTTTAAATCCTTCAATTATTGAAGCTTTTGAAGGTGTCTACAAAGTTGTAAGAATTCAAAAACCATACAAACTTGCAAGCCGAGATTTTAAAAAAGATGATACAATTATTCAATTCAGTGATCGAATTTCTATTGGCGGTGACAAGTTTGTTGTTATCGCTGGCACCTGCTCAGTTGAGACAAAAGAAATTATGGAACAAGTTGCCCAACATTTAGTTAAAAATAAGCTTAAATTTATCCGTGGCGGAGCTTTTAAACCGCGGACTTCACCCTACTCTTTTCAAGGACTCGAAGTTGAAGGTTTAAAACTTTTGCATGAAGTTGCAAGAAAACACAATTTATTTAGTGTCAGTGAGATTGTTGCTGAAGCAGATCTTGAAAACTTTGAAAAATATATTGATGTTTTTCAAGTTGGTGCACGCAATATGCAAAACTATTCACTCTTAAAAGTTTTAGGTGAAAAAACAACCAAACCAATCATTTTAAAAAGGGGTCTTTCAGCGACAATAGAAGAATGGTTGTTAAGTGCTGAATATATCTTGAATGGAGGAAATCCCAACGTTATTTTGTGCGAAAGAGGGATTAGAACTTTTGAAAAGTATACCCGTAACACTTTAGATATTAGTTCGGTATTAGCGGTTAAAGAACTATCGCATTTACCGGTGATAGTTGATCCTTCACATGGAAGTGGAAAATATTCGATGGTAGAAAAACTTACCCTCGCGAGTTATGTTGTAGGAGCCAACGGAGCGATGATTGAAATTCATCCCAAACCAGAAGAAGCTTATTCAGATGGGGCTCAATCGCTTCGATTAGATAGTTTTAGTCACGTTATTTCAGAAATTAATAAATTAGCAGGAACCATTAAATGAAAAGGCAATACTTTATTGTTGGGCTAGGAATGATTGGAGCTTCATATGCTAAAAAACTTTCAGAGTTAGGCCATCTAGTCTATGGCTATGATAAATCTGAAAAAACTAATAAACTAGCAGTAGAAAAAGGCTACATTAAAGCTTTTGGAAAACAATATATTAAAAATAGTGATCTAGTAATTCTCTGTCTATATCCTAACGATAATTATCTATTTGTTAAAGAAAATATTGCTTATTTTAAAAATGTTAAGTTAGTTACCGATGTATCCGGGATTAAACAAGAATTAACAATAAAGCTTAAAAATGTTTTAAGAGACATAAGCGACTATATTTCACACCATCCAATGGCAGGAAACGAAAGAAGTGGAATTGAAGCTGTTGATGAAACTGTATTTTTAGGCGCAAACTTTCTAATAATTAATGATGAAATATCTAATCATGATTCGCTTAATCTATTGCGGGAACTTGCCAATTATTTAGGCTTTAATAAGATTTCCTTAATTGATTCAAAAACCCATGATTTATTGATTAGCTTTACTTCGCAACTACCTCACGTTATCGCTGTTAGCTTAGTCAATAGTGATATTTTTAAAGAAACAAAATACTTTACAGGAGATTCATATAAGGACTTAACTCGAATTGCAAAAATAAATTATAATTTATGGACCGAACTATTTTTGGCCAACAAAGAAAACTTAATTTCTCAAATGGAACGTTTTAAGGAAAACTTTGAAAAACTATTAACAACAATTAAAGAAGAAGATAAACTACAATTAGAATTTCTATTAAAAGAAGCTAAAGAAAAGAGGGAAAACTATTAAAACGATAAATGTTAAAACAAATTGTTTCACCTACAATATTAT
>JAAYKO010000068.1 GCA_012522345.1 Acholeplasmataceae bacterium | reverse complement strand
GGCGGGAGTTCTTCCCACTTAGCTTCTAAAGTAAGATTTTCGTTAACTGCAGCAGTAAAGTCATAAGCAGTTTCGCCTTTATACCAACCTAAAAACTCAAATCCGTCTTTTGTTGGATCTGCAGGTTCTGTCGCTTTTGCACCTTTGTCAATTGTTTGGGCGGCAACTGCTGGAGTTCCACCTTTCATGTCAAAAGTGACTGTAACTTTTTCTACTTCTGGAGGCACTTCCTCCCATTGGGCGATCAAAGTAATATTCTTTGTTACTTTATCGGTTGCAAACTTCCATTCTTTTTCGGAAGTCTTCTCTTCCCAAAATTTAAATGTATATCCGTCTTTTGTCGGATCGCTAGGTTTAGTCACTAAACCATCTTCTTTAATCGTTTGACTCGCGATAGCTGGAGTGCCACCAGCAACATCAAATGTGACTTTGTAATCAGTCTCATCACAAGCCATTAAAAATACGCCTAAAAATATAATACTTAAAACTGCAAATAATCTTTTTCTCATAGCTCCTCCTTTATTTTTTACTTCTCTATTTTTTTTCTTATGACCATTTTGCATATAATACTTTATTTTCTGTTGTTCCAAGTTCAATTTTAGCAATTGGATTACCGACAAAGTTTGGATTATCATACCATCCTAAAAAGGTTTTTGTCTCATGATAAGGTTTGGGTAATACCACTTCTTGATCAGCTTCAAACTCTGTTGGTGGTTGATAACTTATCGGAATCTCGGGCATCAATTCAAGTTGTGAATCTGGCCAAAATTGAGCTGGTTTTTCACCAATGATATATTGTCTAATTCTAATACCTGCCGCCCATGTATCACCATAAAATGACTGTTCTGGATTATATTTTACAAAGTCCTCTAAAACATCGAAAAATGGTAACCACTTTTCCATATATTTACTTGAGGAATAAAAGAACCCCTCATCGACTTCTTCTGGCCTACCGCCAGCAAAAATTCTACTGACATAGCCATGCCACAAACCATCAAAACCTGTTGTTTTGTTTTGGCCATGCATAAAATCGCTTAAACTTTCTAAAGGACTTAAATAATCATATAAATCCATTAAGAAACCTTCAACCATTAACTCTTTTGTCCCATAGACAAAACTACCACCATTCAAATGATATTCAAGCGTATAGCCCAATCTCTCCTCCCAATGAGCAATTAATGTAATATCGTTTAAAACTGCTTCCGCAAAGTTATAAACTTCATCGTTTAAATACCAACCGACAAATAAATATCCTTCTCTTGTCGGGGTAAAAGGACGGATTGCTTTAGCGCCAACTTCTAATGTTTGTGGTGAAAGCGGTAATGCATTTTGATAATTTAAATCAAAACTAACAGTTACTTGCTCATCTTCTTCTTTATAGCCACCATCTTTCCAACCTAAAACGGTATCCTCGATTAAATTAAATCCAGAAACAAAGTTATGAATACGATTTTCTCGATCTGCTCCTGACAAATCAGTTTCTGGATATTGCCCATCATGATCATTATCATACTTATACTCAAGAGTTAATTTGTTAGTTGTAACATCAAGCGTTAACTTATACGTTCCGGCTGTCTGTTTAACAAGTTTCTCATAAGCCCATTCATTAAGTGAAGTGGCAACATAAACATCGCCTTCTGTATTTTCTGGCACTGTTACAACAAACTCTAGTTGATATGTCTTTACGATTAACTCTTCCCACTTAGCTTCTAAAGTAAGATTTTCGTTAACTGCAGCAGTAAAGTTATAAGCAGTTTCGCCTTTATACCAACCTAAAAACTCAAATCCGTCTTTTGTTGGATCTGCAGGTTTTGTCGCTTTTGCACCTTTGTCAATTGTTTGGGCGGCAACTGCTGGAGTTCCACCTTTCATTTCAAAAGTGACTGTAACTTTTTCTCCTTCTGGGGGCACTTCCTCCCATTGGGCAATTAAAGTAATGTTTTTTGTTACTTTATCGGTCGCAAACTTCCATTCTTTTTTAGAAGTTTTCTCTTCCCAAAGTTTAAATGTATGTCCGTCTTTTGTCGGATCGCTAGGCTTAGTTACTAAACCGCCTTCTTTAATCGTTTGGCTTGCGATAGCTGGAGTACCACCCGCAACATCAAATGTTACCTTATAATTCTTATCTCCACACGCTACCAGTAGTAAGCCAAACAATACAACGCTTAAAACCGCAAATAGTCTTCTTTTCATAGTTCCTCCAACTCCAAAACAGATTATGATTAATTAGCGTTTACGATTACGCTTAAGTTAAATTCGCGAATCTTTTGTTTACTATCGGTAATCTTGATTACATAACTGAGGTAAACATCTTCAGTCATAACCCCATTTACTCTACCGTTATGGTCAAGGATTTCTGGAGCAAGAGAAGTCATTTCAATTTTATAATCAGGAAAATTCTTTAAAATATAATATTCAACTTCAATCATTTTTAGCCAATTATCCACATTATCTGATTGAATTGCCGTTCTTGGGCAGCGTTTAGCGCTAAAATGATTATGAAAAACAACACGGTCGAGCAATAAATCGTGTTCAACTAACAATTTAGCAACAAGTTTTGCGACACGTTGCCAACTCAGCCAAACATCAGAACCTTTATTGACTGCTGTCTCGATACCTATTCCGTTATTATTGCCACCAACAAAAGTAATTCCACGATCATAGCCTGAAGAATATTTTGTTGTGGGCATATGATAAGTGCCATCGATTATTACCGGCCAAATGCCACTGCCAACTAAATCTTTAGTTTTAGCTAATCTGCCAGCAACAAGAGGGGCTAAGATATTTGTCTCAACTCCTTTAATTACATATCTTCCGCTTGAACTGATTGTAAGTTCAGGCTTTATTTCTGCTGCGGGAATCCCGGTGTTGATAAAACCAGCATTGGTCGCAGTGCCATCACCGGCATGCCAACCTAAATCATCATCATAAAGCTGCTGATACCAACCATCATTACCCACAGTATAATGCCATGATGAACCAGTATTGCTTGGGTTTGTCGACCAATTTGAGTTAGCTCTTGCATTAGCCGTTGGGCTAGTATTGGCTGTATCATGGACAACAATCCACTGGACTGAGCTCATTTTCCGACCACTGTGATTAGCGGCTGTTGGCGCTAACATATTGGCCTTAATATTGACTTCTTCATTAAATAAAAACGGATGGACTGAAGCGACAATATCATGATCATAGTCAGCCGAACCATCATCACTACCAATATATTTGATAGTCTGTTGACTGACATTTGCATAAGCATTGTCTTTTAAATATTGAACTAATTGATCAAACTTTAAATCATTAACAGTTAATTCAATCATTTTCTCCACCTCGGTGCCAAGTTTAATAATAACATTTGCTTCTCCTTCAGCAACAGCGTAAACTAAGCCATCTTGATTAACAGTCAAAACAGTTTCATCACTCGACTGAAAACTTAAATCTAAATCCGAATTAAAGGTTTCAACAACAAGCAATAAAGTTTCTGCTAAATCAAGATTAGGCGAACCATCATAACTGACAGTAAAATTTTCAATAATTGTAATTGTAAAATCTTGATAAATATTTTCATCATAATTGGAAGTTGCAGTTATTGTAACTATGCCTGCTTTAAGGAGACTTACTTTACCATCACTAACGGTTGCTAGTAACTCATCACTTGAAGCCCAAGCTACAGTTTTATCTTCAGCAGCTTCCGGTAAGACTTCATAACTAAGAGTTATCATCTCTGTTGGATAACCATTATTGTTACCGCTAATAATTATTGATTCAGGTTCAATTGTCGTCACCTGTTTTGGAACTACATTCACTATTAGTTGTGCAGTTATTTTCGTTCCTTTTAACTTAGCAGTAATTACAACTGTTCCTTCTTCTAAACCAACAATTGTTTTTCCGGAAATCTCAATAATTCCAGTTTCAGAAAAACTAAATTCAATCTCTTTATTTTCAGTGGCATCAAGTCTCAATAAATAAGAGTCACCGACTTCAATTGTTACCTCAATATCTCGAAAGGTAATCTGATAATCAACTTGTTCATCACAACTTCCTAAAAAGATACTAAATATTAAAATAAAAACAACAAATCTCAATCTTTTCATCAATGCCTCCTAAAAGTGAAAACGCTTAACTTAATTATAACATTATATTTCAAGATAATAAAACCTCATTCACTATTTGAAAATTTTTTTCGTTTTTAATTAAAAAACTGTAAAGTTTTTAGACCTTACAGTTTTTCTTGAGAATTTAACTATTCTTCAACAAAGGGAACAATATCACCATTCCATTTATTTAAAATCCACTCACTGATTGCAGGTGAGGTTAAGACATCTACTAATGCTTTAATTTTAGGGCTATCTTCATACTCTGGTAATGTCGCAATAATATTAGCAAAAGGATTATCATTTGGTCTTTCAAGAGCGATTGCTTCAGTTCCAGGATTAATATTAGCATCTAAAGCAAAATTAGAATTAATTAAAATTAAATCTGCTTGATTATACTTATAGGCATCAACTAGTGATGTCGGATCGATATCAGCCCTTATTTGCAGGTTTTTGGGGTTTTCTGCAATATCATTTAAAGTAGCTTGAAAAGGATTAATTCCAGCTTTTAAAGTAATTAAATTAGCGTTAACTAATAAATTTAGCAGTCGGCCATGATCTGATTTGGAACTACTAATAAAAACAACCGCATTGTTTTCTACTTCTGCTAATGAACTATATTTTTTTGAATAAATTCCAATCGGTTCAATGTGAATTTTTGCAATACTGACTATATTTGTCTTATTATCGGCATTATATTGATTTAAATATGGCTCATGTTGAAAGAAATTAGCATCGACTTGTTTTAAAGTTAAAGCCTTATTGGGCATAATATAATCGTTATAAGGCTTTACTACTAAAGTATAACCTTTTTCTTTTAATAAAGGTTTCGCGTATTCTAAAATTTCAGCGTGTGGTTTTGGTGATGCTGCCACTGTAATTGTGTTTTCTTTATTGCCTGAACAGGAATAAAGACCTAAACTTAAGACTAATAGTAAAACTAATGATATTTTTTTCATTTTTTTCTTCTCCTATCGTTTATTAATTTTTTTAAAGATAAAATCACCAACCGCTTGTACAATAAAAACTAATACTAAAATTAAAGCGGTTGCGATTAAGACAATCCCCAAGTGATTGCGTTCTCTACTCGCTAAATCTCCAAGTCCACCTGCTCCAATAATTGCGGCAGCACTACTAAAACCGATTAAGGTGACTACTGTGGTAGTAAAGCCAGCAACCAAACTTGGCATTGCTTCACTGACGATTACTTTTAAAGTTGTTTTGGCGTTTGCTCCAAAAGAAACTAACATCTCTTTTGTCCCTCTTGAAACCTCTTTTAAACTATTATGAACCAAACGAGCATAAAAAGGTGTGGCTGAAACTACAAGCGCAGGCACCGCTCCTTGCCAATTAAATAATAGTCTTTGATCCTGCCCAAAAATAAAATTGTAAAAGGCATTAGTAAAAGGGAGCATTAAAATAATTAAAATAATAAAAGGGATTGATCTTGCGATACTACTTACAACATTTAAAATTTTATAAATAAAGAGCTTTTTCTCTTCACTTTTATAGAGGAAGTATCCCAAGATTAGCCCAAAGACTAAAACAAACGCACTAGTAAAAAGGGTCATTAAAAATGTTTCAAAAAATGAATCAATTATTTGTTCCCAGTTCAAATTTTCAAACATACTTATCAATCCTCACTTCTTCTTTTAAATATTTAATTGCGGCAAGTTTATCCTTCCCAATTATATTGATATATAAAAAGCCGATATTTTGGCGGTTAATATTGATAACCTCAGCATAAATAATATTTATTTCAACGTTAAACATCTTTGTTGCTAATGAAATAACTGGTTTGTTTGCTAAATCATCTAAATATGCCACTTGATAAATTTCCTCTTGACTTCCTTTTGCAAAATCATACATTTTTCGGTTTATCAATTGTTTAGTTAAGTCAGATTTCGGCTTTAAAAAGAGTTCAATTGTACTTTGATGTTCAATAATTCTTCCTTGATGCATTACTGCAACTTGATCACATAAGTATTTAACTGCATCGAGATCATGTGATACAAGAATAATAGTGACTCCATACAACTCATTAATTGTGTGAAGGAGGTCTAAAATTTCAAAACTAGTTTTTAAATCCAAAGCACTAGTAGGCTCATCACATAACAAATATTTTGGATTGTTGGCTAAAGCTCTAGCAATCGCAACCCGCTGTTTTTCTCCACCCGATAAGGTTCGCGGATAAGCTTTTGTTTTAGCAGTTAAACCCACTAATGTTAAAAGTTCTTTAATCCGGCTATCAATCTCCGCTTTAGGATAATTTGCAATTGTTAAACTAAGTTTTACATTATCATAAACATTTTTTTGATCGAGCAAATTAAAATGTTGAAAAATCATCGCAATATTCCTTCTTATTTTCTGCAACTGAGAAGTATTTTGGCTGGCTATATCGACACCATCTATTATTACTTTACCAGTTGATGGAATCATTAAATGATTAATCATTCTAATTAAACTTGACTTTCCTGCCCCAGATTCGCCAACGATACCAAGCTTAGTTCCAGCTTTGATTGTTAAATTGACACCGCTGACAATTGAAAGATTGTCTATAGTTTTACTGAGATTTTTAATTTCAATCATCTTTTCACCCTTCTTATGAAAAAAAATAAGCCCGATAAGGACTTACTTATTGATGTCGCTTATCGTTTATAGCTTTACCACCTAATTTAATAGGTTGGTAGACGTTCACAGAGCTATATCTCTCCCGTCTTCTTAATAAGTCATATTCAATTGGAACTATATTAACACAAGATTTTAAAAATGTAAAGGTTTTTTTAAAGCAATTTATATATATTTGGTTTTTTTATGATTTTAAAAAGACCACGATCTCATTTTTTGCTTGTTTTAAATCTTCGCTATTAATAATCAAACTCGGACGTTTATATTTGTTTTTACGGTAGATAATTGGTTTTTCTTGAGAATTGATTAGCAGTTTATCTTCGACTGAAAAATGATATTTAATCAATAGTTTCTTGCCCAAAAACTGATATTCAAATTCTAAATACTTTAAATTCTTGTCAACACAAGGATCTAAAATAAGTGTTTTGTTTTCAATCTTAACACCTAAAAAATTACTCAACAACTGATTTAGATAAATCCCAGGACCGCTTGAATAAATTCGCCATCCCGCTTTAACTTTAACTTCACCGGTTCTTAAAAGATCAAATTCTTTTTGAGCGATGTATCGGTCATAAAAGTTGCCGTCAGAACTGCTAAAATAAGTGTTACTCTGGCGGTACATTGCATTTTTGACATGTTTTTTTATTAAAATTGGATTAATCACCACTAAGCCATTTAAAACCTCATCGCACTGCCCAATTTTAGCCATTGCTTCAATATATCGAAGATGAGCATGCGTATAATTCAGCCCCACTTCTCGACCAAAATTAGCAGCTGTTTCAGCTCGCATAAAATAAGTGTTTTTGCCGCCATGGTATTTAATCGCTTTGTCAATTAGTCTTACCCCATCTGGATGTTTTAAATGTTGATTAATTATTTGATAATAGAAAGCTGTTTTTTCTGGTGGAAAAAGTTCACTAATAAAACCACGATTAAATGACAACAAGCGATATTTTAAATTAGTTGATTTATCTTGAGGATGAATTAAGACTTTTCTTTTGTCAGCTAAAAACACAGTAAAACCTGTTGGAACTCCATCAACAATTAAATATTTATAATAGTTTTCTTTTAAAGTGTTAAATAACGCAAAAATTTTTTGGCGAAGACTTTGGTATTTCTCAGGCAAAACTCGATAAAGTTTAGTCAATGCTTCATAAATTAATGAAACTGTCCAAGTTGAAACCATCTTTTCAGTTAATTCTTGATTTGCTGGTTGAAGTGTATCATTCCAATCGCCACCACCATAGGCGGGAAGATCTATCGATTTAATTTTACTTTGATTAATTTTTGCAAGAAGTTTTTCAAGATGAACAATTAAAGTAGCTTTTTCTTTAGTAAAATCATTTTGTTCTAGTGACATGAACGGAACCTCTTCTTGTAAGATTGTCGTATCACCTGTTTTTAAAATATAACTTGCAAGTGCTTTTAGAGGCCATACAATAATATCACCATGAGATTCATGAGCTTGAATTTGATAATATTTATCATACATAAACCATTGAGGAAAATCGCCGTTTTCATAAAATTGCCGTGAAAACACTTTTAATAAAAGCTTTCGAACAATCTCATATTTTTGCGCTGTCATAAAAAGTTCAAAAGGACCTTGACAAATATCTCTAGTGCCCCAAGCGGCTCCATTCGGCTGTTCAATACCGTGAGGTGAAGCATAATGAACTAAGGCATTATGTGTATACCAAAAACTCAATTCATTTAAAGATTTGATTTTCTTTTCGCTGGAATTGATTTTTAACGGAACAATCTCGCTAAAAAACTGATTGCTTTTTTCTTGAAGGGCATCACAACTCGTTTTATTAAATTGCTCATAATCTGCTGTTAAACTGGCAATTAAATTTAAGTTTATTTCACTTTTTGCTTGATATTTAAAAATTACCATTCCCTCTTGAGCTAAAGGCCCAAAAAAATAACTATCATCAGTAATAATTACATCTTCTTCTGAAATATACTTATATTTTAAGTTAGGATAATTTGCCATTATTAAAGGATTGTTTTTAGCAGTAAACTCGATTGCATTGTGCGAAAGTTTAAAATCAACTGAATATTGATTTTCAAGTTCACCAACAATTATTGGCTGCGTAACTAATAAATCGTAAGTTTTATTAGTTAAAGATTTAACAACAAGTTTTTGTTGGAGTCGATTAATATCAGACAAATACTTAATTTCAATAACATCATCAGCAAGTTTATAAACCCATTTCACACAGTTGGTTGAGATTTCAAAAAGTGATGGTAGAGTTAGAAGTCGGTAATTATTAGCGACCTTTAAATAGATTCTCATTCCTGCGAGTTTTTGGACGTTGAGATGATTTCTTAAATCGCCAGAAAGTTTATGAAAATTAGTATTTCCGAGGGCAACATGTGAGGCAAAAACACCAAACATAAAGTTTGTCACTGTCATTACATTTTCACTTGCAGCGATGAGATTGCCATGAATTTGAATGTGAGCATGAGCTCTTTCGACTAAAAGTTCTTTATGGTTTGTAACGACATGTATATGTGGATCAGCGAAAAAAGCCAAAATTTGATCTTGTTCTTTTTCTAAATAACGAATATTTTGATAGTCATTTTGCAGTTCTTCAATTGTTAAGTCTTCTCCTACTAAAGGCTCACCAAAAGAAACTTGTGGTTGAAGTCGCTTTAAATTTAAGCCAGAAATAAACTCAGCAAGAGGTTGTTTTCTTTCAACTACAAAAGGTTTATCTCTAATAGTTTTATAATCTCTTACATATTTTCCATAAAAAGTGAAAACTTTTTTCCTATCTAGCTTAAACTGTTCAGTTTTTAAAGCGACATAAGGAAACTCATATTGATAATTTTTATTTTCTAATTGTTTTTTTAATAATGCTTGGGGGGTGTTAGTCTTTTTGTAAATGAGACCAAAAAACTGAAAACCATCAGTTGAATAGGAAGTTATTTTATTAAATGAACCTAATTGTAAAAGGTTAGGGATATTTTGATTTTGACGCGACAAAACAAGATAACCATTTTCAGAATCAAAGATTTTATGATCGACATATTGTCCTGTATAAGCCTCATTATTGCTCGTCATTGCCTTAGGTGCTAAAGCTACATCTTGACAGTAAAAAAGTTCATAAGAACAATCTTTACTAACACTATCTAACAAAACATCATAATACCAAGTATCAGCAGCAAGTGTTAAAACAACTTGATAATTCACACCTAAAGTTTTACCCTGATAAATAACTTGCTTCTTGTCTACTGCAAAAGAACTCGCTGATTTAACACCTAATAAAGGAGCAAACTCATAATTTCCCTTTTTATTGCTTCTTAAATAAATGTTGCTAACGGCACCATCTAAAAGATTGCCTTTTAAAAGGTTGATTTGAATTTCATCATCGACAATTTGATAGATGTCTCCGCTGCTTAACAGTTCAATTTGCAACTTTGAGGATTTTAATTTAATTGGTTCAATCTTTGTCTTTAATTTCATCTTTTTACCATTCTTAACTTATTTGATTTTTATTTTAAAAAATTTATTGTAAAACTTTTAATAATTTTATTACTTGCTTGAGCAACATGAAGTTCAAACTCTCCTTCATCAAGAACCAGTTTTCCATGGCTATTATAATAAACTAAATCTTCTTGATTGATTTGAAAGTTGACATTAACTGAGCTTTTACCATTAACAAAAACTTTTTTAAATTTTTTAAATTCTAATATCGGGCGTGAAACTTGGGCTACTAAATCGCGCAAATAAATTAGAACAACCTCATAACCAGCTCGTTCAGAACAATTACAGACCTCTACACTTAAGTTAATCGCTTGTTCTGGTTTTATCACTGCTGAATCAAGGGTGATGTTTTTCAATTTAAACTGACTATATGAAAGGCCATAGCCAAAAGGATAAAGCGGCGTGTTTGGTGAATCAAGATATGCAGAACGGTAACTATCATCAATTCCATCAGCTGGTCTTCCAGTTGGTAAGTGGTTATAGTATATTGGAATCTGGCCACAATTTCGCGGAAAACTCATCGGTAGTTTAGCTGAAGGATTATTTAGTCCAAAAATTGTTTCTCTAATAGCGGCAGCACTTTTAGTTCCTAGAAACCAAGTGTAGATAATGCTATCAACTAGTTTTTCAACTTCTGTTAAGATAAGCGGTCTTCCAGCAGCAATTAACAAAATAATTGGTTTATTATATTTTCTTAAAGCAACCAATTCTTTTAATTGAGCTTCGGGAAAATCGAGATTAGTTTTTGATTTTGCTTCACCTGATTCAGAGTTTTTCTCACCACCAAAGTAAACAATGTAATCTGCGTCTTCTATCAAAGCTAATGAATTGGTCTCTTCCAAACTTTCTTTTAAGGTTTTATTGACAGCTCTATAACCGTGCCATGACCAAGCACCATTGAGATTTGCTTCAGCACTATTTGGACCAAACAGAGCAATTTTAGCATTTTGCTGAAGTGGTAAAACGTGGTTTTCATTTTTTAATAAGACAAGCGATTGGTGCGCAACTTTTAAAGCTTCAGCCAAATGTTTATCGGACATCACAATTTTGTTGTGGTCTTCTGTAGAAGCATCTTTATAAGGATTTTCAAACAAACCTAATTCTTGCTTTAAATTGAGCACTCGCAAAACTGCTTCATCTAAAAGTTTTAATGGTAGCTTGTTTTGGTCAAAGAGTTCTTTTAATACTTTAAAATAAGTTGCCGAAGCCATTTCAATATCGGTGCCCGCAGTAAAAGAATTGATAGCAGCAGCTCTAAAGTCAGCACTAACACCATGAGCAACTGTCTCTTTAACAGCGTTGTAATCAGAAATAATAATGCCATTAAACCCCAGTTCAGCTCTTAAAATGTTTTGGAGTAAATATCTGTTCATCACCGCTGGAACACCTTGAAATATATTAAATGAATTCATCACCATTTTGGCGCCAGCATCAATTGCTCCTTTATAACCGCTTAAAAAGTTTTGTTTTAAGTTGTAAACGGAGAGATCAACAGTATTATAATCTTTTCCCGCTTCTGCTAAACCGTATGCAGCAAAATGCTTTACACAAGATGCAATCTTTCCTTTTTCTTTGATGTTTTTCCCCTGATAGCCTCGAGTTGTTGCTGCACTAAAAAGATAATTTAAATATGGATCTTCACCAAAACTTTCCATTACTCTTCCCCAACGGGGATCGCGAGAAAGATCAGCCATCGGAGAAAAACTAACTCCAATACCAGAACTAGCAGCTTCTTTCGCAGCAATTTTAGCAGCAGTTTCGACTAACTCTTCATTAAAAGAACTGGCCAGAGCGAGGGGAATCGGAAAAATTGTTTGATAGCCATGAATAATATCCGCCATAAAAATAAGCGGAATCTTCAATCTGCTTCTTTTTAAATATTTTTCTTGAACCTTAATCATTTCTTCAGGGCTACCAATACCAAGAATTGAACCGACAAAATAAAGTTCATCTTCAGTTAAGCCTAATTCAACAAGCGGCCCTGTTAGTTGTTTTTGTTCATGATGAGTGAAAAAAAACGGTGAAATCATTACAAGTTGACCCAGTTTCTCTTCAGTTGTCATCTGCCTTAACAGTTCTTTCACTTTGTACTCTCCTTGTAAATGATTTTGGCAGTTGGCTTATTAATTATAGCTTCTTTTTGTTTTTGCAAATACGAGATAATAAACTGAGCAATATTATAGCCCCATGTTTTGTAGTCAATTTGAATCGTTGTCAATCTTGGTTTAATATATTCGCCCAATAAAATTCCATCAAATCCCGCTACCGAAATATCATTCGGAACATCAATTCCAAACTCATTAAAAGCATTTATAAGTCCAATTGCGCTTTCATCATTGGCACAAAATACAAAGTCAGGCCAATCGCCACTTTTAGCAATTTTAACGCCAACTTTATAACCAGTATTTATTGTAAAGTCGCCTTCATAAAACTTAAAGGTCTCCATCTTGTGTCTCTTTAGTGTCTCTTCAAAGCAAGCAAATCGTTCTTGGTTACTAGGGGACTCAATTGGCCCACTTAAATAGGCTATTTTTTTATACCCTTTAGCGATTATTTCTTCAAGTAAAACGCAAACTATTTCTTTGTTTTCTACTTGAAAATCATAAATGTTTTTATCTTTTAATGTTCTATCAAGTAAGACAACAACATTTCTTTTCGCAAAATTATAAATCGTTTCATCCTCTAAATTAGAATCAAAAATAATTGCCGCATCAACCTGTTGTTCACGGAGTAAAACAGCTGATGAAATCCCACTGCTAACCACAATATTGTAATTAGCCTTTTGCAATTCTAAATTAACTCCTTCTAAAATATCACCAAAAATAGGTCCATCGAAACCATAGATAAAAAAGCCAATATTGCCCGTTTTGTTTGTCTTTAGGTTGCGAGCACTAGCGTTAGGATAATAATTTAGTTCTCTTGCAGCATCGAGGACTCTTTTTCGGGTCTCCTTACTGACATTCGGATTATTGTTAAGCGCGTAAGATGCAGTTGAAATTGAAACACTTGCGCGTTTTGCAACATCTCTAATTGTTACTCTTGAATCACGTTTTTTCACTTTTTTCTCTCTTTCCATTCCAAGGTTTTTAAACCTTTAACAATTAATGGATGACTCATATAACTTTTTTGAACATCTTGAGTTAAATAAGCATTTACCATCAACATTTCCAAACCTTTATTTATCGCATAAATCCGATCACTTATCCAAGTTTTTTTCTCAAAATTAAAAGCATCATAAAAACCATATTTCTCATGCCAGAGTTCTTTAATTTTAAAAAGCTCTTTAATTCCTTTTTTCGCAATATTTGGGGTGATGGGAAGCGAGCCGATAATGGCACTAGGGACAACCGTTCCATCAGTAATCACTTTGTTGAACACATTTGGAATACTGTGAAAGACTTGATAACCATCTTGAGTATGGGAAGCTGTTAAACCAAAGAAATGTTTCTTAAAACTGCGATAAGTACTTTGATCATTAACCGCCCATTGATATTGAGACAAAGTCGCTTGTTTAGCATTTTCATACCAATTAATTTCATCTTTATCATAATAATCTTTTAAATCTAACCACATTAGGGGATATTGATAAACAAACAGTGTATTTCCTGGAGTATAAATGAATTGGTAGTCTCGATATGTTCCCACTAATCTTTCAAAGCCTTCATATAAACTCTGGCTTTCTTCTTTACTAAAGCGGGAATCCCCTGCGATAAAAAGATAAATCATCAACTGTTCAGCGAACATGCTCCAGTGATGAATAAAGCCAGATTTACCATTTGCATAATCTCCGGTTGGATCATCGTTATAAGCCATGTAAAGCATAGTTTTTCCATCACGCTGATGAATTAATTTACGCCAATTAATCCTTTTAACGATAAGGTCAGCATATTTTGTTATTGTGGAATCTTTAAAATAGTTCTGGCAAGTTAAAATCCCATTGATAGCCAAAGCGGTATCGATAGTTGAAAACTCAGATTTTTTGTAGCGTTTCCCTGTATTTATTTCAATAAAATGAGAAAAAAATCCCTCATAATGTTCTGTGTGATAGTAAAGAGTTTTTAATGTTCCAATAACTCTTTTGATAATTTCGTCTCGAGATAAATAATTGTAGCAATCTGCGATGACATAATTGCTTAAAGTAAAACCAGTAGAAGCAATCGAGGCTCTTGTAGAATTCTTCAGATGATCTACAGTTAAACCATAACCTTTTGACCGCTTATCTAAATTAGTAAAGTCATTAAAGAAATTAAAACTAGTCTCTTGAATTTCTAAAAGCTTTTTCTTCATTTCAACCTCTACATTTGAAACGTTTCGATACAAGTTTATTTTACAATATTTATTAAAATATATCAAGTATTAATTGTGATAATTTGGGAATTTTAAAAATCATTTTCAATTTTAGAACAAATAACCTGAAAAATATTAGTTTTCCGACAATAATAGAAAAAAGAAGGTCCGAAAACCTTCTTCTCTTAATTTAATAATTAGATTGATTTAGTCTTGTTTTAAGGTTATTGAAACATCCTTTAAATAAACCTTTGTCAAAACATTATCAGCTGCACTATAACCTTCTACTCCTGCCATGTCACCAAACCAGAATTGGAGATTGCGGTTATCATAGATTGCATTGTTTTCAATTTCAAATTCAATTGTGTAAGTTTCCCAATTTTCCGTTAAGTCTTTAACTACGTTTAAATTAAGAATTCCAACACCGCCATCACCTTCCATCGCGACTACTACTGGTCTTGGAGCATCAGCTTTAGCCGTAAATTCTAAAACATAACTACCGCTATAGGCTGCAAGACCCAAAGTTTTAAATTGATTATGCCAGAGGTCACCGCCATCAACGTTTGTAATCTCAATCGTGACTTCACCATTTTCAGTACTTACTTCTAAACCTCCGTGAGTATCTTCACCCCAAAATTCCCAACCAACAGGAGCACCATTTGGAGCTACTTCATCAAAGCTTGGGAGAACAAACGGATCTTTAACTACTATTGCCCGAGTTGCTTCACCAACTAAACCTTCAGAATCAGTTACGCTATATTTGATGATATAAACGCCTTCTTTTGCAGGAAGGCTAAATTTTTCACCTTCAGTAATATCTTCAAAACTGACATCTTTAATTTCTAAAATATCACGATCATCTTCGACTGAAACTCCACTAAGAAGATCAAACTCTGCGGTATCAATTCTAAGGATGACATTTGGAGCTGTAATAACTGGAGGCTGGTTTTCTAGTTCAGGTCCTTCTACTATTTTTACATCACTAAGATAAACTTTTCCTAAAACTGTTTGTTCACCTTCAGGCACCCCATCAACTTTATGGAATGTTCCTAAAGCAAATTGCAGTTCAGCATTTACTGCTGCAGTTTTGCCAAAGAATTCGATTTCAAAGGTTTGGTCTTCAGTTGTTAGACTAACCATGTGACTATCAATAGCTTTCTGTGCTAATCCTCCACCTTGAATGTTAACCATCATTTTGCGAGGATTTTCAGCTCTTGCAGTAAAGATAAGTTTTAATGATTCTAGTTTATCGAAACTAATAGATTTTTGACCAATTTGAACATCCCACCAGTTATTGTCAAGCCCGCCTTCTCCTGCGGCTTGAGCAATAATGTTAACTACAGCTTCGCCATCAACTACGCTATATTCTACATCAACATCTTGACTATCATTATACCAAGTAAACCAACCAAATAAGCCATTAGAAAAGTCACCGTTTAAAATGCCACCTAAATCTGGAACTATTTCTTCTTGACCAATTT
>JAAYKO010000067.1 GCA_012522345.1 Acholeplasmataceae bacterium | reverse complement strand
CTAAAAGAAAATACGGTTATAACTCGAGTGACCAAGGGGCTCGAACAAGAATTGTTTGAATATACCCTTACAAGAATTCTTTACTACTATCAAAATGTTGATTATCATTTAAAAAACCAACAAAAAAATCTATGGCAAAGAAAACTTTCAACTTCAATAACAAATAAGAAAGTTTTAATTATTGGCACAGGAAAAATTGGTTCATATATCGGAACAGAATTAAGCAAACTTAAAATGAATGTCTATGGTGTAAATTCAAGTGGCTATGATATTTTAGGTTTTAAACAGTGTTACACTTTCACGACTATAGATAAGTCAATCAAATACGATGTTGTTGTAAATGTGCTTCCAAGCACACCACAAACAATAAATATTTTTGAGCGAAAGTTTTTTAATGAAGTAAAAATGGATGTCTTTATTAACATTGGAAGAGGCAATGCAGTCGTCGTAGAAGATTTAGTTGAAAAACTTGAAGCAAATCAAATTAAAATGGCATTTTTAGATGTCTTTCAAGAAGAACCTTTAAAAAGCGAATCTCAACTATGGCAAACTAACAATTTAATTTTAACTCCCCATATAGCGGGTGTTCCTAATTTTGAGCAATTAATTGAGTCTATAACAACAAACTACAAGCGAGTTGTTAAAGGAAAAAAGATCGAGGATGTTGTCAATATTGAGAAGGGTTATTGAAATCTTAACTGCGATACAAATAATAAATAAATAAATAAATAAATAAATATTTTGAACAAATGAAATATATGTAATAATAAAATAGAAATAGCACTGAATGAATTTGGTGCTATTTTTATGTGTCTGGCACAGTATAAAACTATAGGGTGAAAGTCCCAAACAGGGGTATGGACCGCCAACCATTAACCAAAAGCAAGGCTCTTCTTCGTGAGGAGGAAGCTGAAGAAGCAAGAGGCAAAACTCTGGTCTAAAGAACATGAACTATATTAGATGCGTTATCCAGATAAATTTGCGAAACAAAACGAAGTCCTAAGGGTCTAAATAACATAACATGCAAATGCAGTAGATATTTGGAGTGAAAGTTTTATAGCTGAACCCCGGGATGCCTCATGGATGTGATAAAGGTATAAGGAGCGGATAATGAAGTGCAATACGCCTAATTAGTTATCATTCATAGTCAAAAACAGTTAACCGTGAGAAGTTTGCAGAAGCCACAGTAGCGTAGAGTAACATGTAGTGTGTTAGGAGCGAGGGGGCGAACAGTTTTAAGAGTTGAAATACCTAAACCAAACGGAAGAGGAAGGAACTTAGGATCAACTGTAACAGACCGGTTTATCTAGCAAACAATAGCTCAAGCTTTAAACCCAATATTTGACATCTAATTTAGCGAATATAAAGATTCAGTAATCGAAACACCCCAAGGTGGTCCACTTAGTCCTTTATTGACCAATATAATACTTAATGAGCTAGGCAAAGAACTAGAAAAACGCAGTCATAAATTTGCAAGATACGCGAATGATTGTTTAATATTTGTTGAAAGTGAGAAAGCAGCAAATCGAGTAATGAAACGAATTACAAAGTTTATCGAAGAAGAGTTATCGCTTTCGGTTAGCGCAACAAAAAGTAGAATTAGTAGACCTGAAGAAATTAAGTTTCTAGGCTTTGGGTTCTACTATGATTACAAACAATATAAGTATAAAGCTTGCGAGTGGGGTAACTCTCGCAAAACTAAGCTAGAGTAACGAGTTCATACATAATGACAACTACTTTGACAAATGATAGATTAAGAAGAAAAGGCTATCTATCACTAGAAAGCCTTAAACTTAATACCGAATAAAACCGAACCGTCGTATACCGAACGATACGCACGAAGTGGGAGGACCGAAAATAATTAATATTTAGCCTCTACCCGATTTATTTTCTATAAAACTAAATTTCTTTTGTACCATCACTTGTCTCAACATAATAAAAAGAGGGATTCAAGTTAACAATTTTACAATAATCATTAGCAACTTCTTTAGTAAAAGATTCTATTTTTTGTTCTTCAACTAAAACGATTATACAACCACCAAAACCAGCACCAGTCATTCTAGCTCCAAGAGCACCAGCCTTTAACGAGGCATTAACCAAAGCGTCTAATTCAAGACCGGTTACTTCGTAATCGTTTTTTAATGAGTTGTGAGAAGCAATCATAAGCTTTGCAAATTTTTCTATCTCCCCTGACTCTAACGCCTCAACACTTTGCAAAACTCTTTCTTGTTCGGTTACTACATGTCTGATCCGTTTGAAAAGAAGGCCTAAATTAAGTTTTTCAATTGCTAGTAAATCAGTTTCTTTTAACTGGGCTAAAGCACTTATATTATAATGCTTTTTTAAAAGATTTAATGATTGTTGAGATTCACGGAATCTTTGGTTATATTTTGAATCAGTTAAACTTCTTTTTTTGTTGGAATTAATGATAATCAACTTATGACCAGTTAAATTTAAAGGAATATAACGATGCTCTAATTTGTTTGTATCAAGCAAGATTGCATGGTCTTTTTTACCGTGGATAATCGCATATTGGTCCATTATGCCAGAATTAACTCCGATATACTTGTTTTCGATTTCTTGACCGATTAGAGCCATTTCTGTTTTAGTTAATTTTAAGTTAAATAAAGAATTTAGAATTGTTAAAATTAAAAGTTCTAATGAGGAAGAAGAAGAAAGACCTGCGTTTGTTGGGACAGTACTTTTTAAATAAAGTTTTAAACCCTGATTAATTTGATAACCCTTATCAAGAATGATAGAAAATG
>JAAYKO010000066.1 GCA_012522345.1 Acholeplasmataceae bacterium | reverse complement strand
TTTCAGCTAATGTTCTGGTCAACTCTAAGTGTTGAGTTTGATCTTCACCAATTGGAACAAGTGTTGCATCATATAATAAAATATCAGCTGCCATCAAGGCGGGATAAGTTAATAGCGAACCTCTAATTCCGCTTTTTTGTTGGCGTGCTTTTTCTTTATACTGGGTCATTCTTTCAAGCTCAGGGACATAGACAGTAGATTCCATAATAAAGGCGAGTTGACTGTGTTCGGGAACTTCGGATTGAATAAAAAGATGGACTCTTTCTGGATCTAACCCACAAGCAATATAAAGAGCTGCTAAACTCAAGATGTTTTTTCTGAGTTCAGTTTTATTAAAGGGAACGGTTAAACTGTGAAGATCAGCAATAAAAATCAAAAACTCTGTTTCTGGTAGTTGTTCTTGAAGGCTAACGAATTGTTTTATTGCCCCCAAATAATTGCCTAATGTCAGTTTTCCTGTTGGTTGTACTCCTGAGACTAATCGCATAATATTTTACCTCCATTTTTTGAAAAAAAAGCCCTTAGATAACATCTAAGGACGATTACTCGCGGTGCCACCTTAGTTCTAGTTAAAAAACTAGCGCTTGAATTAAATTATTAGCTCCAAAAGTCCATTCGCAACTATCAACTCTAAGGATTACACCGCCCCTTAGTCTCTGTAAATTGATTTTACAATTACTACTATTCTTATCTCATCGCTAAAATTATTTTATCTTTTATTAGAGCTGATGTCAATTAATTTTCTAACAAATCCTCTAATTGGTCGATTAACTCACTAAATCTTTTAACAACCGCGACAAAAGTTTCCTTCTTAGTCAAATCCGCACCAGCTTTTTTAGCTTGATTGACAGGATAGTCTGAACCACCGGATTTTAATAATTCAAGATAACGGGTCATGGCCCCTTTTTTTTGCGCTTTAACATCTTGATAAATCTTTAAAGAAGCACTATAACTTGATGCGTATTGATAGACATAAAATGGTGAGTGAAAGAAGTGTGGTATATAAGCCCAAACATATTGTTTAACCTTTTCTTCTTGAATATCAATGTCATAGTAATGTTTGTATAAGTTAATCATTATTTCACTTAAATTATTGGCATTTAAAGGAATACCTTTCTCGACAAGTTTATTAGCTTCATATTCATAGTGAGCGAACAATGTCTGGCGGTAAAAGGTTGCCATAATGCCATCAATTTCTTTTTCAATTACGGCAATTTTTTCTTCTTTAGTCAAAGCATGTTTAAGTAAATAATCAGCTAATAATCGCTCATTGAAAGTAGAAGCTATTTCAGCGACAAAAATTGTGTAAGAAGCAGTTGCTAAAGGTTGGTTTTTATGAGCTAAAATTGTGTGAGCACTATGACCGGCTTCATGAACTAAGGTAAAGACATCATCTAAGGTTTTATTGAAGTTTAATAAGATGAAAGGATGAAAACCATAAATTCCATTAGAATATGCTCCAGTTCGTTTTCCATCTTTGGGGTGAACATCGACATATCCGGCTTCTAAAGCGTTTTTTTGAGCAGCAACAAAGTCTTCATCAAAGCCTTCTAAAGCATTAAAAAACAACTCTTTAGCTTCTTCATATTCATAAGTTTTAGGGTTTTTTTGCAAGGTTAGAAAACGGTCATAAGTATGATGCTTTTCTAAACTAAGATGTTTTTTTCTTAAAGCGAGATAACGTTTAGCTAAATCAGTATTTTCATAAACAGTATCTTTTAAAGTAAGAAAGACATCGAGAGGAATATCATTAGCAAAAAGTCGTGATTCTAAAGCACTTGGATAATGTCTTGATTTATAATTAGCCGCCATATTTTGCAATACTAAATTATAGGTGCTCGCAAAGGCATCTTTATTTTCTTGGTAACGCTTAAAGGCAGCTTCAAAAACTAATCTACGATCTTCCGCATCAGTAAGTGTCGGTAAAATTGAACGCCAGTTGGAAGTATTAATCGTCAGTTCTTTACCACTAGACAAGATAACTTTTTCATTGATTCGGTCAGTTAGTGATAAAGCACTATAAAGCTGGTTTGGAATTGAATTAATTGGACCAAAATTAGTTAGTAGTTTTTCCTCAATATCGCTTAAGACATGTTTTTGTTGTTTAAAAAGTCGTCTTATTGAAAACTCATAAGGCTTTAATTGATTATCTTTGTTGATAAAACTTAAAATCTTTGCTTCGCCAATTGAGATTATTTCAGGTGAAACATAAGAAGTTGAAGCTCTAAACTTATTCATCGTCCCTAAAACGCGCTGAAAACGAGATTGTTTTTCACTATCTTTTAAATTTAAATCAGCTGCTAAATGTGAATAAGCATAGAGTTTTAAAAGTGATTTAGTCATCTGCTCAGAAAAAAGCTGATATTTTTTATAACTTTCAAATTGATCTAGTTTACCTTGAAATTCAGAAAAATTAGCAATTTTTTCTTCAAAAGTTTTTAAGTCTGCTTCAAAAGCAGTTAATTCATCATAAAATACAGTTAAATTCCATTTGTTCATAGTCATATTTCCTTTCAAATTCAATTATAAACATTATAACAAATTAGTTATTTATTACCAAATTTTTTGGAGTGAGAAAAACGGATAAAATATGTGTATTATTATTATTTATGAAAAATAATAAATTAAAGTTGTATTTTACCCTAATAAGTTGTATAATCTATTGAAAGCTAAAGTGCTGCAGAATAAAATCTGTCGCCAGATAAAGGAGGCGTAGACATGATAAGGATTTATACAACCCCGAGTTGTTCATCTTGTCGAAAAGCGAAAAAATGGCTTGAAGAGCATCGATTGCCTTATGAAGAGAAGAATCTTTTTTCTCACAAAATAACGCTTGAAGATATTTCTTTAATGCTTAAAAATGCTGAAAATGGCTTTGATGATATTATTTCAACCCGCTCAAAAGTCTTTAAAGACCAAGCGCTAGAGCCAAATGAAATGAGTGTTAAAGAACTTACAAGTTTTATTTTGGAAAACCCGAGCATTTTAAAACGCCCAATCATCATTGCTGATGAGAAGATGCAGGTCGGTTATAACGATGAAGAGATTCGAGTATTCGTACCGAAGAGATTGCGCGATTATGTAATGTGTAAAGGTCTTCCAGAAGGTGAAATATGTGACTATCAAACCCAATTGAAAAAATATTTCGACGAAATTCGCGAAGAGACAAAAAAATAGGCATCCGTGCCTATTTTTCTTTTCTTTGCTCAAAAACTCGTTCAGATTTTCTTTTTGCGGGTCTTACTTTAATTTTGTTTTCGCTGAGAAAGGCTTTAAAATCAAGAAGACCTGTTTCATAATCATCTACTTCGTATTCAACTTCATAATCAACAATTCCGAAATACTCAATTTTATCAAAAAATAATTCACCATCTTTATAAGGTATAGAAACGCGATAATTATCTAAGGTGCCATAAACATTTACAAATTTATCAAACTCAAAATAGGGATTAACATTAAAACCTTCAGCAATCATTTTTAAGGCATTTTCTTCATTTAAGAAAACGTGCTGTTCTAAGGCGCCTTGTTCAGTTGCTGACTTTAAAGTGACTTTATAACGATTAGGCAATTTATGTCTGATTCTCAAAGTTGCATCATTATTATAAAAATAGTTATCATCAGTATCGAAGTAATAATTTGTTAATTTATAAATATTATTTTCAAGTTCAAACATTTTAATTAACTTTTCATATTCACTCTTACTGATTGGACATTTAAATTCTATTTCAGTATGTAAAACCATTCTATCACCCCATAATTATTTAATTTCATTTTACCATAAAAGCTAAAGATGTGTTATATTTATCTTGAGGTGCGTTATTATGCGATATAGTTTTGTTTGTAAAAAATCAGCAGAATCAGAAAAAATTAAAGCTCAAATTATTGAAAAAATTAAAGGTTCTTATGACCAAAAGAACCCAAAAGTGGTTTTTTCAATAGGTGGTGATGGGACTGTTCTTGATGCAGTTCGGAAATATCTGCAAATTATAGATGATATTTATATTGTCGCAATCAATACAGGCAGTTTGGGCTTTTATACAGAGTTTTTGCCGGAAAATGTTGATGAACTAATAAATACTTTAACCGAAAAGAAAACATTTAATAGTTATCCTCTGTTAGAAATAGAAGCTAATGGCGAAAAAGAATATGCTTTAAATGAAGTTACTTTATCGGTTCATCATCATTTGTTTAAGGGGTCAGTTTTTATCGATGAAATATTTTTAATGGACGTTAGAGCGAATGGGATTTGTATTTCTACACCCTCGGGTTCAACAGCTTATAATAAAAGCATTGGTGGAGCAATTATGGATACATCAGTTAAAGCTTTTCAACTAGCCCTAATCGCCCCTTTTCAAACGGCAAATCAAAAAATGATTAGCCCAATTGTTTTATCTTTAGGTCAAGAAATCACAATCGTTCCTCAAAATAAGTATCTTGATTTAACATTTGATCGAGTTTTTATAAGTAGCGAAAACATCGCAGAAATTAAAGTCCGTCTGACAAATAAAACAGTAAAATTTTTGAAAAATAAGGGGATTAAATTTGCCAAGCGAGTCAATGAAAAATTTATTGGTAAAGAATAAACCGCTTACATAATAAAAAGGTGCTTTTTATGAGCAAAAGCGCTTGAATTTTTTCATTATAATGGTAAAATAAGTATGGAAAATCAAAACACGAAGGAGGATTTTTTTTATGGCTATTAGAGTAGCGATTAATGGATTTGGTCGGATTGGACGTTTAGCTTATCGTCTAATGCACGATGATGATGCTTTTGAAATAGTTGCGTTAAACGACTTATCAAATGCAGCAGAGTTAGCATACCTTTTAAAGTATGACTCAGCACAAGGTAGATTTCAAAGAGATATTCAAGTTGATGGAGACAAATTAATTGTAGATGGAAAAGAGTCTTTAATATTTGCGGAAAGAGACCCTGAAAATCTCCCCTGGAAAGACTTAGGTGTTGATTTGGTATTAGAATGTACTGGTGTCTTTTTAGATGAGGCAGGAGCTTCCAAGCACCTTAAAGCTGGAGCTAAAAAAGTGCTCTTAAGTGCCCCTGGCAAAGGAAAAGACATTAAAACTATAGTTTATGGAGTTAACCATGAAATTTTAGATGGTAGCGAAGTTATTATTTCAGCAGCCAGTTGTACAACTAACTGTTTAGCACCGATGGTTAAAGTTTTAGATGATGCGTTTGGTGTTGAAAAAGGTTTTATGACTACTGTTCACGCTTATACAAGCGATCAAGCGTTAATGGATATGCCACATAAAAAAGGCTATATGAGTAGAAGAGGTCGATCAGCAGCTGTTTCAATCATTCCTTCTACAACGGGAGCTGCAAGAGCGGTTGGATTAGTTTTACCACACCTATCCGGTAAACTTACAGGAACAGCACTTCGAGTTCCAGTCTTAACAGGCTCAATTGTTGACTTGACTGCTGTCTTAAAGAAAAATGTTACAATTGCTGAAATTAATGAAGCATTTAAAGCAGCATCTAGTGAAACACTTCTTTATACAGAAGAACCAATCGTATCTGCTGATATTATCGGAACACTAGGTTCAACATTTGATGCAAATACAACCGATGTTTTAGAAGCCGATGGTAAGCAATTAGTAAAAGTTATGGCTTGGTATGATAATGAAATGTCATATACAGGACAACTTGTTAAAACACTTAAATATTTATCAGAATTAATTTAAGGTTGAAAAAACTTACAAAAGATGTGAAAATTCGCATCTTTTTTCTTTTTGTGCGCTAAAATAGTATAATAAAAATAGGTAGTAATGAAAGAGTGAGAAGATGTTTGTTGAGATAAACAATAACAGTCAAATAGAAAAGGTCGTTAAGCTTGCTAACTTAATTTGGCCGGAAGCATATCAAGATATTCTTTCTACCGCTCAAATAAAATATATGCTTGAAAAGTTTTTATCTGTTGCGACGATAAAACAACAAATAAATCAAGGAATTAGTTATAATTTAATCAATTTTGAAAACGAAATAGTTGGATTTTATGCTTATCAATTAAAAACGACTATATTTTTATCTAAACTCTACATTTTAAAAGAATATCGTCAAAAAGGCTTAGCAAAAAAAGTTATCGAAAACTTAACCAAACATCAAATTCCAATGACTGTAAATGTCAATAAAAATAATAAAAAAGCACTCGCTGCATATTCTAAAATGGGTTTTAAAATTATTGATGAACAACTAAATGAAATTGGTAGTGGTTTTTTTATGGATGATTTTGTCTTAGAGAAAAGTCTTTCATTTCTAGATTTAATTACTTTAGAAAAAGAAAAGCCTTATTTTAAGAGTTTACTTGAAAAAATTGCAGAAGAAGCGCAAACAAATATAATTTATCCGGCACGTGAAAATTGGTTTAAAGCGCTAGAACTGACACCTTTTGAACAAGTAAAGGTTGTTTTGATAGGTCAAGATCCCTACCACAATCCTCGTCAAGCAATGGGACTTTCTTTTAGTGTCAATAAAGGGGTGGACCTACCGCCCAGTCTCGTTAATATTTACGAGGAAATTAAACGCGAATATGGTTTTGAAATGCCTAATCATGGCGATTTAACTAAGTGGGCGAAGCAAGGGGTATTATTGTTAAACTCAATTTTAACTGTTTCTGCAAATAGGCCTCTTTCACACCAACATTTCGGATGGCAAAACTTTACGGACCAAGTTGTTAAATTGCTTCAACAAAAACAATTTGTTGTTTATCTTTTATTAGGCAAATATGCTCAAAGTTATCAAACTAAAATTACAAACAAAAATCATTTAATTTTAAAAACTTCGCACCCATCACCATTATCAAATTATCGTGGATTTAGCGGTTCAGGTATTTTTAAGAAAACCAATGATGCTTTAAAAGCTCAAAAATTAAAGCCAATCAATTGGTATTTATTATAAAAGATTAAGCAAGGAATAAAGGGATTTAAAAAATAAAAAATAAAAAGAGGAGAAAAATACAATGACATTTAAAGCTTATGCAAAGTTAGAAAAGAAACCAGGCTTTACTTTGATTGAGAAGAAGATCGATAGTAATCTTAATCCCCATGAAGTTTTGATTAAGGTTTTATCGGTTTCTTTATGTGGAACAGATGTTCATATTTATAATTGGGACAATTGGGCCCAAAAAAGGATAAAACCACCTCTGGTTATTGGTCATGAGTTTGCCGGCAAAGTAATTAAAATCGGAAGAGATGTCACCCGTGTCAAAGTTGGTGATGTAGTTGCTAGTGAGACTCATATAGTTTGTGGAAAGTGTGAGTTTTGTCGTAAAGGTATGGCTCATATTTGTGAAAACACGAAAATTATTGGGGTTGATGTTGATGGCGCTTTTGCTGAATATATTAAAATGCCTGAAGATAATTTATTCGTCGATACGAGTGGAATGGATCCTAAATATTTATCCGTTTTAGAACCGCTTGGAAATGCTGTGCATACAGTTTATCATTTTGAAACAAAATTAAAAGATGTAGCTGTTGTTGGTTGTGGTCCGATTGGACTGATGGGGATTGATCTTTTAAAGGCTATTGGAGCGAAAAAGATTATCGCAATTGAAACAATAAAACAGCGATTAGATCTCGCTAAACAATTAGGTGCGGATGTCGTTATTGATGCTAAAAATGAAGATGTTGTCGAAAGAGTGTTAGCGGAAACGGATGGTCGAGGAGTAGATGTTGTCTGTGAGTTTTCTGGCAACGAGGGCGCTCTTAGACAAGCAGTGAGTTACGTGAAAAAGGGAGGAGCAATTTCACTTTTAGGAGTTTTTAGTGAGGAAGTTAAGTTAGATTTAAATGAAATGATTTTTAAAGGTATTACTGCCTATGGTGTAACGGGTAGAAAAATGTATGAGAACTGGGATCAAATAAAGGCTTTATTGGAAATGAAAAAGCTAAATTTAGATAAGATTGTAACGCATCACCTTGCTTTTGATGAGATGGAAAAAGCGTTTGAAATTATGAAAAACAAACAATGCGGGAAAATTGTTTTAAGTTTGGAGGAAGTATGAATATTAAAGAAAAATTAGAAAAACTAAAAGCGGATAAGGTCTTTAAGTTACCTCCAGTAATTGATGGAGCATCTGAAGCAGAAATAAATATTGCGGGTAAAAAAGTAATTAATTTATCATCGAATAACTATTTAGGATTTGCTAATCATCCTCGTTTAATCAAAAAAGCGAAAATAGCTTTAGATAAGTTTGGTGTCGGCGCTGGTGCTGTAAGAACTATTGTTGGTAATATGAGCATTCATGAAGAACTCGACCAACGTCTTGCCAAATTTAAAAAAGAAGAAGCTGCCTTGACATTTCAAAGTGGTTATGTAAGCAATCTAGGAATTATTCAAGCTATTGTTGAAAGAGGAGACTTGATAATTTCTGATCAACTAAATCATGCTTCAATAATTGATGGAGTTAGATTATCTAGAGCTGATAAAGCAATTTATCAACACAATGATATGGTTGATTTAGAAAACATTTTAAAGGAGAAAAGATCTCACTACAACAATGTTTTAATTATTACTGATGGTGTTTTTTCAATGGATGGTGATTTAGCAAATTTACCAGAGATTGTTAGACTAGCAAAAAAATATAATTGTTTAACTTATGTCGATGATGCTCACGGTAGTGGAGTTTTAGGTGAGAACGGCCGGGGAACAGTAGATCATTTTAATCTAAATGGTCAAGTTGACTTTATTATGGGAACTCTATCCAAAGCGATAGGAGTGGTAGGCGGTTATGTTGCCTGTTCAAAAGAAGCGCGCGAATTTTTATTGAATCGGAGCCGCCCCTTACTGTTTTCAACTACTCTTTTGCCGAGTGCTGCAGCAGCCATAATTGAAGCTTTGACAATGCTTGAATCATCTAATGAATACACAAAAAAATTATGGGATAATGCTAACTATTTTAAAGCGCTATTATTAGAGTTTGGTTTTGATTTGGGTAAAAGTGAAACTCCGATTACGCCTTTAATTGTCGGTGATGAAGCTTTAACAATAGAGTTTTCTGAGCAACTCCTTGCCAATGGTGTTTTTAGTTCAGCAATAGTTTATCCAACGGTACCTTTAAAGACTGCAAGAATAAGATTAATGCCAACAGCACTTCATACAAAAGCTCAATTAAAAAAAGCAGCTGATATAATTTATCGAACTGCTTTAGGATTGGAAATAATCACTTAATTTTAAAATGCTTTGCCTATTAAAGGCTTAATTTAGTTCGGCATGTTATAATATTTGTAAAATAATATAACGTGGAGGTCTAAAATGAGCAATAAAGAATTAATTTATAAATTAGCGATTGGAACTGTCCTAGCTGCGCTTAGTGTAGTGTTAAAATTGGCTTTTGATTTGTGGCTTAAAACAGACGTCTTTGGCTTTCCTTTTTATAGTATACCGCTTATTTTATCGGGAATATTTTTAGGGCCAATGTATGGTCTTTTAGTCGGTTTTGTCGCAGATACAATTTCAGGTTTAGTAATGGGGTATTTGCCACTATTTCTTTTTTCAAGTTTAGCATGGTCAGTCATTCCTTCGCTCTTTACCAAAAAAGCGAAAGGCCTAAAGTGGTTGCTAATTGTAGTCTTTACTTATCTTTGCGCAAGCCTTTTAAATACGATGGCTCTTTGGATTCATTTTAGTCAAAAAGCTGCCTTTTCACTGTTTTGGCTAAGAATTGGCTTGATTCCGATATTTGGCGCAATTATAGCGGTTGTTACAAATATTCTTTACGAACGAGTCGGTATTTTACTCCCAAAATTTGAATAAGATGTCATTGCGCGACATCTTTTTCTATCTTAAGACTGAGGGTTATTCTCTTAGTCTTTTTGTATGGTAGATTCTCTTTCAATAATTTCAACATCTAAAATTTGGTGAAACTCTTCTAACTGTTCATCGTTTAAGAGTTTAATTAGTGTTTCTAAAGCGAGTTCTCCCATCTTTTTAATCGGTTGATTGATTGTGGTGATGGCAGGAATAACTAAATTAGAATATTTAATATTGTCGAAACCAATAATTTGAATATCTTGAGGGACATTTTTGCCGAGTTTTTCAACAATATTTAAAGCGTTGATTGCTAAAAAGTCTGTTGAGGCAAAGATGGAATCTATTTGAGGGTTAGCGATAATAATTTCTTTAATTTTTTCAATGTCGGGTTCAATTAAGTCGCCATCATAAGAAATATAAGGGATGTTGTTTTGGACTAAAGATTGCCTAAATCCACTAGAACGTTCAGAAGTGGTTAATAAAAATGAAGGTCCTCTTAACTCAAGCACATATTTTGCTCCACCTTTAATTAAGAGTTGTGCAGCCATTTGACCACCTAAAAGGTTATTAGAAGTGATTGATGGAATATTTTCCGCTAAAATATGATCTACTGAAACGATTGGTAAATTAGAATTGATTAAAGCTTCTGCGTTGTGAGCGTTAGAAGCCAGAATAATACCATCAACATTATAACGTTGAACTACTTGAATGTAATCAGCTTCTCTTTGCGGATTGTCTTGGGTGTTACAAAGCATAATTTTATAGCCTAATTTCATCGCTTTATTTTCAATACCTTCAACTAAATCTGAATAAAATTCAGTTCCGAAATGAGGAATTAAGACGCTGAGGAGTTTTGATTGCTTATTAAAAAGAGATCGCGCTAATTCATTTGGAATATAATTTAATTTTTTAATTGCATCTTCGACGAGTTTTCTAGTCTCATGGTTAACGTAACCTTTATTGTTGATAACTCTAGAGACTGTCGCAACACTAACATTTGCTTCTTTTGCGACATCTTTTATTGTTGCCATACAAATCACCGTGCCTTTATTATATAATGTTATTAAGGTGAATTACTTATCACTTTTAAAAAAATAATTGTTTATAGTTAGAATGCCACAGTTATAATTAAGATTTAATTGGATATTTGAGAATCAAATATTTATCTTCTTTGCGGCTAGATTTATCGTGTTTATATTATACCATGCTTAGTTTAAAATGGCTATCTGCGCAACGACATTATCTTAAGTGGAAAACCAATTTTAGGAGGAAATTATGCAAGCAAAAGTAATCGGTGCTGGACTTGCCGGAGTTGAGGCTGCTTATTATTTAGCAAATCAAGGTATTGAGGTAAAACTTTATGAAATGCGACCAAAAAAGATGACTGACGCTCATCAAACCAGGCTTTTTGCTGAATTAGTTTGCTCAAATTCTTTTCGCAGCAAAGACCCTCTGAATGCTGTGGGAATGTTAAAAGATGAAATGCGTCAATTAAACTCGCTTGTTATGGAAGCAGCAGAGCTTTACGAAGTTAGCGCAGGTTCTAGTTTAGCAGTTGATAGGACACTTTTTTCAACTTATATTACGGGGAAGATTATTAATCATCCCCAAATAGAAGTTATTCATCAGGAAGTGACAGAAATTGATTACAACGAGCCAACAATTATCGCTGCTGGACCGCTTGTGTCAAATGAATTAAAAACGAATTTAATGAAGATTTTTGGGGCCAAAGAATTAAATTTTTATGATGCAGTGGCACCAATAATAAGTGAGAAATCAATTAATAAAGAAATCTGTTATTTAAAAAGTAGATATGATAAAGGTAAGGCGGCATACTTAAATTGTCCTTTAACTAAGGAAGAGTATACAGAATTTTACAAGGCTCTAATTAATGCTGAAGTTGCGCCTTTAAAAGATTTCGAAATTGGAGTTTTTGAAGGCTGTGTTCCTTTTGAAGTTCTGGCAAAAAGAGGTTTTGAAACTCTCCTCTATGGTCCGCTAAAACCTGTCGGTTTAGAGTATAACAACAACAAACCTTACGCTGTCGTACAACTGCGCCAAGATGATGCGATAAAAAGCATGTATAATTTAGTTGGTTTTCAAACTAATTTAAAGTTTTCTGAACAAAAAAGATTAATTCAAATGATCCCAGGCTTAGAAAAAGCGGAGATTTTACGTTATGGAGTAATGCACAAAAACACTTATTTTAATTCGCCAAACATTTTAAATCCGACTTATCAAGCTAAAGAGTATCCCAATCTTTTTCTAGCGGGGCAAATCTCGGGAGTAGAAGGTTATTTAGAGAGTGCTTCAAGTGGACTAAGCGCGGCAATTATGTTGGCAAGATTTTTAACAAAAAAGGAATTAATTCCCCTTCCAAAAGAAACTATTATTGGTTCATTAGCGCATTATATTTCTACACCAAATTACAAGTTTAATCCGATGAATGCTAATTTAGGTTTGTTGCCGAATTTGGGGAGCCATCGTAAAAGTGAACGCAGAAAATTATATCGAAAACGAAGCGATAAATATATAAAGAAATATCTTAATGAGGTTATTTATGAATGATGAAGTATTATTAAACAAATTTATTGATTATTTAGAATATGAAAAGCATTATTCAGCCCATACAATAAAATCTTATCGTTATGATATTGGCGAGTTTAGAGATTTTATTGTCAAAGAAGGATTTGGAGATTCTTTTATTATTGAAAGAGAGCGAATTTTCGGCTATTTTTTAAGTTATTTATCGCAAAAAGGATTAGCCTCAAAAACTATTGCTAGAAAACTTTCTGCGCTAAAGACATTTTATTCTTATTTAAAAAAAGAAGATGTTATTCAAACTAATCCGACTCAATTGATTAAAGCTCCAAAACAAGAAAGAAAACTACCTCAGATTGTGACAGAAAGAGAAATTGAGTTAATTTATAAATCAATAAATCGTTCTACACCGCTGGGGATTAGAAATTATTTAATTTTTGATTTACTCTATAGCTTGGGTTTAAGAGCGAGCGAACTTTGTAACTTAGAGATTCAACAAATAGATTTTAATTCGCAGCAAATCAAAATTATTGGAAAAGGCCAAAAACAAAGAACAGTTATTTTGCATGACTTACTCTTAGAACAGCTTAAAAATTATTTAACTTATACAAGAGCTCAATTACTCGCTAAAGGCGATGGTAAAATAACTGATAAATTGTTGCTTAATTATCGAGGAGGGCCTCTAACAACTCGAGGTCTTAGAGTAATTATTAATAAATTGTTTAAAGATGCAGGGGAGTATATTAAAGTTAGTCCCCATATGTTGAGACATAGTTTTGCTTCAGCACTCTTGAATCATGGAGCTGATCTAAGAGTTGTTCAAGAATTACTCGGTCATGAACACTTAAAAACAACCCAAATTTACACACATTTGACAACGGAAAAAATCAAGCAAGTCTACGATGCTCACCATCCTAGAGCTAAATTAAAAAAGGAAAAATAAGGAGAGAAAAATGCGCAAGTTTTATGTAATTGACAAATACAAAGATTTAAAGATTGAAATTCCCCAACGGCAAACTAAACATTCAGCAGGTTACGATTTAGCGACAATGGAAGAAACGATTATTAAGCCTCAAGAAATCGTACTGATTAAAACTGGATTGAAAGTTCGAATGGCTGATGATGAAGTTTTATTAGTTTTTCCAAGAAGTAGTTTAGGAATTAAAAAAGGTCTAACGATGGCCAACAATGTTGGAGTTGTCGATGCTGATTACTTTAATAATTCTTATAATGAGGGTCACATAATGATTCCGCTTTTAAATTTTAGTAAAAAAAGTGTTACTTTGGAAAAAAATGAACGGGTTGCTCAAGGAATATTTGTGAAATATTTAAAGACTGAAGATGATCAAATAAATGACTTGAAAAGAAAAGGCGGTTTTGGTTCAAGCGATAGCTAAATTAAAGTAATTGCTGTTTGCGGTTTTTATGTTGCAAAAACAACTAAACTATGTTATATTTAATAAGGCACAAAATACACATGCCTAAACAGTTATCTTCCAAGTGCCCTTTGGGTGGAAAGATAGCGAATGTTAGGCAGAGGAATAACGAAAATGGAGGAAAGAAAAAAATGCCAGTAGTTTCAATGAAACAATTATTAGAAGCGGGAGTCCACTTTGGTCATACGACAAGAAGATGGAACCCCAAGATGGCGAAATACATTTACACTGCACGTAATGGTATTTACATCATCGATTTAAAAAAGACAGCAGAGGAGATTGAAAGAGCTTATCAAGCCCTGTTTGAAATAGTTTCAAATGGTGGTAAGATTCTTTTTGTTGGGACTAAGAAACAAGCCCAAGAAGCTGTTGAGGAAGAAGCGAAAAGAACAGGACAGTTTTATGTAAATCAGAGATGGTTAGGTGGAACCCTTACTAATTTTCATACAATTAGAAGAAGAATTAAACGCCTCAAAGATCTCTATGAGATGGAAGAAAAAGGGACCTTTGCTCTTTTGCCAAAAAAAGAAGTTATCGGTCTAGTCAAAGAACGCGATCGTCTTGAAAAGTTTTTAAGTGGAATTAAAGATATGCAAAAACTTCCCGATGCAATTTACATAGTTGATCCAAAAAAAGAAATTAACGCAATTAGAGAAGCAAGAATTTTAAAAATCCCAGTATTCGGAATAGTTGACACAAATTGTGATCCAGATGATGTTGATTATATTATTCCAGCAAATGATGATGCAATTAGAGCAGTTAAACTAATTACTCATGTTTTAGGGAATGCAATTATCGAAGCTCAAGGAGGAATAGTAGAAAGGTTTGATGAAGAAGACGATTCAATTGATCTCTATGAAGAAAAAGAAGCAGAAAAACGTAAACCTATAACAAGCTATCAAACTCCTGAAGAAAAGAAAACTGAAGAAAAACCAGTTGAAACAAAGGTTAAGCCTAAGGTTGAAGAAAAGCCGGAAAAACCTCAAATTGAAAAGGTAGAAGCTGAGCCCAAAGTAGAAAAGAAACTAGAAGAACATCAAGTTGAAAAAGTTGAAGTTGAACCTCAAGCTGAAGAAAAAGAAGTGGAACCTAAAGTAGAAGAGAAACTAGAAGAACCTCAAGTTGAGAAAGTTGAAGTTGAACCTCAAACTGAAGAAAAAGAAGTTGAACCTAAAGTAGAAGAGAAACTAGAAGAACCTCAAGTTGAAGAAGTTGAAGTTACACTTCCAGTTACTGAAAAAGAGGCTAAACCTGAAGAAGTAGAACCAGAGGTTTTAGTAGTTGATTATGAAAGTCTAAGGGTTGTTGAATTGCGCGAGATGGCTAAAGAAAAAAACATTCCCAGATATAGTACAATGAGAAAAGCTGAACTAATTGAAGCTTTAAAAAATAATTAAAGGGATGCGGTCATCCCTTTTTTCTAAATTGAATAAAATAAATAAATAAGATATAATTATAAGAGGAGGATTTAATTACATGGTTATAACCGCAAAACAGGTAAAGGCGCTAAGAGATATTACTGGAGCAGGGATGTTAGATTGTAAAAAGGCGCTTGAACAAACTGGTGGAGATATTGATAAAGCAGTTATTTATTTAAGAGAAAAAGGCATTGCCCAAGCAGCTAAGAAAAGCTCAAGAATTGCTGCGGAAGGTTTATGTAATGGTGTAGTTGATAATAACACAATTATTCTTTATGAGGTCAATAGCGAAACAGATTTTGTTGCAAAAAATCAAAAATTTTTACAATTAATTGCTACGGTTGGGGAAGCTTTATTAGCTAGCAAACCAAATAACACCGAAGAAGCATTAGAAGTAGTTTATCAAGATAAGACAATTGCTGAACTTTTAGTAGAAGCAACTTCATCAATCGGTGAAAAAATCACTTTAAGAAGAGTTAGCAAACTAACAAAAGAAGCTAGTCAAACATTTGGTTTTTATAAACATATGGGAGGCAAAATAGTTACAGCTGTTGTTGTAAAGGGCTCAGAAGAGGTTGCTAAAAACTTAGCGATGCATGTTGCAGCTCAAAAACCTGTTTACTTAAATCAATCGCTGATTGATGAAAGTTTTATTGCTTCAGAAAAAGAAATTTTATACAATCAAGCAATTGAAGAAAATAAAAAAGAATCAAAACCAAAACCAGAAAACATTATTGAAAGAATGGTTGCAGGGAGATTAAACAAACAGTTAAAAGAGATCTCATTAGTTGATCAAGCATATGTCAGAGATCCTAATATAACAGTTAGCAATTACTTAAAATCAGAAAACGCAAAAATCTTTACCTTCTTAAGACTTGAAGTTGGCGAAGGTATTGAAAAGAGAGAAGAAGATTTTGCAGCTGAAGTAAGTGCCCAGATGAAAGTTTAAAAATAAGGAGCAATCATTATGTATAAACGCGTCATTATTAAGATGAGTGGTGAGGCATTAAAAGGCAATGCTGAATCTGGAATCGACCCCAAAACAGTTGCTGGTTTTGCTCAAGAAATCAAAGAGATTTATGATTTAGGAATCGAGATTGGAATTGTCGTTGGTGGCGGTAACATTTGGCGAGGTAAAAATGCTGAAGCACTTGGAATGGATCGAGCTCAAGCAGACTACATTGGGATGCTTGCGACAATTATGAATGGATTGGCACTTCAAGATGCGCTTGAGAAACTTAAAGTAAAGGTAAGAGTTGCTAGTTCGATTGAAGTCAACCAAGTTTGCGAAAGATATATTAGAAGAAAAGCAGACAAACAGTTAGATTTAAAAACAATCATGATTTTTGTTGGCGGAACAGGTTCACCATATTTTTCAACTGACACTGCAGCAGCACTAAGAGCATTAGAACTTGATGCAGAAGTTATTTTAATGGGTAAAAATGGTGTTGATGGAGTTTATGATAAAGATCCAAACATTTATAAAGATGCAATTATGTATAATGAATTAACTCATAAGTTTGTTTTAGAACAGGGATTAGAAATAATGGATTCGACTGCAGCTTCTTTATGTAAAGATCACAATATTAAATTAGTTGTGTTTAACATGAAAAATGCAGGGAACTTAAAAAAAGCAGTGCTAGGAGAAAAAATTGGCACAAGCGTAAAATAAGGGAGGCTAATCAAAATGGAACAAGCAGACTTATTATTAATTGAACTAGAAGAAAAAATGGAAAAGAGCGTTGTTGCAACAGAAGGCGAGTTTTCCAAAATCAGAACTGGAAGAGCAAATCCTGCCCTTCTTGATTCAATAATGGTTGAATATTATGGTGTTGATACACCAGTTAAACAGATCGCAACAATCACAGTTCCGGAAGGTAACCAACTCTACATTAAACCTTTTGACAGATCAATTTTAAAAAAGGTTGAATATGCAATTGGCACCTCAGCTATCGGCTTAACGCCAATTAATGACGGTAACGGAATTCGTTTGATTTTACCAACGCTAACAGAAGAACGTAGAAAAGAATTGGCCAAAGAGGTTGAAAAAATAGCTGAATCTGGGAAAGTTGCTGTTAGAATGATTCGTCGCGAAGGCAACGATAGTGTGAAAAAATTTGGAATATCAGAAGATTTAGAATACGCGTACTTAGGCGATATCCAAGAACTCACTGATAAATATGTCGAAAAAATGGATCAAGTTGCAGAAAAAAAGATAACGGAAATTCTTTCGATTTAAGACATGCAAAAAAAAGCATGTCTTTTTTTATAGAAATTTCTAAATAAGAGGTTTAATTTTAGTAATTATGTGATATAATTAAATTAAACTAGGAGGGAAAATATGAATAATTACGTAAAATGGATGGATGGAAGAAGCAAATTAGTAAAAGTTCTTTTGGCTTTACCAGTAGTTAACATCACATGGGCACTCTACCGCTTGTTCAAAAGCATAGAGGCGAAGGACACATTGGGAATTGTCTTAGCAATTTTATTAGTTTTATTTGGTCATTTTATTATCTTTATTTTAGACTTGGTGACCTTAATTGCTTATGATAAGTTGCTGTGGTTTTAATTGATTAAAAAGGTGAGTTCGGCTCATCTTTTTTATTTAAGGACTGATGTTAAATAAATTCGTTTTTTCGTTTAGTTCAAACAAATATTAAGCCTAAAGTTGTCAATTCATGATTGGTTGACACTTTTTTTATCTAGTTGATTTTAAAATAAATAAAAAGAGCTCAAGTTTTCTTTTTACAAACAAGTAATAATTTAGTATAATACATAGAGATATTAAGAAAAAGTAGGATGAAAAGATGAAACTTGAAAAGATTCGCCAAAAAGGTGTACCGAGACATCTTGCGATTATTTTAGATGGTAATGGCAGGTGGGCGAAAAGAAGAGGGATGCCTAGAGCTTATGGACATAAGGTTGGCGCTGACAATATAATTAAAGCAGCTCAACTAGCGGATAAACTAGGAATTAAATATTTGACTGTTTATGCTTTTTCAACCGAAAACTGGTCAAGACCTGAACAAGAAGTTAATTATTTAATGGAACTTCCTTTTGAATTATACGAAGAGCATAAAGAAGACATCTTAAGTGATAATCACAATCTTGTTTTAAAACATGTCGGTAGAAATGACCGTCTCCCTAACAAACTAAAAAAATTATTTGCTGAACTTTATGCTAAAACAAAACATCATACCGGGTTAGTTTTACAACTCGCTTTTGATTACGGCTTTTATGATGAACTTGACCAAGCGATTAAAAAGATGATTAAAGATAATAAAACCTCATTTTCAAAAGAAGAGATATTGCCTTATTTATATGTCAATGAACCGGTTGATTTTCTAATCCGAACTTCAGGTGAAAAAAGATTATCTAACTTTTTGCTCTATCAAGTTGGTTATGCTGAATTTTATTTTACTAAAAAACATTGGCCAGCTTTTAACGAGAGAACTTTTTTAAAAGCGATTAAGCAATTCCAAAAACGCGAACGAAGATATGGAGGCCTAAAATAATGAAACAACGGATTATTACCGGAGCAGTTCTTTTAGCCTTTTTTATTCCAATCTTTACAATCAATTATTTGTTTCCTGTTTTTTATGGTTTAATGGTTTTACTTACCGCAATTGGGGCTTATGAAATGTTGTTGATGTTTAATAAGAAAGAGAAGATTTCCCCAGTTTTAATAATTATTACGATTTTGTTAACTGTATTATTTTATTTAGCAATAATTTTTACGACAAATATGCCGATTTTACCTCGTTTTAAAGAATATGTTTTTGATTTAGATTTAAATATTGTAATAATCGCAATCGGTTTTGTACTATTCACTTTAATGGTTTTTATTCCAAGCAATACAATAAGACCTTTAAGTGATTCTTTTACAACTATCATTTATATCGGTCTCAGTTTTTCGGCGATTACGATTTTGCGGATGATGGGAATTAGATTTATTATCTATTTATTTTTAATTACAATGATGACTGATATGTTTGCTTATTTTATTGGAGTTAAGTATGGAAAACATAAAATTGCCCCTAAAACAAGTCCAAAAAAGACTGTCGAGGGTTCAATTGCGGGTAGTATAGCTGGAACAGTTATCGCAAGTTTATTTGCGCTTTTCTTTGATATTTATCCAACTTTTTTAAATCCAGACAATTTAACTACCATCTTTAGTCAATTTTCCAAGATTGGTACCCTCTCAAGGGGTGGACAAGCTCTGATTGTGATTCCTTTAACATTTTTTGCGACTTGTATTAGTCAAATTGGTGATTTAATTGCTTCTAAATTTAAGCGGACATATGAGATTAAAGATTTTGGAAATATATTTCCTGGACATGGCGGAGTAGTAGATCGTTTTGATTCAGCGATGTCAACTGCAGTTTTTTTACTCCTTGTTTTAGCACTTGTTAAGGTATTGTTTCCGTTATGAAAAAGCTTTATATTTTAGGTGGGACAGGAACAATTGGTCACCAAACAATTGAAGTCATAAAAAACCATTCAAATCATTTTAAAGTAATTGGACTGTCACTTGGAAGATCAAAAAAAGCTCAACACGGAGAAATTATTCAAACCTTAAAACCGGAAATTGTTTGTCTGAGAGAAAAGGATTTTAAACTTGAAAGTAAATTTCCTCAAATTAAGTTTGTTTATCAAGATGAGGGATTAGTAGAGTTAGTAAAATATCCTAAGGTGGGAATTGTAGTCAATGGTATTAGTGGTTCAGCCGGTTTAATTCCAACAATTGAAGCGATAAAATCAGGCAAAGATATCGCTCTTGCTAATAAAGAAACTTTAGTGATGGCAGGAGAAATTGTTGGACAATTAGTAGAAAAACATGCTGTTAAATTGTACCCAATTGATTCTGAGCATAATGCGATTTTAAGTGCTTTAAGAGGTGAGACCTTAAAAGAAGTAAAGTCAATCACTATTACTGCTAGCGGTGGTTCCTTAAGAGATTTAAGCCGGGAAGAGCTTAAAAATGTAACCGTTGAAGAAGCTTTAAATCACCCCAATTGGAAAATGGGAAAAAAAATTACAATTGATTCCGCAACGATGATTAACAAAGGTTTAGAAGTTATTGAAGCTCATCATTTGTTTAATCTTGCTTATGAAAACATTCACACAGTAATTCACCCAGAATCAATCGTTCACGGTTTTGTAACATTTGTTGATAATTCAGTAAAAGCGGTTTTAGCTAAACCAAATATGAAAATGCCAATTTTGTATGCACTATCTTATCCCAAGCATTTAGCTAGTGGAATTGAAAATCTCGATTTAACTAATTTAGCTTTAACTTTTGAACCGATTGACTATCAACGCTATCCTTTACTTAAGTATTCCTATCAAGCGGGAAAAAAAGGTGGGCTTTATCCAGTAGTTTTAAATGCGGCAAATGAAGCTGCGGTAAAATTATTTTTAAATAAAAAAATTACATTTTTACAAATAGAAGAGATTGTAATCGAGGAATTAGAAAACTTTAAAACGAATGTTTCAAAGCCAACTTTAAATCAAATAATTACTCTCGATAAAAATATCCAAAGAAAGGTATTAAAAAAATATGAGTTTTCTACTTAATTTATTAGTGTTTATAATTGTCCTTGGTGTTATCGTAGCGATTCATGAACTAGGACATTTAATTTTTGCGAAAAGAGCTAAAATTTTATGTTTTGAATATGCGATTGGAATGGGACCTGTTATTTACCAGAAAAAAGGTAAAGAAACAGACTTTTCAATTCGAGCAATTCCCATCGGAGGTTTTGTCTCAATGGCAGGCGAACAAATCAGCACTGAAATGATTAAAAAAGACCAAATAATTGGGATAAACCTAAGAGAAGATAAAATTATAGATATTGTTTTAGATGAAGCTGTCGAACATCAGTTCAAATTAAAGGTTACTGACTTTGATCTTTATGACGAGGAAGAAACAGGCTTATTTATTGCCGGTCTAGTTGAGGGTGAACTAGTTAAGTATGAAGTGTTAGAAGATGCAGTTTATAAATTGTCTTTAAAAAAAGAAATGAAAATTGCTCCTTACAAAAAATCTTTTGAATCAAAAACATTTCTTCAAAAGTTCCTAACTTTATTTGCTGGTCCAGCGATGAACTTTATTTTAGCTTTATTGTTATTTTTTGTGGTGGCCTCATTTAATGGTAAACCAATAAATAATAATGTTGTTGGTGGTACTGTAGAGTATTATCCCGCTCATGTAGCCGGTTTAAAAAAAGGAGATCAAATCGTTTCTATTGCAGATTTTGAGATTACGAATCGGGAATCAATTGCAAGCGCAATTCAAAGTTTAGACTCTTATGAACAGGTTAAAATCGAAGTAAAGCGAAAGGCGACAAATGCACTTGAAGTTATAATGATGGATTTGGCGGTTGAAATAAATCAACTTGGAATTGCTAACTTTAGTAAGGAAGAAATCTTGATAGGTGATCAAGGAGCAGTTATCGGCAACGCTTTTGGTTATGGTGCAGATAAGCTTCAAGCTGGTGATAAAATTATTAAAGTTAAATATTTGGAAAATGCTGAGGTTGAGATTAACAATTGGTATGATTTAGTTGAAGCGACTAAAGATTTAGATGGTAAACAACTGAGAGTAACATTTATTCGTGAAGCTGAAACTAAAACGGAGTTTATTCATGTTTGGGAAACTAAAGTATTGAAAAGTCAAGGACTTGGCGCTCAAGCAATTTCATTAGGAATTACCGCTGAGACAAAATATAATTTTGGCTATGCGATCGCTTCCTCGTTTACAAGTATTTGGACTTCTTTTACTCAAGTCATAACAATCCTCGGTTTTCTCTTTGGTGGCTCTAGTCAGATTGGAATTAACGATTTAAGTGGTCCGGTGGGTATCTTTAATATAATTGGGCTTGTGATGCAAGGCGGCATTTTATCACTCCTTTGGTTTACTGCATTTTTAAGCGTGAATGTAGGGGTTTTAAATTTATTACCGATTCCAGTTTTAGATGGAGGACGGATTGTCTTTATTACATATGAAGCGATAACAAAAAGAAAAATTCCGCGAAAAGTAGAAAATATAATAATTAATATCTTTTTCATTTTAATGATGATTTTATTTCTATATGTGACTTTTAATGATGTGTTGCGGTTAATTATTAAATAAGGGTTAGAGTTAGTCTTAAAAAGGCTAACTTTTTTTTATCGAAATAAAGGGCTTTATATTATTAATATATGTGCTATAATAAGTATAGACAACTTAGCATTTTTGAAAAAAGACAGAATGTTGTTTGTGATAAATAAAGACTATTAAACAACATAAAATGTCAAACAATTTAATAGTAAATAGTAAAACTTTAAACCTTGATTATCTATTTCAACAACACTAGTAATTAATTGATTAATGTCTTCGTTATTCTAGATTAGATTTAATTTACGCAAATGCGAAAAGGAGGAACTATGAGAAGAAGACTATTTATAGTTTTAAGTTTTGTATTATTGGGCTTTTTGTTGGTTGCATGCGACGAAACAAATTATAAAGTTACATTTGATGTAGCCGGAGGCACACCAGCAATTGCAAGCCAAACGATTAAAGATGGCGGATTAGTCACGAAGCCTGCAAATCCAAAAAAGGATGGCTTTACATTTAAATTTTGGCAAGAAAAAGAGTCAGCAGAAGAGTGGGTATTTGCTAGTGACAAAGTGACTAAAAATATTACATTAGTAGCACAGTGGGAGGAAGCGCCTCCAGAAGTAGAAAAAGTTAAAGTTACCTTTGATGTTAAAGGTGGAACGCCAACGGTTCCAATTCAAACAATTGACAAGGGTGAAAAAGCGACAAAACCTACAGATCCAACTAAAGAAGGATATGATTTTTTAGGTTGGTATAAAGGTGAAGCTGAATATGATTTTAATACTGCGGTTAATGAAGATATCACTTTGGAGGCTAAGTGGGAAGAACAAGAATTAGCATATACTTATACTTTAGAATTTAGCGTAACAGCCCCTGAAGGCACAGAAGGTGATGTTTATGTTATTGGAACTTTTATCAAATGGGATTTAACCAAAATAGTTAAATTAACAAAAGATTCAGCCGGCAATTATGAAGGCTCTTATGTAGTTAAATCAAATGAAGCAATCGCTGAAATAGAATATAAATACTTCAATAGTGCAAGTTGGGATGATCCTGAAGGTGATGAAAACTATGATTATCGCGATGATCGCGTCCATCAAATGGTTGAAGGAATTAATCAAATCAGTGATGTTATTTTGAGTTGGGAAACTGAACAAAAACCGGAAAAAATTGCCAAGCCCATTTTAGAATATGATGAAACTAATAAAGTCATCAGTTGGGAAGCGGTAGAAAATGCTTTAGAATATGAGGTCTATATTAGACTTGAACAAAACCATTTTAAAGTAGCAACAACCAATGAAACATCATTCGACCCCTTATTGGTTAGCGAAGGACTGGAAGGTTCTAACTACTTTTATGTTATCGCGATTGCTAAACAAGGTCATCTAAATTCAGATAATTCTGAAGAAGTTTTATTTGATGTTCCTTATCTAACAAAATCTTTATTAGTTGGTAACACCTTCACTCAAGTAGCATTTGTTACTGCAGAAAATTACTTTGCGAGAAGAAATGCGACAGATGCTTCTGCACCGAGCAATATTTTATATGCAATAAGTGGAGTTAAAGAATATTTAGCAAGTGGTAAGACCATTAATGAAGCATTTAGCACAGTGGCTTTACTCGATGAAGATTATCAAGTTACCTTTGTTAGAAATATTTTAGCTAAACAGACTTATACAGCAGAAGAAGGCTGGTTTGTTGATGAAGCTTATGAATCAAATAATGCCCAATTAGTTGAATTAGATGATTACCTCAATGAAGGTGACTATTTAATAATTGGGAAAAACCAAAAAAATGTTACCTTTAAAGTCGATGGTGAAGAAAAAACAGCTCAAGCTAGAGAATTTTTAGCTTATCATGTAGTTAACACTTGGGAAAGTTTCCCAAATCCAGCAGAAGCACCTGCTAATGGTTGGCGAGCTCCGATGGGAGAGTTTGTTGATGCCAAAGCGATTATTTTTGCGTTTGATGCTGATGAGCCTGCTAAAGCATTTGCTTATATTGAAGATGTTGGTTATCCATCAATTGCAGACGCTATTACTGCTGCAGCAGAAGGAGATACAATTTTACTTATTGCTGGTGAACATGAAGAGTCGTTTACAGTTGACAAAAATGATTTAAGTTTTGCTCCTGTTGCGGGTAAGGTTGCAGTATTAAAAGGAGTTGTAAGTTTAGTTGATGATTTAAAGGGTGTTAAGTTTGAAGGTTTAGAATTTACTGGTGATGCATATATTCATGCTCCGGGTAAAATTGATGATTTTGTCTTTATTAACAATAAGGTTTATGGTACAACATTAGCAAAATCAGAATATAAGCCAAGAAATTTAACTGATGTCAATGCCTTTATTCGTTTATTCCACGCTCCAGCTGTCAATGATATAGTTGGAAATGTCACAATTAAAGATAACGAGTTTACAAACATCTCATCTGATATTATTTCAATCGCCAGAACAGCAGTAGATAAAGAAATATTAATTGAAGGAAACCTCTTCCATAATTTCCCAAATAGTGCAATTAGATTTGATGGCAATAGAAATA
>JAAYKO010000065.1 GCA_012522345.1 Acholeplasmataceae bacterium | reverse complement strand
TAACAGCCCCTTTGCTTTTCTTTAGTAAGGTAATTAACAATTTGGTTAATTAATTACTATTGTCTTATAATTTAAGTAGGAAATTTTTTAATTAAAGTGAGGTAAAATGATGCGGAAAAAAACATTAATAATTATAGTTACTTTAATGCTGATGATTTCTTCTTTAGCTACACGAATTTATGCTGATGAAGGCGGTATTTTGGGAGAAACCTTAGTTTACACCTATGTTTATTTAGATGATCTTCCAAAACAATATGTTAAAAACAGCGAAATCGAACACTATGACTATGGTGGACAAAGTGTTTTAGATTTTAGACATTATTTTGAAGTGTACGATAATGCTGAAATCATTTTAGACATGCATAACCGAGATGGAGAAATCGACCGAGGTGGTTATGTTTGGGATTTTGGTGGTTTTGATATAACCGAAGAAGGTTTTTACACAATAACTTTATCTTATGCAGGTGTAACTGGCGATAAATCAAACTCTATTGAATTAGAAGTAATCGCTGAAGATACAGAAGCGCCTGAGATTTTTATGCAAGATGCTAATTTCAACAAAATTAGACTCGATAAGGATGATGAATTTAATCGCGAGTTTGATAGGTTTCTTCATTCCATTAGAGTCTACGATAAAGTTGATGGCTTAATTAAAATTACAAAAGAACACTTTCCAGAAGAAGAAATAGCAAGACTAAAAGCAGCAGATTTAAGGGAAAAAGTTACAATTACTCTAAACATTAGTGATAAAAACAATAACGAAAGTTCTAAAACGATTACTCTTACAATTGTTGATTTAAAAGCGCCTAATATTCACAATGTTAAAACTGTTGTTACAAAAAAAGGTAAAAGAATAAATTATACTGCGCATTTAGATTTTTCTGATAACTATTCAGAAAAAGCAGATATTTACGTTAAATATGAAATCTACAAAACGCTTGTTCAGATGAATCTTTGGGAAGCTGGAGACAGAAGAGCAGAACAGAGTAAAGGTAATGAACTTGGCAACTATTTAAGGCTCGCCGCAAGCGGCCTTGAAAGCTTTATCGATTTTTTAGATGCTAATTATTCAGAAAGTTATTTAGTTGGAGATTATTACCGAGTTTTTGGTTTAGATGATCAAACAAATTATGTCTACATTAAAGAAAAAGTTGAAACACCAACTGATGATGGCTCTGTTTTCAAAAATGTTTGGGAGATTACAACTGATAGAAAGGATTTAAAGGGAATTAGTATAGAAAGCTATACAGTAATCGCTAAAGATAAAAACAATCTTTTACAAGAAATTATCGACGATCATGAAACAGGCTTTCAAAAGTTTGATTATTTCAAAATCAATGATTTAGTTGCTGATTCGCGTTATTTCATATACATTAAAGAAAAAGAAGACGACTTAAGAGATCAACAAGACAATATCAACTTTAGTAAGATTGGAGTTCAATATGTTTATGTCGAAGCGCAAGATCAATTTGGTAATATATCGAGTGTTAGATATCGGGTTGTAATCGAAGATGGAATTACTCTTTTACAAAGTGTTTTAATTATCAACGGCATTGTTTTAGTAGTTGCTGCAGCGGGAGTTGCTGTCTTCATGGTAACAAGAAAACGTAAGTAAGGGGTGCTTGAAAAAATGAGAAAAGTCTTTTCAATTATCGGAATGGTTTTAGCACTAATTGTTTTAAGTGCATGTAATGGTAAAACAACAAAAAGCAAACTACCTGACTTAGATGACAAAACAAAAACTCAAATAGAGTTAACTTTTTCAAGTTTTGAAGAAGATGTTAATTTAGTATTTGAATATCAATACTCAAATGATGTAAATGAAAATCTTTTTATTAAATATAAAGAACCATTAAAAACTGGTGATGAGTTTTCAAACAATGATACAATTACAATCATTTTATCAGCAACGAAGTATCGTTTGCCAAACTTAAGAGGGAAAAACCAAACCGAAATCGAAACTTTATTCAGTTCGATAAAAACTGATTATTATGGATTAGAATTTAGTTACGATTTTGAGTATATTGAATCAACTTTAGCTGCAGGGATGTTTATTGAATATCAAGCACCTTTTGAAGTTGGTGATGTTGTTGCTGATGGGGCTCAAATTACGTTAATAATTTCCCAAGAGAAGTTTAGATTGCCTGAGTTAACAGGAAAAACTAAAACTGAAATTGAAAGTGTATTTACAAATATATTGAGCGCTTATCCTTCTTTAGAAATTGATTTGAGCTATGAATATGTTTATGATGATAAATTAGAAAAAGATAGTTTTGTCGCCTATAAGTCGCATGAAGTTGGCGATAGAATTACGCGGAAAACTGAAGTAGTTATTTACTTATCAACCTATGTTTTATTGCCTGAGTTAGAAAATAAAACAAAAACAGATATTCAAAATATCTTTAGCGAATTATTAAGAGCTAAATTAAATCATGGCGTTACAATTGAATTTTTATATTATTACGATTTAGCAGGCAGTGAAGATCTTTTTGTTGCTTATTTGGCTGATTTAAATGAACAAGAAAGACTCCGTAAAAATCAAGTAGTTCAAATTGCTTTAACTGGAGGTTATGTCACTTATCCAGATTTAACGGGCAAGACTAAAAATGAGATTGAAGGAGTGTTTGCTAATCTCTTTGCAAAATATGGTGATGATAGTTACACTATTGAATTCAAAGGATATTATGATAAAACTAAGGCTGAAGATACTTTTATTGAATATGATAGCGAACATCAAGTAGGAGAAAAAATAGACAATAACGAGATTATTACAATCACTTTATCTTTTGTTGAATTAACATTACCCAATTTAAAAAATCTCAAAGTGTTTCAAATTGAAGAACTATTTGAAGCGATGGCTGTACCACTTGATAGAATCATTTTTATGCCATCATACAGTGAATATGTAGAAGCTGGTGAGTTTATTAAATATGATAATTATAAAACAGGTGATAAAGTTGATTTTACAAGAGAAAGAGTAGTTATCTTTTATGATGCTAGACCAACTCTACCAAACTTAGAAGAATTAAATAAAAAACAAATAGAGGAAGCTTTAGGAGAACTTCATATCACTGCAGAATTTGAATACTTAGTCGATAACAACCAGGAATATGATCTTTTTGCCGGTTACAAAAATAATGAGGTTGGTGACCCTATTACAACCAACATGTTAATAACGATTTACTTATATAAAAATGATGACGTTAATGTTGGTACTGAAATAGTTAATGAAAAAGAACTGTTTATTTCAAAGTACATTGATGGGGTAGGAGGCAGTCAGGGAATAGAATTATACAATGCGACAGATAGCGATATTACTTTGGATGACTATTACCTGGCGATTTTAGGTGCTGGAAGTTATGTGCCAACGAGAGTTATTCCACTTGCCGGAATTATCGAGAGTGAAAAAACGTTTGTGATAGTAAACGATAACTCAACTAGAGAATTACTTGCAAAATCTGATTTTCAAACATCTTTAATGTCTTTTGGTGGCAATGCTAATATCCAACTAAGAAAAACAAGCAACAACACCTATATTGACGCAATTTATGAAGTTGGCAATATCAGTGTTTTAATGGACAATGAGATTTTTGTTAGAAGAAGCGAAATAACTCATGGTAGAAGAGACTATAATTACTTTGAGTGGATGGGTTTCGTTCCTGACTTTTATGATTTAATTGGAGTTCATCCTTATTCGGGCTATAGCGATCCAGTTTTTGAATTAATAGAAGATAAAACATTCCAAGAATATGGCATGACTAAGGTGAAATATTTACGAGCAGCTGATGGCGATACTATTTATCTCGAATCCCTAGATCCTCGAGATGAAACATCTTATGATGGCGATAATCGAATTAGATTTTTGCTCATCGATACACCAGAAACAAATAAACCAGGTCAACCGGGCGAACCATATGCCAATGTGGCAACCGATTTTACTGTTTCGATGCTTAAAGCTAAAGATGGTAAAGATGTTGAGATTTATCTCCAAGCGAGTAGAGAAGCGGGTCTAATTGATACATACGGCAGACACTTAGGGCTTATTTGGGCTAATGTAGGCACAGAAGAAGAACCTGATTGGAAACTATTGAACTATGAATTATTAAAGGCTGGCTTGGGGCAAATTATGATTGCTAAAACAGGTAAATACTATGATCATCCAATTTTTGGTAACAGATATTTATATCAATGGGCTGCAGACGCTGATCGCTATGCTCAAGAAAATAAATTAGGCCTTTATAGCGGTGTCCATAAACCATAATGAAAGTATTACTGAGAATAAATTATGCAATCTTAGCAGTAGTATTTCTTTATATCGCTTTTACGCAAGCGTTTATAATGAGGCGCAATAAGTTTTACGAAATAAAAGGCAATGAAGTTTTAAATAGTGATAGCGTAGACAAATACATGTTTTTTTATGAGGCTAAAGGGATTCATCAAAATCAGCCTCTTTTTGCGTTCTCAAATGATAAAATAAAGATCTCTTTTTATGAAATCAGCACCATTGATTATCAAGCCAAAGATAACGTTATAACTTACTTATATCCAATCATCACTGAAACAGATGAAACATTCGGCCTCAAAAAAGAAACATATGTCCTTAATTTTAAGAGGAATATGCCGGGAGAAAAAAGTGTTTATCCTTTTGAAATTGTCCGCTATTTAAACCTAGACTTTTTTGATGTTGATACAGGATTTGATGAAGGCTTGCCAATGATAACTGGTGATGAAGAAGTTGATTTAATAACTAAAAGAATAGTTGGCCTGGAAATCTTTCGCGAAAACAAAGAGATTGAAAAAGATAATGGCGATCATTTTATTTATCTTAATGTTTCCTTTAATTTTAATGATGGAAGTTTTCCAATAAGAAATGAATTAATCAATCTTTTTAACCAAAAACGATTAGCAAATGAAGAGTTAAAAATAACAGAAGAAGACAAACATTTTTTAGAAACAAATAAACAAATAATCTTTCAAAAATTCCATGACGCTTCAGAGTTTAACTATATTTTATTGTGGTGGCTTGGAGGTTACGCGGTTTTGTTTGTTGTGGCGACTTATCTTGTGTTTTTCTTTAGACCAAAAAGAAAATATTTAGGAAGAAAGAAACCCTCAGAGGGACTTAAAAAAAGTATAGAAGCGAAAAAAAAGACTGATTCTAAAACTAAAAATACTCTGGATTAACGCTAAAACAAGAGATAAATAAAAAAGGCTGCAAATTTTGCAACCTTTTTTTTCATAAAAATTATTAACGAGGATTTTTAATATTTGCTTGTGCAGCAGCGAGTTTCGCAATTGGAACTCTAAACGGTGAACAAGAAACATAATCTAAACCAATGTTGTGACAGAAAGTAACGCTTCTTGGATCGCCTCCGTGCTCTCCACAAATACCTAAATCAACATCGGGGTTAGCTTCTCTACCTAAAGAGACAGCCATCTCCATTAATTTACCGATTCCTTTTTCATCGATATGAGCAAAAGGATCAAATTCGAAAATTCTTCTCTCATAATAATCGTCTAAGAATTTTTGAGCATCATCTCTACTAAAACCGAAGCCCATTTGTGTTAAGTCGTTCGTTCCAAAGCTAAAGAATTCAGCTTCTTTGGCAATTTCATCAGCCAAAAGGGTTGCTCTTGGAATTTCAATCATTGTTCCCACAGAATAAGCAATATTTAAACCAGAGTTTTTAATTAACTCATCGGCAGTTTTAACAACGAAATCTTTAACATAAGTTAATTCTCTAACTTCTCCGACAAGGGGAATCATTATTTCAGGATGAACTTTAATTCCTCTTTTTGCAACTTCAATCGCAGCTTCAATAACAGCTTTTGTCTGCATAACTGCAATCTCAGGATAAGTTACTGATAATCTTACACCTCGATGCCCCAACATTGGGTTAATTTCATGAAGCGAATCAACAGTTTCTTTTAGTTCTTGATAAGGGATATTTAAATCTTTTGCGAGAGCTTTAATGTCATTGTCATTATGAGGTAAGAACTCATGTAAGGGTGGGTCTAAGTAACGAATAGTTACTGGGAGTCCGTCCATGACTTCATAGAGCTCAATAAAGTCTTGACGTTGAATCGGTAAAATTTTTGCCAAAGAAACTTCGCGTTCTTGAGCTGATTTTGCAACAATCATTTCCCGAACAGCTTTAATACGATCCGCTTCAAAGAACATATGTTCTGTGCGGCAGAGTCCGATTCCTGTCGCGCCAAAATCTCGAGCAACTTTAGCGTCTCTTGGGTTATCAGCGTTTGTTCTAATTTCTAATGCTTTATATTCATCAGCCCAAGCCATTAGGGTTGCAAAGTCTCCACTTACAACGGCTTCGACTGTCGCAATTTTCTCACCATAAACTAGTCCAGTTGAACCATCTAATGAAATATAATCACCTTCATTAAACTTATGACCATTAATAGTGAAGAATCCTTTTTCTTCATTGATAACTAAATTATCTGCACCGGCAACACAGCAAGTACCCATTCCTCGAGCAACTACCGCCGCATGACTAGTCATTCCGCCGCGAGCAGTTAAAATACCAGAAGCGACAACCATTCCTTCAATATCTTCAGGAGAAGTTTCAACTCTAACTAAAACAACCGGTTCAGCATTGTTTTTAGCCATTTCTTGAGCGTGTTCTGCCGTGAAAGCGACACGACCATAAGCCGCACCAGGAGAAGCTGCTAAACCCTTTCCAATAGGCTCAGCTTTTTTTAACGCAGCTTCATCAAAGGTAGGGTGAAGAAGTTGATCTAATTGATGGGGGTCAACCATCATCAAAGCTTCTTTTTTAGTTAATAGACCTTCATTAACAAAATCAATTGCGATTTTTAAGGCTGCTTGAGCAGTTCTTTTACCGCTTCTTGTTTGTAAAATATAAAGTTTATCTCTTTCAATTGTAAACTCTAAATCTTGCATATCTTTGTAGTGATGTTCAAGATTGTTGGCAATTTCTTCAAATTGTTCATAAATCGCTTTATTTTCTTTTTTTAATTCAGAAATTGGTTTTGGTGTTCGAACACCCGCAACAACATCTTCGCCTTGAGCGTTAAAGAGATATTCACCAAATAATTCTTTTTCACCTGTCGCTGGGTTTCTTGAAAACGCAACTCCAGTTCCACAATCATCGCCCATATTACCAAAAACCATTGTTTGGACATTTACTGCGGTACCCCACTCATAAGGAATTCCATGTAAACGACGATAAGTGTTTGCTCTAGGATTGTCCCAAGATCTAAATACAGCCGCAACCGACTTAAGTAGTTGATCTTTTGGATCTTGAGGGAAAATATCGCCTTTTAATTCTTTGTAACGAGTTAAAAACGCGTTTGAGATATATTCCATATCTTCAGCAGTTAAATCAGCATCATCGGTTATCCCTTTTTCTGCCTTTCTGGCATCAAAAATCGCATCAAAATTTGATTTGTCAATTCCCATCACAACATCTGCAAACATCATAATAAATCTCCGATATGAATCATAAGCAAATCTTGGATTATTAGTAAGTTTTGCAAGACCAACAACAGTTTCATCATTTAGACCTAAATTTAAAATAGTATCCATCATTCCAGGCATTGACGCTCTGGCACCTGAGCGCACAGAAACTAAAAACGGATCGTTGACATCGCCAAATTTTTTTCCAGCACGTTCTTCAATAACATTAAGTGCCTCTAAAATCTCTGAATTAATTTCAGGAGCGATTTTTTTACCATCCGCATAAAATCTTGTGCAAGCTTCTGTAGTGACTGTAAAACCTTCAGGAACAGGAAGACCCAACTTAATCATCTCAGAAAGATTTGCACCTTTACCGCCAAGCAAATTGCGCATTGTTGCATCGCCTTCGGTAAATAAATAAACATATTTTTTGTTCATTTTCTTGTCCTTTCTATAAGTCTTAAAATATTTCCATAAACATTATATCACAAGCCAATAATTTTACAACAAAACTAACTAATGGTAGCGCATACATTTTCAAAAAGCTTATGATGTAATCATAAAAAAAGACAAATTCCTCCTTTTTCACCACAAAACAACCGCAATATCTTAATCTTTTAAAATGTTTTTTTACGACTAAAAGTGGTTTTGTGTTATACTAATATAATGCGACAGATGAGGAGTGGTTAAATGTTTAGATTAATTGATGAAAAGATAAGAAGTTATGAAACAATTATCATTCATCGCCATAAAAATCCAGATATGGATGCGATTGGAAGTCAAGTTGGTTTGTTTTACTTAATTAAAGATAATTTTCCTGAAAAAACAGTTTATCTTGTTGGCGATACAAACAAATTTGATCGCGAAAATATGATGACTGAAATTGCTGATCAAGTTTATAATGAGAGTTTAGTTTTTATTGTTGATGTGGCTGTAAAAGAGTTAGTTAGTGACCAAAGATATAATTTAGCAAAAGAAATTATTATTATTGATCATCATGAAAATTTAAGTAATATCGATCGAGCAACAACATTTATTGATACAAGATACTCTTCGGCAACAGAATACTTAACAACAATCTTCAAAAGTCTTGATTATTCTTTTTCACCTCAAGCAGCGAGTTATTTGTTTGCAGGACTGATAACAGACACAGGGAGATTTATGTGGATGAAAAACCCTAAAAATGTATTTTTAACTGCGGCCTTTTTAATTGAAAACGGGGCTGAAACAAAAGAGTTTTATGATTGGCTTTACACTGAACCTCTAGAAGTTAAAAAAATGAAAAATTATTTTCAAGCTAAATATGTTTATGAAGATAATATTGCCTATCTAAAAAACGATGCTACTGTATTTGAAAAATTTGATGTTGATTTTTTTACAGTTTCAAGGGGAATGGTCAATTTAGCAAGTGGAATTGAGGAGATTAAAATCTGGCTTAATTTTACCTATAATAAAGCCAACAATACAGTTGTTGGTGAATTTAGAAGTAGAGATATTAATATAGTAGATGTCGCAAAAGAATTTGGTGGTGGTGGCCACGCTAATGCTTGTGGAGCCACCTTAAAAGATTTTAAGGAAGCAGACTTAGTCATTAAACGTTATAAAGAATTATTAAAGGAGAAAGAGTATGCACGCTAAAACGATTGTTTTAAGAAAAATTAAAGAATATCAAACAATAATTATTCATGGACATACAAGACCAGATGGGGATTGTTATGGTTCTCAGTTTGGCCTAAAAGATATTATTTCAAATTCTTTTCCCGAGAAAAATGTTTATGTCGTTGGTGAAAAAAGTGATTATGTTGATTTTATTGGTCAAATTGATGTTGTTAAAAATGAAGTATATCAAGATGCACTCAGCATTGTTGTTGATACTGCAACTGAGAGTAGAATAAGTGATCGCAGATATAGATTGGCAAAAGAAGTGATTAAAATTGATCACCATATTCCTTCAGAAGACTCTTTTTATGCGGATTATTATTGGGTTGATGTTGATAAACCTAGTTGTAGTCAAATGATTGCAGAGTTTTATAACACCTATAAAAAACAACTTAAACTAACCTATCAGGGTGCTTTAGCGATGTATACAGGAATGGTAACTGATACAGGTGGCTTTAGATATCGTGGGGTTAACCGTAAAACCCATGAAATAGCGGGGATGTTATTAGAATTTGGTGTTGAAGTTGAGCATGTGGATTATCTGCTTTCTATTGTTAGTATGGAACAAATAAAATTAAAAGGTTATATTTTAAGTCATTTTGAAACAACAAAAAATGGATTTATCTATTTTGTTTTAACAAAAGAGATTATCAAACAATTCAATCTTAAACTAGAAGCAGCTGCGGCAAGCGTAAGTTATTTGGCAGGAATTGAAGGTTATCCTGTTTGGGCTCTTTTTGTTGAATCAGATGATGAGATTAGAATTAGATTGAGAAGCAATGGTCCAGAAATAGAATCAATTGCCAGAAAATATGGCGGCGGCGGTCATGATCAAGCCGCTGGAGCAAGAGTAGAAAACTTTGCAGAAATTAAAAATTTTGTCCAAGATGTTGATGACCACATTAAAAAATATCGTGACCAAAACGAAGTTAAAAAATAAGATAATCAACTGAAACATAAAAAAAAACAAACTCTTTTTTAGATTATTAAGCCACCTTTTGATGTGGCTTTTTGCTTTACCAGTAAATTAAAAAGTAGTTAGTAATTTGTGAACGTTTTCTTCAGAAAAATCTATCTCGATAGAATGTTGATATGATATAATGATAGGTGGATAGAGAAATAAAAAATAAGAAAAAGGAGATTTGTATAATGAAGGAATTAGTGTTAGAAATTATTGAAAAATTGGAAATAATTAGAAAACACCGCGTCGAAGAACGCGGCTTGCTCACTAAACTATTAGAAGATGAAGTTATTCTTGCGATAAATAATCTTACAAATGTACTTGCTGAAAACTATTTATAAAGCGAGGATGCTTTGGATTATTTCATCTTTTTCAATTTCTTTAGAATAAATTAAATAGATACCTCTTTCTAAAAGAAAGTTTTCAACTTTTAATTCTTTTAAAACACTTTGGTCGATTAGATGTTGACAAATTGCTCTTGAAATTAGACTTATTCCATGGCCTTCAATAACTAAGCGTTTAATTAAAGATGTACTTTCAATTTCTAAAATTATATCGAAATTTTGAACGCTTTCAAAATGATTTAAAAGAAAATTTTCAAAGACTATTCTAGTATTAGCTTTTTTATCTCGTAAGATTAATTTTTCTTTTTTTAACATCTCGAGAGAAATTTTTTCACCCGAATTAGCAAAAGGATGATTGCTTGGAGCAATAAAAATTAATTCATCTTTAACCAAAAGTTTTGAGGCAAATTCTTTACTGGTTGGTGTTCCATCAATTACCGCGAAATCAAGTTCATTTAAACGAAGCTTCTGATAAATCTGCTCAACATTGTTGGTGTGAACAGTATAACTAGTCCCTGGAAATTTCGTTTTAAAAACCTCTAATATAACAGGAATAAAATGATTACTAGCTGTCAAAGTAACTCCGATGTCTAACTTTTGTTGGCGTCTTAGATCCTTTGCGAGCTTTTTTTTTAGTCCTTCGTTAATGGCTAATAAACGTCTAGCTTCTTCAATTAAAATTTTACCATCACTTGTGATAAGTAGGTCCTTTCCCACTCTTTTAAAAATCTTAACTTGATAAAACTCTTCTAAAGCTTTAATGTGTTGAGTAACTGCTGGCTGTGAAATATTGCAGATCTCAGCAGTTCTTGTATATTTCTTTTCTCGTGCCAAAACTAATAATGTTCTAAACCGATTATTAATCATATTTTTTCCTCCTATAAATATTGGTAAACCTATTATAACATATTCTTATGAAACTATACAAATAAATAAATTTACATTATATGCTAATAGTGGTATAATAAAAAATACAATGTGGGAGGAAGAACGATGAAGATTATTTTATTAACTGAATCCGTTTTTGATATCTTAAACAATGATGCGGCAACAATCTTGATTAGTCTTTCCATTATGTTGTTTGGCGGCTTCTTATTAACTAGAGTAACAAAGCGATTTAAACTTCCGAATGTAACTGCTTATATTTTTACAGGAATTTTAATTGGTCCATTATTTGCTCACTTTGTCGGTAAGTCGTTAATTAGTGATGACATAATAAAGGGAATGGGTTTTTTAACTGATATCGCGCTCGCTTTTATCGCTTTCAACGTGGGAAGATTTTTTAAGCTTGATGTTTTAAAAGAAAGTGGTCCCAAAATAATTGTCATTACACTTTTTGAATCCATCATGGCAGCGTTAGTTGTTTTTTTAACAATGTTTTTTCTCTTTAATATCCATTTCGAACTCTCTTTATTGCTTGCAGCGATTGCTTCAGCTACTGCACCGGCATCAACAATGATGACAATTAGACAAACAAAAGCCAAAGGTGATTTTGTTAATACAATTTTACAAGTAGTAGCGTTAGACGATGCAATCTCGCTAATTTTATTTAGTATTAGTATCGCAATTATTACAGCTGTTGATTCAGGCGGAGGTTTTAGTGCTTGGATAATTTTCAAACCCCTATTAATCAATATCGGAATACTTGTTTTAGGTGCCTTGCTAGGTTATCTTCTACATAAACTAATTATCGAATCGAGGACTCCAGATAACCGCTTAATCATCGTGATCTCATTATTGTTGGCTCTCAGCGGTTTTGCGGCAATCTTTGATGTTTCGCCACTTTTAGGTTGTATGGCAATGGGTGCAGTTTATTTAAATATTAGTAAGGATAGTTCTCTCTTCAGGCAGATAGACAATTTTTCACCTGCAATCTTAACCTTGTTTTTTGTGTTATCAGGAATGAGACTAAAGTTGGATATGTTAATCAGTATTGGATTGGTCGGGGTAGTTTACTTCGTTGTTAGAATTATTGGTAAATATGGCGGAGCAACTTTAGGAAGCATTGTTACAAACTCAACAAGTAATAATAAAAAATATTTAGGTCTAGCACTTGTTCCGCAAGCAGGAGTATCGCTTGGTCTTGCAGCTTTAGGTGCCAGAATTCTTGAGAGCTATGGCTTGTATAATGATGCTGCAGTACTATCTACGATTATAATTGCCTCAGGAGTCTTGTATGAAATATTTGGACCACCGAGTGCTAAGTTATCGCTCTATTTATCAAAATCATATTCGGTGGAAAAAAAGCCAAATACTCCTCAGACGGTTGAATAAAAAGACGTTTCTTAAGGGAACGTTTTTTTTAAGATTATTTTTAAAAACAGTTAGTTAAAAGGCAATTAAAAAAAGAGAAAATATGCTATAATAAACATACAGGAGATAGATTATGGTTTTAGATACAATTGGTGCAATTTCAACTCCATATGGGACTGCTGGAATTTCAATGATTCGGATTACCGGAGAAGAAGCAATCACAAAAGTTAATCGTATTTTTCAAGGACCAAACCTTACTAAAGTAAAAAGTCATACACTTCATTATGGCTTTATTTTGGACAAAGATAAGAAACCAATTGATGAAGTAATGGTTTCAATTTTACGAGGGCCAAAAAGTTTTACTACTGAAAATATGGTAGAAATTTCAACACATGGAGGAATCCTTGTCACTCAAAAAGTTTTAAAACGAATTTTAGAAGTTGGAATTAGACTTGCAAGACCGGGCGAGTTTACAGAAAGAGCTTTTGTTCATGGAAGAATTGATCTTGCAGAAAGCGAAGCGGTGATGGATTTAATTAGCGCCCGAAGTGACAAAGCAATGAAACTTGCTCTTAACGCTTTAAAAGGTGAGACAACAAAACTGATTAACGACTTAAGGGAACAACTACTAAATATTTTAGCAGTTATTGAAGTAAATATTGACTATCCAGAGTATGATGATGTTGAAGAACTAACAAATCAAACAATTAAACCGCTAATTAAAGAATATGTTGAAAAAGTTGAAGAAATATTGGCTGAATCCAATAAAGGTAGACTTATTAGAGAAGGGGTTAATACGGCGATTGTCGGCAAGCCTAATGTTGGCAAATCAAGTCTTTTAAATGCGCTTTTAGATGAAGAGCGAGCAATCGTAACTGACATCGCTGGCACGACTAGAGATACTATTGAGGTTGCAGTTAACGTTGGAGGAATCATTCTTAACTTGATTGATACTGCAGGCATTAGAGAAACAAAAGACATTATTGAAAAAATTGGTGTTCAAAGAAGTAAACAAACAATTGAAAATGCAGAGTTGGTAATACTTGTCTTGGATGCGAGTGAAACATTAAGTCAAGAGGATGAGAACTTATTAGAACTTACCGAAAACAAACAACGGATAATTGTTGGTAATAAAAAAGATTTAGGTCCGAAACTTAAAATAGAAAATATGGTTTTATTAAGCGCCCTTAAAAAAGAGGGGATTAAAACTTTAGAAAAAGCAATTATCGAGGAGCTGAATCTTGCAGATATCGGTGATGATTTTAATTACTTAAGCAATATTAGACATATTAACAAATTAGAAGAAACAAAAGATATTTTAACAAAATCACTAGAAGCTATTGACTTCGGTTACCCTATTGATGTAGTTGAAATAGATCTTAAACAAGCCTGGCAAAAGCTTGGCGAAATCATCGGTGATTATCATCCTGAAGATTTAATTGATGAACTTTTTTCAAAGTTTTGTTTAGGAAAATAAAAAAAACTGAAATTATATGATATAATTTAACAACGAAGCAAGGAGGAGAAAAATGGGATATCAAGCATTGTATAGAACGTATAGGCCAAGAAAGTTTGAAGATGTAGTTGGTCAAGATGTTATTGTAAAAACGCTAAGAAATGCTTTGATTACTAATAAAATAGGTCATGCCTATATTTTTAGTGGTCCTAGGGGAACTGGTAAAACTAGTGTTGCAAAAATATTTGCTAACGCTGTTAACTGCGAACAAGCTCCAGAAAAAGCTCCTTGCGGTGTTTGTCCAGCTTGTCAAGCAATTCAGGAAGAAAGTGTCAGTGACGTTATTGAAATTGATGCGGCGAGCAATAATGGTGTAGATGAGATTAGAGAACTTCGTGATAAAGTAAAATATATGCCAGCGGTTGGAAAATATAAAGTCTATATTATTGATGAAGTCCACATGTTAACAATCCAAGCTTTTAATGCTTTATTGAAGACTTTAGAAGAACCGCCAGCACATGTAATATTTATTTTGGCAACGACAGAAGTTAATAAACTACCACCAACAATTATATCTCGTTGTCAGCGGTTTGACTTTAGAGGAATAACAATTAAAGGAATTGAAAAAAAATTAAATGAAATAGTGACGAAAGAGTCGATTGAAATTGAGAATGAAGCGATTAGAGAAATAGCTCAACAAGCAGATGGAAGTATGCGAGATGCGATCAGTTTACTTGACCAGGTTTATTCATTCTCAAATGGAATAATTACAGTTGGAGATGTTTATGATGTCACAGGAAGTGTCTCCAAAGAAAATTTGATGAACTTATTGACTGCAATTATGGAAAAGGACGTAGCAAGCGCTTTACCACTACTTGATAAAATTATTGAGGATGGAAAAGAAGTAACTAAAATAGTGGCAGATTTAATTTTAATTCTTCGAGATTTATTGATTGAAAAAAACCTTTTATTTGAAACAAATCAAAACTCAAGTCAACTGAAAAGTTTTGTTCAAATGTTTTCTAATGATCGTTTATATTTTTATTTAGAAGTCTTAAATGATACTCAAAACTCAATCAGATGGACTAGTCAAAAAAGAGCTTATTTAGAGTTAGCAATTATTAAAATGATTGACCATCAAGCACTCGATGTTATTGAGTCAAATGAACAGTTAGAAATGTTAATGAATAAACTCAATAAACTAGAACTTGATTTAAATAGACTAAAGAGTCAACCAATTGTAGTTGAAACAAAAAAAACAGAAAATAAAGAAGAAGTTAAAACAGTTACTAAGCCACTAAAACAACCAATAGATTCTAATCGTAAAAAAATTACAGTTGAACAAGTTGAGGCAGTTTTAAATAATGGCAAAAGAAATAAAAAAGCCCGATTACTGAAGCATTGGAGTTTGCTTGAAAATGTAAAGAATCCTAATCAACAAATAATTGCAGGTCTCCTCGCACAAGGTGAACTTGTTGCTTGTGATGATGAAACATTGCTACTTGTTTATTCTGATAAAGCCACTTGTCTCCAAATGTTAAATGAACACTATAAAAAAAATGCTTTAGAATTTCTCAACGCCAAAGAAAAGATTGCAGATGATTATATTTGTCTTGATCAAAAGAGTTGGGACCAACTTTATGATTCATTTAAGGAGCAATGGCAACAAGGAATTAAAAAACCAATATTGCCTAAAATAGACTTAGAAATTTATGAAAGCAAGCTTGAAACTTGGCAACCTGAAGCAGTAAAATTAGCAGTTGATTTCTTTGGTGAAGATATGGTAAAAGTAAAGGAGTGAAAACGATGAATCCGACAATGGTAAAAAAACTACAAAAATTGCAAAAAGAAATGCAAGAAACACAAGAGCGACTACAAATGACAGAATTTGAAGGAAGAGCATCAGGTGTTAGAATTGTGATGCTTGGCTCCCATCAAGTTGTTGAAATAAATATTGATCCAGCGCTTTTGGAAGACAAAGACATGTTACAAGACGCAATTTTATTAGCAATTAATGATGCTGTTGAAACAGTGAGTAAAAAAACAGCAGAAGAAATGAATAGATTTACTATGGGGATGGGGTTAGGATTTTAAATGAAATACCCAAATTCAATTTTAAAACTTATTGATGAGCTGAAACGGTTTCCTGGAATTGGTGAAAAGACAGCTCAAAGATTAGCGCTCTTTGTTGTTAATAAAATGGAGTCAGAACACGTTGAATCATTGAGTGAAGCACTTCTAATGACTAAAAGTGCGATTACATTTTGTCCAATTTGTGGCACATTTATGGAAGAAAGTTGTCCGATTTGCGACAACCCAAACCGAAACCAAAAAACGATTATGGTTGTTGAATCAATCAGCGATTTAATAATTATTGAAAATGGTGAAAACTATCATGGACTTTATCACGTGTTAGGTGGGACAATAGACTTTACAAAAGGAATTGAACCACAAGATTTAAATATTGATTCGCTTTTAAAAAGAGTAGCTAAAGTTGATGAGATTATACTTGCGCTAAACGGTGCTGTTGATGGCCAATTAACAAGTAGTTATATTCAAGAGTTACTTAAAGAAAAAACTGTTAAAGTTACAAAGATTGCTCATGGAATACCTGTTGGTGGTGACCTTTCCTATGCAGATCAACGCACACTTGCTATTGCACTTGAAAATCGAATTACTTTAAAAGAATAGAAGAGGGAAGAAATGGACTTTTTTAACAAAATACTTGATTGGATTAAAGCTTTATTTTCAGATTTCAATAATTGGATGAAAAAGACAATTAACTTTGACAACAAGTTAATAGATTTGTATAACACTATAATTGCACCACTGGATGAGTGGATTAAAATTTTAGGTTTTATTGCGATAGCTATTATTCTTGTTTTTGGCATCATTAGTCTTATTAAAAAAGCCTACAAAATTGTTTTAGTTTTAGTAATAATTGTTGGAGTTATCATTATTCTAACAAGTCTGTAAAAAAAATAATAAGAAACCCTAAAAAGATTAAAAAAACATTTTCTATAAAAGACTTGCAATCTCTAATATTATCGTTTATAATAGCGTAGAGTTTTTTAAGGAGGTTAAAAATAGATGGCACAATATGATCAATCAAAACCAATGGTTGAGATTGCCGAAGAATTTATTCGGCAAAATGGCAAACAAAATATATATACATTAATCGAATCAGTCGCTCAAATTAAAGGATTTTCAGCAGAAGATGAAGAAAAAGTTGCTCTTTTATATGTTGACATGACGTTATCAGGAAACTTTGTCTATTGTGGAAATGATGAATGGGACATTAAGGAAAACAATTTAGAGTTATGGGATAAAGACGGTTCTTATTTCAATAAAGATGAAGATTATGAAGATGATGATGACGACGATGATATCAAGTTAGAGGACTACTTCCTTTTAGAAGATGAAGAAGCTGAACTTGATGATGATGAAGAAGACGAAGAAGATAAAAAAGAAAAAGACGAAGATGAAGAAGAAATAATTATCGATGACGATGTACCAGTTTATAGCACAGACGATGATGATGTTGAAGTTGATTTAGACTTTGATGATGATGATTATCACGATATAATGGATGATTACGAAGACATGTATGAAGATTAAACAAAGAAAGGCTTGATTTAAAATTAAGCCTTTTTTTAACGCTGTGATTGAAATATTTGTTTATTGTGCAAAAAAAAATTTCAACAATACTTTTTTAGATAAATAGGAGAAAGCAAGAAGAAACCTGAAATAGCGATTGCTCATTTATTGTTTCTTTGTTATAATTATTAGGGGATTAGTAGTCTTCAAAAAGCGAGGACTTTTTTCTTTTAAAAGCTGGAGGTAAGAGATGACCACAAAATTTATTTTTGTTACTGGGGGCGTTGTTTCATCACTAGGTAAAGGAATTATGGCATCTAGTGTAGGGCAACTTCTAAAAAAGCAAGGTTTTAAAGTGACAATGCAAAAATTTGATCCTTATATCAATGTCAACCCAGGTTTGTTGAGCCCTTCACAACACGGAGAGGTTTTTGTTACTGATGATGGTTCAGAAACCGATTTGGATTTGGGACATTACGAGCGTTTTTTAGATGAAAACCTTAATCAAGAATCATCTGTAACAACGGGTCAAATCTATGCACGAGTTATTGAAAAAGAGAAAAGCAATGTCTATAAAGGGGCAACAATTCAAGTTATCCCACACATTACCGATGAAATTAAACAAAAACTAATTTCAGTTGCTAAATCAACAAAAGCTGATATTGTAATTACAGAAATTGGCGGAACTGTTGGTGATATTGAATCACTCCCATTTTTAGAAGCGATTAGACAAGCAAGAAAAGATTTTGGTTATAAAAACACGTTATATATTCATACAACATTAGTCCCTTTTTTAAAAGCAGCGAAAGAAATAAAAACAAAACCAACTCAACATTCAGTAAAAGAATTGATGAGTTTAGGAATCGCACCTGATATGCTTGTTCTGAGGAGTGAAATGCCCTTTGATAAAGGGATAAAAGAAAAAATATCATCATTTTGTGATGTTAAAAAGGAAATGATTTTCGAATCTGTCGATGTTGAAATAATTTATCAAATGATTTTGAATTTAAAACAACAAAAGATCGATACTCAAATTTTAAAACATTTCCGTCTTTATCCTAAACAACAACAAGATTTAAGTGAATGGAAAGAACTGATTAACAAAATTGAAAGTTTACAGAAAACAGTTAAAATCGCTGTAATAGGCAGACATATTTCATTTCATGATGCCTATTTATCAGTTAATGAAGCTCTAAAGCATGCAGGTTATCAACAAAATAGAAATGTGGAAATAAAATGGCTTGATTCAACTAAAATTAATGCTGAAAATGTTGGGATAAGACTTAAAGATGTACAAGGTGTTTTAATTCCAGGTGGTTTTGGCCAAAGTGGAATTGAAGGGAAACTACAGTCAATTAAGTTTGCTCGTGAAAACAATATTCCTTTTTTAGGAATCTGTTTAGGGATGCAGCTGGCTTTAGTAGAGTTTGCTAAAAATGTAATCAACATTAAAAAAGCTACCTCAAAAGAATTTCACCCTTATGCAAAAAATCCGATAATAGATTATCTTAAAGATGGAAAAACTGAGAAAAAAACTGGCTTACATAAAATTAAAATAAAGCCGAAGACGTTAGCAATCAAGCTTTATCAAACAACCAATATTAGCGAAAGATTTCGCCACAACTATGAATTTAATTTAGCTTATGAAAAAGAATTTTTAAATAAAGGATTAGTTTTTAGTGGCTATAATCAAAACGGTGGTGTTGAAATTATGGAAAATCCAGAGAATGATTTTTTTGTAGGAGTTCAATATCATCCTGAGTATTTATCAAGACCACTTCGACCTCATCCCCTTTTTATTGGTTTTATTAAAGCAGTAAAGAAATTTCAAAATAGTTGATTTGATATCTTTCAATTAGACCACCTATTTTTAAATTTGGTGGTTTTTTTCTTTCATTAGTCACAATTGATTATAGCGGAAAAAAGAGATGATAATCTTAACAAAAAACAGCTAGAACAAAGAAGAAAATATTTTCTTTCTTATTTTAGGCTTGATAATCTCTTTCTATATTTTATTTAGACAAACTTGTTGACGGTATTAATAAGCTTTAATAATTTACAAAACAAATCACAATATGTTAAAATAAAGCAATCAAAGGATTACAAATTATGAAAAAAAGATTGAAGCCACAAGTCAATATTTTATTAACCTTTAGCACTCTTATTATTGGTGGCGCTCTTTTTTTATTTTTGCCTATCGCTCAGAGATCCAATGTTAAAGTCACCTTTTTAGATGCTCTTTTTACTGCAACATCAGCAGTAACAATTACGGGTTTAACAACAGTTGATTTATTTGCGACATATAGCACTTTTGGTAAAATAATTATTGGTTTATTAATGCAGTTAGGCGGCCTAAGTATTACAACAATCTCAGTGTTTATTTTAACAATTATCGGCTCTAAAATAAGTTATAGTAGAAGAGATTTAGCACGAGAGACTGTAAGTATTGATAAAAAAGAGGGAATTTTAAAAACGATTGCGATGATTGTTAAAATAACATTTATTATTGAGTTTCTTGGAATCGGATACTTTACAGTATTTTTCTTAATTAAAGGATTTAATTTTTTTAGTTCATTAGGTTACGCTACATTTCATACAATTTCAGCCTTTAACAATGCAGGCTTGACTATCTTTAGCGACAACAACAGTCTTTTTCTTTATCGCTCGGATTATGCCTTTAATCTTGCCACAATACTCTTAATTATTTTAGGGGGAATCGGCACCCTTGTAATTTATGATATTTTTAGTAAAAAAAATTATAAAAAATTTAGTTTTCATACTAAGATTGTTCTTAAAATGACTGCTATTTTATATTTATTTGGTGCTTTAAGCTTTTATTTTGGAGAAAAAGAAGCGACAATTTTAAATGCTTTATTTCATTCCGCAACCACTAGAACTGCAGGTTTTTATACTTACAATTATTTAAATGCTAAAAACGCGACATTACTTCTTACGATGCTTTTAATGTTTATCGGAGGTGCGCCAGCCTCAACTGCAGGTGGGATTAAAATAACAACTCTTTATACCGTTTTTAAATCGACAACAAGTAAAATAAAAAGAAAAACGCCAGTTAGTTATAAAAGAGAAATTCCGCTTGAATATGAACAAAAAGCAGCGACAACTATTTTTCTTACTACAGCAATTCTATTAATCGGAATAACGATAATTGCTTTATTTGATCAGCAAAAAGATTTAAGCTATATTACATTTGAAAGTATTAGTGCGATTTCAAATACTGGTTTGTCGCTCAACTTAACTAGTAGTTTAAAAATCGGTTCTAAAATAACATTAATCTTTTTAATGTTGATTGGAAGAGTGGGTGCGATAACATTTATTAGTGCTTTTTTATACAAGCAACAACAATTAGCAAAAATAGAATATATTGAAATTGATTATTTAGTTTAAAACGAGGAGTAAAAAAATGAAAAAAACAATAGGAATTATCGGAATCGGAAGATTTGGTTTGAGTTTAATTGAATCGTTTTCTCACAATAATGTTGATATTATTGCTTTAGATCATAACAAAAACAGAGTTGAAAAAGCGAGTCCTTTGACAAACTATACAATTGTTTGTGATTCAACCGATGAAGAAGCTTTAAGACAAGCCGGAATTGAAGCTTGTGATCATGTTGTAGTTGCCTTTGGTCAAGATGAAGACGCCAATATTGCGACAACTATTGTGACAGTTATCCGCCTTAAAAAGATTGGAATAAAAAAGGTTACAGTTAGAATTGATGATGAGTCATTTGCTGATACAATGAAATTAATTGGTGCTGATGAGGTTGTTTTTCCCTTAAAAATTGCAAGCGAAAAAATAGCGAATATAATTAGTAGCGATAGTGTTATTGATTATTTTAATTTAACTGACGAGTTTGATGCATATGAAATCGCCTTAAAGAAAACTTGTCAATCAATTCCGATTGTTGAACTAAATACACGATCGAAATATTACATCAATATTTTAATTATTCAACGCGACAACAAATACTATTTACCGGATAAAAATTCAGTATTAATGCCCAATGACCATTTAATTATTTTTGGCAGAAAAAAAGATATCACTAAAATTATTAGCTTTTTTGATAGTTTTTGTCTAGAATCAAAAAAAGATAAGGACTAATAAAAAAGAATAATAGTGTTTGTATAAATGTCTTATTAAGAGTATAATAAGTAATGGTATAAATAAGAAGGAGGTAATTATTATGGCATTAGTTTCAGCAAAGGAAATGCTAAATAAAGCAAGAAAAGAAGGATATGCAGTAGCCCAAATAAACATCAATAATTTAGAATGGACCCAATCTGCACTTAAAGCAGCTCAAGAATTAAATTCACCAATTATTTTAGGAGTATCAGAAGGTGCTGCGAGATACATGGGTGGTTACCGGACAGTAGTTTGTATGGTAAAAGAATTAATGAAACACTACAATATTACAATTCCAGTAGCGCTTCATTTAGACCATGGTAGTTATAAAGGCGCATTTGAAGCTCTTGAAGCAGGGTTTAGTTCAATTATGTTTGATGGTTCACATTATCCAATTGAAGAAAATGTTGCTAAAACAAGAGAAGTAGTTGAAAAAGCTCACGCAATGGGGGTCTCAGTAGAGGCTGAAGTCGGCGGAATCGGCGGCGAAGAAGATGGAGTAGTTTCAAGCGGAGAGTTGGCGGATGTAGAAGAATGTAAAATGGTCGCCAGCCTTGGTGTCGATTTATTTGCAGCAGGAATTGGCAATATTCATGGTAAATATCCAGACAACTGGGCAGGTCTCAACTTTGAACTTTTGGCTGAGATAAGTGAAGCAGTCGGAAGGATTCCTTTAGTTTTACACGGGGGCACAGGGATTCCAGAAGAACAAGTTTTAAAATCAATTTCGCTTGGTGTCGCAAAAATCAATGTTAATACCGAATGTCAATTAGCTTTTGCAAGTGCAGTCAGAGAATACATTTTAGCTGGAAAAGATTTAGAAGGAAAAGGCTATGATCCGCGTAGACTCTTAAAGCCTGGGGCAGAAGCAATTATTGAAGTTGTTAAAGAAAAATTAACAATGTTTGGTTCAATCAATAAAGCATAAACAAACAAAAAACAAGGTTTTTGATAAAATTCAAGAACCTTTTTTTGCAAACTTGATTAAAAACGATTAATTTGTATAATAAGAGTTGTTAGAATGAAGGTGAGAAAATGGAAAATGTAGTTTATAATGATTATGCGAGTTGGATTATTGAAAATTCAAACTTGTTTGAAAGTCTAAAACAACAAAACTCAATAATTTATACTCGTTTTAAACATGTTTTTGATGTTGTTTCTCATCTCTATGAGTTACTCTTGGAAAACAAATTATTAGATGATGAACAAAACAATATTTTCGAGGTCGGTTTTTATTACTTATATGAGCAATTTGAAAACGTTAAACTTCTTTTAGAGCACACCTATGAAGGAGATATAGTCGCTTTCAACAAACAATCGGCAACGATTGAATTGCTTTTAAGTACAATTGAATTTGAAAATGACTTTTATAATGTTACTTTACAAAACCCTGAAGAAGATAAAGAAAATGCTTTTGTTGAACTTGAACAAGAAATAATTGAATTTCTTGAAAGAAAAGAAGATGCTCCGCAAGAATTATTTGAAAAATTAGATAAACTTAGCGCGGAACTATATGAAAAACATGATTTAGAATATTATCCAATCAAGGAAATATTTTTAGATATTGCAGAAGAATTAAACCTCTTATAAAAAAAGAAAACGAGCACAAACTCGTTTTTTTTATGGCTGATTGCGATGTTTCATATGAGGAAACAAAATAATGTCCCGAATATTATTAACATCACACAACAGCATTATAAAGCGGTCAATTCCTATTCCAAGCCCACCAGTTGGTGGCATTCCATACTCCAAAGCTTCGATATAATCTAAATCCATTTCATTGGCTTCTAAGTTGCCAAGTTCACGTTCTTTAAGTTGATTTAAAAAACGTTCCCTTTGATCAATTGGATCATTTAACTCGCTAAAAGCATTTGCATATTCCCGACCATCAATGAAAAGCTCAAAACGTTCAGTGAAACGAGGATTATCTTTGGATTTTTTCGCAAGGGGACTGATTTCAATCGGATGCCCATAAACAAAAGTAGGCTGAACAATAGTTTTTTCAACAAACTCATCAAAAAACGCTTCAATAATATGACCGACATCAAAATGTTTATCGATATTTATTTGATGTTTTTCAGCAAGCTTTTTTGCTTCGGTAAAACTTGTAATATTTTTGAAATCAATACCAGTAGCTTCTTTAATTGCGTCTGTCATCGATATTCTTTTAAAGCCTTTTTGAAAACTGATTGTTTTACCGTTATATTTTGCTTCATAACTACCTAAAATATCATAACAAACATAACCCAAGACGTCTTCAACTAAGTCCATCATTCCAGCCATATCGGAGTATGCTTCATAAGCTTCAACCGTTGTAAATTCTGGATTGTGTTGAGGGCTCATCCCTTCATTTCTAAAAAGTCTACCAATTTCATAGACTTTCTCAAGACCGCCGACAATTAATCTTTTTAAGGGGAGCTCAGTGGCAATCCTTAAATAAAAGTCCATGTCAAGAGTATTGTGATGCGTGATAAAAGGTCTAGCAGAAGCGCCGCCTAAAATTGGATGAAGAATCGGTGTTTCAACTTCAATAAACCCTCGGTCATCAAAAAACTTTTGAAAGGAACGAATAATTTTAGGTCTTAATAGCGCAACTTTGCGAGATTTTTCATTAACAATTAAATCGACATATCTTTTGCGTCTTGTCTCTTCAATATCTTGAAGGCCTCCCCATTTATCAGGAAGTGGTTTTAACGCTTTTGTAAGGTGAGTATATTTAATAGCTTTAACAGTTAACTCACCCATTCTTGTTCGAAATACTGGGCCTTCAATACCAATAATATCCCCTAAATCACCTTTTAAAAAGACTTGATAAGCGATTTTGCCAACATCATTTTGGCGAATATAAATTTGAAGTTGAGCGTCGCGGTCTTGAAGGGTTATAAATCCTGCTTTTCCTTGGACACGCTTGCGAATAATTCTACCTGCCACAATAACCGTTTCATTTTTTTCTTCTAATGTTTCATTATCAAAACTACCATAAGTATCAATTACTTCGGTATTGGTGTGAGTGCGATTAAAGCGGCTACCAAAAGGATCAACGCCCAACTCTTTTAATTCTTGAAGCTTTTCTCGTCTGATTTGTTCTTGTTCAGAAAGTCGTGTTTCATCCATCTCTATCGTCTCCTTAAAACCTCTTTTATTATAACAAATTGATTAATAAAAAGCCACAACTTACGGAGTTGTGACCTTTAGCTCTTTGACTAATTGATACATTAAAGTATCTCTTTTTTTATAATCTAACGATAAAACTTTTACAATAACCGTCTTATTTGTAAACTCTATTTTAATTAAATCACCGATATTTATGCGAAAAGAAGGTTTGCGAGGGATATCGTTAACGTAGATTTTATTACCTAACGAAGCTTCTTTAGCGGTAGTACGTCTTTTTATAAGTCGCGATAGTTTTAAGTAACGATCAAGTCTCATCTGTTTTCGGGCTAACTTCAGAGTTTGCCTTTTCAACTTCTTCTGATTTTGTCTTTGTAGTTTCGGCTATAGGATCAGCTTTTTTATGTTTAGAATCGTAACGATCAAGTCCGCCTGTTTCGACAATTTCATCGATATCTTGCTTAGTAAGAGTTTCAACTTTAAGGAGATATTTTGCGATAGTATCAAGCAATTTGCGGTTTTCAAGCAACAATTCTTTAGCTTGTTCATAAGCGTTAGTAATAATATTGCGAACTTCGCGGTCAATTTCTAAAGCGACTTGGTCACTAAAATTTTTCTCTTTAAAGTAATCTCGTCCTAAAAAGACATTGCCACTATTTGATTCATATTGAATTGGACCTAAATCACTCATTCCATATTCCGTAACCATTGCTCGGGCTATTTGAGTCGCTGTTTGGAAATCTTGATAAGCACCTGTTGTAATATCACCAAAAACAATCTCTTCAGCAACTCTTCCACCTAAATAACCAACAATTCTAGCAGTCAAAGAAAGTTTTGACTCTAAGAAAGTTTCTTCTTCAGGCAGCATTAAGTTGTAGCCGCCAGCTCTACCACGAGCGACAATTGTAACTTTTTGAACAATATTGGAGTGTTCTAATTTAATTCCAATAACAGCGTGTCCGGCTTCATGATAAGCAATGATTTGTCGCTCTTTATCGGTAACTTTGCGACTTCTTTTTGCTGGTCCTAACACAACTCGGTCCATCGCTTCATCGATATCATGAAGTTCGATAACAGTTCGATTTCCTCGCGCCGCTAGTAAAGCTGCTTCATTTAAGAGGTTTTCAATATCGGCTCCACTAAAACCAGGAATCCGTTGAGAAACGTCTTCAAAATTGATATCTGGAGCAAGTTTTTTATTTCTAGCGTGCACTTTTAAAATAGCTTCTCTACCGCGCACATCAGGTAAATCAATTGTAATTCTGCGGTCAAATCTACCAGGTCTAAGCAAAGCTGGGTCTAAAATATCAGGTCTATTTGTTGCAGCCATAATAATAATTCCGACATTAGGGTTAAAGCCATCCATTTCAACAAGAAGTTGGTTTAAAGTTTGTTCGCGTTCATCGTGACCGCCACCTAAACCAGCTCCACGCTGTCTACCGACCGCATCAATCTCATCGATAAAAATTATACATGGCGAGTTTTCTTTAGCAACTTTAAAGAGATCCCTAACTCGCGAAGCACCAACTCCAACAAACATTTCAACAAAATCAGAACCACTTATCGAGAAGAAAGGAACATGAGCTTCTCCAGCTACAGCCTTGGCGAGCAGTGTTTTTCCTGTTCCTGGAGCTCCAACTAACATTATTCCTTTTGGAATTCGGGCTCCAATGTCACGATATTTTTTAGGGAATTTTAAAAAGTCAATGACTTCCTCAAGTTCTTGTTTTTCTTCATCACAACCAGCAACATCATCGAAAGTAGTAGTTTTAACTGATGCCAAACGAGCTCTTGATTTAGCGAAATCAAATGCTTGCTTAGTTGCTCCACCACCGGTCATTGTTCGGTATAAGAACACACCTAAGGCGACCAACAATATAATGGGAACAATTATTGATAAAACATCCCAAAAAGTGACGCCTGACTTCTCTTTGTAATCAACGGTAATATCGCTTGAGATTCGTTTTTCAACATCGCTCCAATTAGAAATTGTTAAAACAAAATTGTATTTTAACGAATCGCCTTCATAAATTTTAATGCGATAAGAATTTAAATCAGTATCGATTGGTTGAAAACTAATAGTAGAACCATCTAGTTCACCATCATCGAGTTTTTGGACAAACTCCAAATAAGTTAATTTCAACGGTGGTTTGCCACTATATAAATTTCTTAAAAAGAAAAAAGTGCCAAAAAGAATTAAAGCGAAAATAATATAAATTCCAAAACCTCTTAAAGGTCCTTTTTTCTCAGGTTTTCTTGTCATTATGTGTTACTCCTTGTCTATAACATTATTTTTCAGTATTCCAACATATGGTAAATTGCGATAATATTCTTTGTAGTCCATTCCATAGCCCACGACAAATTCTTTAGGAATTGTTATTCCGATATATTTAGGCTTCAAAGGGATTACTCGAGCTGCGGGTTTATCGAGCAAAGTGACAACTTCGACATTTTTTGCGCCTCGGTGTAATAATAATTTAATCACCGTATCAAGAGTCTTTCCAGTGTCGATAATGTCTTCACAGATTAAAATATTGCGTCCTTTTATCGGCGTATTAATATCCATTCTAATTTTAATATCGCCAGTTGAAGAAACGCCACCTTTATAGCTTTCGACATCCATAAATTCCATTTCAAGCGGGATATTGAGGTGTTTTATAATATCGCCCATAAACGGGACGCACCCCTTTAATAAACCCAGCAAAATAATCGGCTCTTTTGTTTTATAATCTGCGGTTATAGCCTTGCCTAATTTTTTACAAATTTCTTGGATTTCAGATTCTGAAACTAAAATTCTTTCAATATCATCGTGAATTGATTTAGTCATTGTTATTTACTCCTATATCGTAACTTGATTGTATCTTTTAAATTGGGATTATTATTGTAGTATCTGCCTAAAACTGCTAAGATTTGATTGTTATTGTCAGTAATAATAATATCATTATCGCGTGCTTTTTTAGGAACTTTTTTATCGATATAAAAATCTTTTAATTTTTTGTGGCCATAAGGAAAATAAAGTTTATCGCCAGCTTCTCTATTTCGCGCCCAAAGCGGTAACGCTATTTTATTATAGCATAAAATGATTTCATTGTTTTGGTTTTCACCAAAATTATTTTCAAAAACTATCAATCCATTAGTCGGTAAAATATTTAAACCATCTAAATAGAGTTGTTGTCTAAAGGGTACAAAAGGACTTTTTTTCTCAATTAAAGCTTTGTTGTAAACCTTCTTTAGTTGTTTGTTTTGGCCTAAACTAAATGTTGCATTAGGGCCTGCTTTATCTAAAAAAGAAATAATTGAATCAATTTTTTGTGTTGAAATTATTAGTTTGTATTCTTCCAATAAATAACTTATAATATCTCTTTGGAGAGCTAAATCGAGGGTTTTAAACTCTGAAATTAAAAAGCTTTTTTCACCTTTAAAAAAAGTAATGGTTGATTTTCTTAAATATTCAAAAGCTGTAACTAAAGTTTCATTAAATTGAATAATTTTTTTTAAAAAAGCAGGATTTTCAGCGATTAAATAAGGAATTACGTGATGTCTAATTTTGTTTCTTTGATAATTATCTGAAATATTTGTTTGATCCTCAAAATAGTAAATATTATTAGCTTTCGCGTAATGAATAATTTCAGTTTTTGAAATTTGCAGAAGCGGTTTTACAAAATAAGCGTTATCTTTATAATAACTTTGTTGGATGCCCGAGTATCCTAAAAGGTTAGAACCACGGGAAAGCTTTAATAAAACAGTTTCAGCTAAATCATTCAAATGATGGGCAGTAACAATAATATCTGTTTCATATTTTTTAGCTACTTTTAAAAGATGTTTTCGTCTCATTTTATGAGCGGCACTTTGAAAGTTTTCCTTTTCATCTATCGTTAAAACAACATATTCAAATTCAATATTGCCATCTTGGCAAAGCTTTTCTAAATAAAGTGCTTCATGCTTGGATTCAAGTCTTTGTTGATGATTAAAATGAACTACGACAAAACTGTATTCTAAGTCCATTAAAAGTTGAAAAAGCACTAGTGAATCAACGCCTCCAGAGACACTTAAAACAATTTTTTTGTTTTTGTGAGGTAACATTACCGAATTAACAATTTGTTTCATATTAACACCTTATCTATGATATTATATCATATAGAAAAAAATAAAACTTATTATATTTTAAATTTTGTGTTATAATAACTTGCAATGGAGGTATTTTATGTTAGTACTTGCAAGCAATTCAGAACGAAGACGAAAGTTACTTCAAGATATTGGCTTAAATTTTGAAGTGATGAATAACGATGTTTCTGAGGAAGTTCAAGGAGACTTAAATCCAGAAGATTTAGTAATGGTGCTTTCAAAACGAAAAGCTGAAGCAGCACTTTTGAAAAGGCCAAACGATACAATTATTGCTGCCGATACAATTGTTTGTTTTGACGGGGCTAAATTAGGTAAGCCCAAAACAGATGAAGAAGCTTTTGAAATGTTGAAAAAAATTGCTGGAACTGTCCATAATGTTTATACGGGCGTAACAATCATAAACAAAGAGAAAGAAAAAACATTTTATGAAATGGCTTCTGTTTATATGAAAAATTACAATGATATTCAGATTTATGAATATATTAAAACTGGTGAGCCTATTGGCAAAGCCGGAGGCTACGCAATTCAAGGAAAGGGTGGACAATTGGTAGAAAAACACATTGGAGATTTTTTCACCATTGTTGGTTTGCCACTAAAAAAACTCCAAAAGGAGTTAGCAGAATTTGACTATTAAAGCTACCGCGAGGTAGTTTTTTTATGGTCTAATATTGTTTGTAGTTCAGTAGCGGTAAAGTAATATTTGGTCTTACAATAATGACAAACAACTTCAGCACCTTGATCTTCTTTAATTAAGGTATTCAAAGTTTCAGCATCTAGTTTTGCCAAAGTTTTTTTATAATATTGTTTATCGCAGCCACAGCGATAGATTAAATCGTGTTTAAAAAGAATTTTTTGAGTATTTGAAGCAAGTTGTGCAAGCAAGTCCAAAGTTGTTAAGCCTGCTTTAAAATAACTAGTAACTGCAGAAATCTCCTTAAGAGCATTTTCAATTGCAATAATCGTATTTTCACTAGCATTTGGAAGTAATTGAATAATAAAACCTCCTGCTTCATCAACCGTGTTGTTGGGGGCGATTAAAACACCTAAACCAACTGAAGATGGAGTTTGTTCAGAGGTTGTAAAATAGTAAGTTAAATCTTCAGCAACTTCACCAGAGATTAGTTCAATAGAAGAAGTGAAGGCTGTCTTTAAACCAGGATTTCTAATCACAGTTAAAAAACCATTTCCAATAGCCTTGCCAACAGCAAGCTTATTGGTTTTGTTATCTTTTAAATAAACTTCGGAATTTTTAACTAAGCCTCTAACTTCACCTAAATAATTAGCTTCAGAAACTACGGATTCTAAAGGTCCATCGCCATCAATCCGAAGTGTCAGTTGGCTATCATCTTTATTAAAAAAACTCATCATTGCTGCGGCGGTTAAAAGTCTTCCCAAGGCAGCTGTTGCAGTAGGCCAAGTCTGGTGAATGCTCCGTGCTTGTTCAACTAAGTCTTTTGTATAACTAACATAAATTCGAGCTTCGCCATGATAGGCAGTAGCGATTAAAATATGATCGTTCATTTTCTTACCTCAAGATTAATTATAAGTTAAAGTGTTAAAGAAAAACATGAATATGCTATAATCAGGTGTGGAGATGATTATGAGCTTTTATATTAAAGATTTAAAAATTGAAAATAAAGTAGTTTTAGCTCCAATGGCTGGAGTCTCCAATGCCGTGTTCAGAGAAATAGCGCGCAGTTGTGGCGCGGGCCTTTGTTTTGCGGAAATGGTATCCGATAAAGGACTTTTACACAAAAATAGAAAAACTCAAAATTTACTCGCAAGTTCACCTAATGAACACCCCTACGCTCAACAGATATTTGGCAATGATATCGTTTCACTAGTTAAAGCAGCAAAATATGTTAACGACTATACTGACTGTGACATTATTGACCTCAATATGGGCTGTCCAGTTCCTAAAGTATCAATTAAATCGCAAGCGGGAGCAGCACTATTAAAAAATGTCGATAAAATCTTTGAAATTGTAAAAGCAATAAAACAAGTTATTACAAAACCACTTACTGTAAAAATAAGAAGTGGTTGGGATAATAGTTCAATAAATGCTGTTGAAGTTGCAAAGAAAGTTGAACATGCTGGCGCGGATGCGATAACAATTCACGGTCGAACAAGGTCACAACTATATAGCGGAAAAGTTGATTTAGAAATTATTAAACAAGTTAAAGAGGCTATCAAGATACCAGTTATTGGAAATGGTGATATTAAGGATGGTAAATCTGCAAAAGAGATGCTTAATTACACCGGTGTGGATGCTGTGATGATAGGAAGAGCAGCTCTTGGTAATCCCTGGATTTTTAAAGAGATTAATGAATATTTAAAAACCGAAAAGAATATTCCAAAACCAACCTTTCTAGAAATTAAAGAAATGATGATTAAGCACTATAAAAGACTAATTGAACTTAAAGGAGAACAACTCGCGACTTTAGAATTTAGAAGTCAAGGTGTTTGGTATTTAAAGGGGTTGCCCCAGACTAAAGAAACAAGAATAAAAATTTCTAAACTACAATCTAAAAAAGAATTCATACAAATAATTAACCAGTATTTTTTCGAGTTGAATTAATCGTGCGATAAATAAAATCTTGGAAATGGTTGATCTGTTTTTCGAAAAGTCTTACATCGATTTCAATATAGTTATTTTCATATTTTGTATCTAAGATTCTTGTTTGTTCATTTAAGGTGTGAACAATTTTTTGTTTGTTGTAAGGTACTCTAAGTTTTGCAATTAATTCTTTGCCAAAGGTGTTTTCATAAATCAACTCCATCAATAAATTTAGATTTTCTAAAGTTTTATTCGAGATCCAAAAACCGGGTCTTTTTTTAGTTTTATCAATTAGGTCTAGTCGTGTATAAACTTTTAAAGTATTTATTTCACCACAGTTTAATTCGCTTAAAACTTCATTGGTTGTCTGCTCATGAAGCTCTTTTTGCTGATGGGTTCCATCGATGATATGAAGAATTAAATCACTGTTTGCAACCTCGCTTAATGTTGATTGAAAGGAATTAATAAAAGCGTGAGGAAGTCTTGTTAAAAAACCAATTGTATCAGTTAAAACAAAAGCGGGATATCCTTTCTTGACAATCTTTCTAGCTGTTGTATCAAGTGTGGCAAAGAGAAGATCCTCTTCAAAAACAAGATTGCTTTGCAAATTTAAAAGTTTAATTAGTGAATTTAAGGTTGCGCTTTTTCCAGCATTTGTATAACCGACTAAACTAACTATTGGAATTTGACTAATTGTTCGTGCCTTTCGACTTGTTCTTTTTTGTCTGTTTAAGCGTTTGATTGCCTTTTCTAATTTAGCAATATTTCGCACAATAAGTCTTCTATCTAATTCCAACTTAGTCTCTCCCGGTCCTTTAGCATTATAAGAACCACCGCCTTGTCTAGAAAGACTTGAGCGCATTCCAACTAGTCGTGGGAGTAAGTATTTTTGTTGGGCTAAAGAAACTTCTAATGTTGCACTTTTTGTTTTAGCGCGTTCTGTAAAAATTGAAAGAATTAAAAAACTCCGATCAATAATTTGAGTATCTAAAATTTCTTCTAAATTTCTTATTTGAGCTGGCGATAATTCATCATCGAAAATAACCATTGTCGCCTTTAAAAACGTTATGGCTTTTTTTACTTCAGCTATTTTACCACTGCCAACGTAAGTTTTAATGTTTGGCATTTTTAACTTTTGAGTAAAAGTTGCAACAACTTCAATATTAAGTGCAACCGCAATACTTTCAAGTTCAAGTAAGGAAGCTTCAGTATTGTATGTTCCTAAATCTAAACCGATTAAAATTGCCTTATCCATGGCTCACCTCAAATATATTTTACTGCACACCTATTATACAACAAAACAACGGTTAAAGCCTTAATAGTTTGAAAAACTAAGGAAAGAACAATTAGCAATCCAAAGATTTGCAAAAAGCCCTTTTATTTGTGTTATAATATTTTATGAGATGGACATTGGGGGCAACGATAGATGAACGATGTATTAAAAATTATTTTAGATAGTTATTTGCTGTTAGTAATAATCTACTTTTTCCTTTCTTTCTTTTTAAGTTCGAAAAGATTTTTTAAATTATTTTTAGTTATCAGTTTTGTTTATTTAATAACTGGACTCAGTCGTTGGCTAGAATTAAAAACTAGTTATCTCGTTTTAAATGAAGTGAAAAACTTCCTGCCAGTACTTTTAATTGTCTTAATCGCTCCGGAGTTAAGAAGAGGGTTTGAAACGACATGGTCAATTGATTTGTTAGAAGCGGCAGCGATTGGTAGTCAAGAGACTAAAAGCCATATTGTTGAAGCGGTAATGTATTTGTCAAGTCAAAAAATTGGTGCTTTAATTACAATTGAAAAACATAACTCTTTGGATATTTACGCTGAAAAATCTATTATTTTAAACTCTGTAGTAAGTAGAGAGCTTTTAATTAATATTTTTACTCCCAACACCCCACTTCATGATGGTGCCGTTATTATCAAAGGCGATATTATTCGAGCTGCAGGGGCATATTTCGATTTAAGTGAACGCGACAAAGAAGATAAAACAATGGGTTCTCGCCACCGCGCTGCCCTTGGCATTAGTGAAACAACTGATTCACTAACGATTGTTGTTTCAGAAGAGACAGGGAATATCTCGATTGTTATTGATGGAATAATGATTAGAGCTAATGACCGCGAGAAAATGTATGAATATATTAATATGTATATGAAATAGGAGGAAATCAAATGCGAAAGATAAAAAACTTTTTTCTTAAAGTTGGTCAAACAATAGTTAATCCAATAAAAACGATTGCCTCGATAATAGTTTCCGACAGGTTTTTAATTTTTATGAATAAACATGTCTGGTTAAAACTACTTATTTCTGCTGTTTTAACGGCTGGTATAATTGTCTTAGTTTATGTTGTTAAAGTTAAGTTTTAAGGAGTTGGTATTTTGTCACTAATACCATTAATACCTTTTGTTCTAGCAATTATAATAGTTGTCTTAGTTTTGTTTTTTAACATTCTAGATGATAAATTTTATCAAGCCCCATTTATTTTCGCTTTAATAAATGCTGTGGGCTTTTTAGTATATTTACCCTTTTATAACAAAATGATTGATCAGACTTGGTTTTATCACCTTTTTTTCAGTCAAATCTTGTTAAATTTATTCGCGCTAGCTGTTATTTTTATTGTTTATTTTAAAAAGGTTTCATTTTTTAAAATCCATTATAAAATCTTTTTAAAATCAATTAAAGCGACTAAGTGGAATGCTTATTATGTTGTTGATCAAAAAGGAAGAATTAAACAGATGAGCGAACCAATTTTAGAGGAATTAGGCTTTAGTTTTAACGAGGTGAAAGACAAGCAAATTTTTGAAGTTTTTAATAAATCAATAAGAATTACTAATTTTGATGATGTCCAAACAAACAATCGTAGTTTAGAAACCTTTTATCAACAATATCAAAAAACAGTTAAAAAAGATCAGCTCGACAGTAGAAGTTTAATTTTTCAAAACTATCAGGGGAAAAGCGTTCTTTTACAAACTGTTGAACAACCAATTTTTATTATGGGGAAATATAAAGGAAGAATAAATATTGGTGAAAAACGCAGTGACTTTAGTTTAGTCGCAATCGAACGCGAACTTTTGGCAGCGAAAGAAGAATTAGAGTCTTTAAGATTAAAATATATTGCAACCTTAGATTTAGCTGATGTTGGACTATATTATATTGATTTAGATGAAAGATATCTTTGGGGAAGTGAAAAATTTGTTGAACAAACAGGTCTAGCCTCTAATGTTGTTAATTTCGAAGATTATCAAAAATATATTTATCAAGATGATTTAAACAGTTATTTGGGGACTCTTTCAAGCTTAACAGTCCGCAAACAAACATTTAAAACACGTTATCGACTTTTAATAAATGGTCAATATGTTTGGGTTGATGATCGCGGAAAAAGAATTTTTGAAGATAAAGCATCTAATATAATTTTGGGCTCTCTAAACGTTGTGGAAACGAGCACTTATAGTAAGACAGGAAGCGATATAGTTGATAGTCTTAAAACCGAAAAAGAACTTTATTATCATCTTTCAGAGCTTTTAAAGGCTAATAAAACATTTCAAATTGCCTTATTTGAGCTGGCCAACATCCCTGAGGTCAATAAAACCTACGGTCGAGATATCGGCAATATGTTAATCAGCGAGTATGTAAAAAAGTTAAAAACTTCATTTATGAGTGAATCAAGCGAAATCTTTAGAATCTCTGGCTTGGTGTTTGCGGTTAGTTTAGTTGACCCAAGAAAGATGGAACTCCTTAGGACTGGCGTTAAAAACAATCCGAAATTTTTGAATTTAGAAATTAATTATGGCGCAATTTCGACTGAAGTAGAGGTGTTTTTAGGGGTTAGTTCTTCCCATAGCGAAGGAAAGGAAGTCGAAATATTGTTTGAGCGCGCTCAACAGGCTTTAGCTTTGGCGAGACATCAGGACTTTAAATCAAATGTTTGTTATTATAGTGATATAAATGGATAAAAACCAAGCCCGCAAATATGCTAAAGAAACTTTAGTTTCATTAACTACCAAAGATCTCCAAAAAGAAGAAAAAGAAATTATCAAACGTTTAAGTGAAAACGAGCACTTTTTAAATGCGAAAAAGATTGGGATTTATTATCCGATTAATAAAGAACTTAATTTATTAAAATTGCTTGAATTATTTCCTGATAAAAGTTTTTATTTTCCCAAAACAATTAATCGCACTTTAAACTTTCATCTAATTAAAGATTTAACTGAATTTCAGCTTGGACCATTTAATTTAAAAGAACCAAAACCATCAACTCCAATTGACAATGAGTTAGATGTATACTTAGTGCCGTGTGTCGCAACTTCTAAACTTTATAGAATTGGGCATGGAGCAGGTTTTTACGATCAATATTTCGAGAATAGAAAAGGTTATAAAATTGGGATTGTTCATAATCAATTAAAAGATTTAACTGTCAAAATGGAAGCTTTTGATATTCCAATGGATTTAATTTTATAGGTGGTTTATGGATACAGCCTTAATTTTAGCTGCAGGAAGAGGAACAAGAACCCAACTTTCGGCTAATAAAATAAGATATTTATTAGATTCAAAGCCTGTTTTTATGCATTCTGTTGATAAGTTTTTAACTTTAGGATTTAAAATTATCATCGTTGCTCAAAAAACAGATTTTAGTTTTATTAAATCTTATTTTCCAGAAGCAGTTTTAGTTGAAGGTGGAGATTCTCGAAGTCAATCGGTTGAAAACGGACTTCAGGAAGTGGAAAGCGAATATGTTTTCATCCATGATGCTGCAAGACCTTTTGTTGCACCGGAAGTCATCAAGGGAGTTAAAAAACTGTTAAATAAATATGATGCAGTTTTAACTTGTAAAAAGGTCACTAGTACAATTTACAACAAAGATTTAGATGTGGTCGCTAGAGAACAACTAATTGAGGCTGAAACGCCGCAAGCCTTTTTAACAGAAAAAATCAAACAAGCTTATCGAAAACGAAGCGGGAAAAACTATAGCGATGACATTAGTTTGTTTAAAAAGTATAATAAAGCTGAAATAGGATTGTTTTATCACGAGACAAACAATGAAAAAATAACTAGTGAAAAAGAAGTGGAGAAATATTTAATGCCAGAGTTTAAAATAGGTCATTCTTATGATATTCATCAAATCACAAAAGAGCGAAAACTTATTTTGGGAGGAGTTGAAATTCCAGTTGATTTTGGCTTGCTTGGTCATAGCGATGCTGACGTTTTATTACATGCAATAAGTGAAGCGATTTTGGGGGCTCTAGGCTTAGGAGATCTTGGGACATTTTTCCCTGATACTGATCAAGAGTATTTAAATATGGATTCCCAAAAAATCTTATTATTCAGCAAAGAAAAACTAGCAGAAAAAAAATATCACATTGAAAATATTGATGCATCTATTTATGCAGAAGTGCCTAAATTAAAGCCTTATATTACAAAAATGAAAGAAAACATCGCAAGGATTTTAAAAATTGATTCAAAAAGAATAAATCTCAAAGCTGGAACAAATGAAAAAATGGATGCGATTGGTCAACAAAAAGCGATTGCTGCAGAAGCAGTTTGCCTAGTGAAAAGGTCAATCGAATAGGAGGATTTATGAAAAAGATAGTTGAAACCACTGTTGGGCTATATGAACTTGTTAATAATTATCGAGATGCTTTTGATATCGCTAAGTTTCAAGAACGATATGTAAAGGAAATCTATGATAAATATGATTATATTGTAGGCGATGTTTCAAGTGAAATGTTAAGGTTGAAAGGCTTTTATAGTGAACTAAAAAAGGAACAAAATATTAAAGATATCCAACAATATTTAAATGAGAGTTGTAACTATAATTGCGGCTATTTTATTTTAAAGCGAATTAAAAAGTTATAATCAGTTTGTTTGCTTGTAAAAAAGCATTTGTGTATAATGAAAACGAGGGATAAAAAATGAAAGAAACAGAAAAACTAGTCCACGAATTAATTGATCGTGTTAGACCATATTTAAGAAGCGACGGAGGCGACATTGAAATTGTTTCTGTCGAAGATGGTATTGTTTATGTTAAAATGCTTGGAGCATGTGATGGCTGTCCGTTGATTGACATTACCCTGCGTCAAGGAATCGAGCAAATGTTAGTCGAAAATGTTCCTGGCGTAATTGCGGTTGTTGAAGTATAATCAACAATCGTTTTTTTTTATTTAAACGGCAATTACTAATCAAAATCAGTTTAAATAACCCCTATATTTAATTATAAGTATGTGGTATTATTTAAACAGTGGAAGAGGCTAATAACTGTTTTATTTTTTTTGGAGGCTATTTATGGAAAGTAATTTTATTTATGAACCGATAAATGAATACGACAAGAAATATCGAGAATTACATAAAAACAATGTCAGCGAATATTTTGAAGAGCTAGTTGAAAAATCAGGAGTCAACGAAGAAGAGAACCAAGAAACAGTTAAAAAAATAAAAAAACTCCAAGACCTAATTAAGGCTGCTGATAAAAGTATTAGAAAATATAGCAATTTAAAAATCTTTATTGTAGTTTTAATTGTCATCGCTTTTATTGTTGGGTTAAGTATGACTTACTATCTTTACAATGACGGTCAAATGATAAATTTAGTTGCGGATATTTTTATTGTTGTAGGTGTTTTTTTAGTGGGAATTGGATTTATTGTTTTATTGGTTAAAAGGATAAATCTTATCCTAAAAGCACTGCGAGAAAACTATGATGAACTTCAAATGAAACACCAAGAACAGCTCGGAATCGCTTGGGATCAAATGAAAACATTAAATAATTTATATGATTGGGGAATGCCTGCAGAACTGCTTCAAAAAACAATCCCAATCATTACGATGGATAAATATTTTAATCCTAAACGTTATGATATTCTTCACACTAAATATGATTTGCCCGACAACTCTGATGGCGATACATCAGTCCTGTTTGTTCAAAGCGGTGAAATCCTGGGAAATCCGTTTGTAATAGCCAAAAGAGCCAATCACTATATGGGTTCTCAAACTTATACCGGCTATTTGGATATCGCTTGGACAGAACGAGTTAGGAATTCAGATGGTTCTTATTCAACAATTCGCAGAACCCAACGCTTAACTGCTTCTGTGACCAAACCAAAGCCAGCTTATTTTGATAATAGTTTTTTAATTTATGCAAATGAAGCTGCTCCAGATTTAAAGTTTTCAAGAAAGGGTAAAAAACTTCAAAAATTAAGCGAGAAGGAAGTTTCGCAAACAGTAAAAAAAGAAAGTCGTAAGCTTCAAAAAAAGGCCGAAAAAGCGGTTCGCAAAGGTGGCAGTTTTACAACAATGACAGATGAGTCATTTGATGTTTTATTTGGAGCAACCGACAGAAATCATGAAGTTCAATTTAGAATGCTTTTTACTCCACTTGCCCAACGTCAAATGATAAATATTATTCGGGATAATAAAATTGGTTTTGGTGATGACTTTGACTTTGTGAAATCATATATGTTAAATGGAATATTTCCTGAACATTTAAACAAGGCCGATATCGACACGAACCCCAATCGTTATGTCTCATATGATTTAGCAGAGAGTAGAAAGATATTCAACAATTATAATAATTCCTACTTTAAATCAATCTATTTTACTTTCGCGCCAATATTAGCGATTCCTTTATATCAGCAACATAAACCAAGAGAGTATATCTACAAAGATTGGTATCAATCAAATGTTGCCTGTTGGGAACATGAGGCGATAGCGAATGCCTTTGATCCAGAAAAATTAAGACATCCTGCTTCAAGTACATTTAATATTTTAAAAACCAAATTTATTGCAGCAGTTGATGATGCAGATGAAGTTGAAGTGACATCTCATGGTTATGAAGCAATTGAGCAAATTGAATATGTTTCGGTTCGAGGCGGAGATGGATATTTCCATAGTGTTCCAGTTAGATGGTATCGTTATGATCCTGTTGAAAAAACAACCAATGTGGTTGTCAAAACAGTAGATGATTTGGATCGAAACACTTATATTAAAGAGGTTTTAACTAAAACAGATTGGCAGGAGTTTTTAAACCGAAACCTTAGCGATGAACAACAAGTTACATATCGGAGAAATTTAGTTGCTTACACTGCTAAAGATAGTTTGAAAGTAGCAAGCTTAAATGAGTTAAAAGCAATGCTTAAAAAATAATATTATGAAAAGGAGGAACAAATAATGGGAAATCAACTAGATGAATTAGTAGGTCCAGTAAGTGAAGAAGGACTAGATGTAAATGTAATTCACAAACAGTTGAAAATTGAAGTAGGCGTTGGTTCGTTGATTTTTGAAATTTTATTGTGGGTATTAATTATTCCTGGTTTAGTTTTCTTGTTTATGAAAATTAGAGCACGAGACTATCTCTCAAAACTTCAACAAAGAATTCAACATAACGCTTCACAAATCGATAACTATTTAGAACAGCGAGTTGTAGTTTTACAAAACGTAGTCGGTCTTGTAGAAAAATCAACAACGCTAGATAAAGAGGTTATGACTACAGTTGCCGCCCTGAGAGGAGGCGGAAGAGTTACTAACGACGAAGAAAGAAATTTAGTCGCTGAGCAAGTTGAATCATCATACTCACGAATCAATCTCGCATTTGAGGCTTACCCAGAGTTAAAGAGTCATGCGATAATCGCAGATGCTTTACAACAAAACAGTTATCTTCAAAGAGAGATCACAGCAGCTAGAGAAGTTTATAATGATACAGTTAGACAATGGAACCAAGATATTTATACTTGGCCAACTAAAAGAATAGTAGCTGCTAGAGCAGGTTATACGACAAGAATTCCTTTTGCAACCTCACGTGAAGTAAAAGAACAAGCAAGAGCTACATTTTTTTAATCAAAATTTCAACAAATAAAAAAACATACCCTAAAATTTGGATATGTTTTTTTTATCGATTAGGACCTTTAAGATCTACTAGCTAGACGATTATAAACTTTGCGACTATTTTCAATGGGAATGGCGTTACAAACTTTTTCATAAAAACCACGAGCGCTTCCCACTCCACCAATAATAGCGTAAGCATAGCCTTCAAAACGCATCGCTTCTAAACAGTGCAATAAAAGAGCTTTTCCGACACCTTTTCCGCGATAGTTTGGATCAACTCCCTCGGGTCCAAAAAATCCTTTTGCGGTAGCATCATAACAAGCAAAGCCAATAATTTTTTTATTATCAACCGCAATAAAACAACTAGGGTTAGTTTTATATAACGCAGCCTTTGCTTCGCTAGCCCAAGAAGCATTGAAGTTTTGTTCAATAAACTTAACTACATTGTCGCTGTCAGGCGACAAAACTCGATTAATTGTAACAGTAGATTTCTGTTGCTTAAAATCAATTTGATATAAATCAACTAACATATCAACGGGTTGCATTTTCGACCTCCTATTTACTCAAAACTATTATAACATAGAAGATAAACAAATATTGATAATTAAAAATTTTACATTATAGTGATATAATAAAATAAGCGGGGTGTAAGTGTGATTAAAAAAGGCGATATTATTCTTGTTGAAGTCACAGGTTTTACAAGCTACGGAGTTTTTGTAAAAAAAGATGATTATACTGGATTAATCCATATTTCTGAAATTTCTGATAAATTTGTTAGAGATATTAATTTATTTGCGAGTGTTGGTGACTTAGTCAGTGCCTATGTCATTGAGATAAACGAAGAACAAAAACAATTAACTCTTTCCTATAAACTCTGTAAATCTAAGCGACAAATAATTGTTTCAGAATTTAAAATTGGCTTTGAACCATTTAAACAACGACTTTCAAAGATGATTAAACAGGCAAAAAAAGAATTAGAAGAAGGTGCTCAATAATGCTTAAAGTAAACGATAAATATGTAACCTCTTTTTTAAAGAAAAGATATGCAACTGACCAAGAAATCTTAAACATTCATGAGATGATTCATCAAAAAACAGGTTTAGGCAGAGAATACTTAGGTTGGGTTGATCAACCATTAGACTTTGATCAAGCAGAAGTTGAAGCGATAAAACAAACAGTTAAAAAACTAAAAACAGATTCAGAAGTCTTATTAGTAATTGGAATTGGCGGTTCCTATTTGGGCGCTAAAGCAGCCATAGAGATGTCAAAAGAACCTTTTCAAGAAAATAGTTTAGAGGTGATTTTTGCAGGGTATCAATTGAGTGCAGCTTATACTAAATCACTTCTAGAATATTTGAAAGTTAAAGATTTTTCAATCAATGTTATTTCAAAAAGTGGTACAACTCTTGAATCAGCAATTGCTTTTCGGATTTTTAAACAATTGCTTGAGCAAAAATATGGGAAAGAAGAAGCGAACAAAAGAATTTATGTTACAACAGATAAAAATCACGGCGTTTTAATTAATTTAGCAAAAGAAAAAGAGTATCAAACATTTGTTGTTCCAGAAGACATCGGCGGCCGCTATAGTGTTTTATCAGCTGTTGGTCTCTTACCAATCTGTGCAGCAGGAATTTCAATTGATGAGATTTTAAAAGGCGCAAGAAAAGCTTATGATGATTTTCTTAATGTTGATAATGAGGCTTATAAATATGCAAGGCTGCGCTATGATTTATATAGAAGTGGTAAGTTGATTGATTTATTTGTTAGCTATGAACCTAATTTAGTTTATTTAGCTGAATGGTGGAAGCAACTCTTTGGTGAATCAGAAGGAAAAGATGGTAAGGGGTTATTTGTCTCAAGTGCTTCATTTTCAACTGACCTCCACTCACTTGGTCAAATGATTCAAGAAGGGCCGAAAATTCTTTTTGAAACAGTTTTAAAAGTCATTAAAGCAAAAAATGATTTAGTTGTTCCCCGTGATGAACAAGACTTAGATGAACTCAATTATTTAGCTAATAAAAGTCTCCAAGAAGTAAATGAAAAAGCATTTTTAGGGACCCTTTTAGCCCATACTGATGGAGGAGTTCCCAATATTATAATTGAAATTGAAAAACTTGATGCTTACCATTTTGGCTATTTAGTTTACTTTTTCTTTAAAGCTTGTGCAATGAGTGCTTATTTACTAAAAGTTAATCCTTTTAATCAGCCAGGTGTTGAATCGTATAAAGAAAACATGTTCGCTCTTTTGGGTAAACCGGGCTTTGAAGAGCTTGCAAAAAAATTAACAGAAAAACTTAAAAAGGGGGAATAACCCTCTTTTTTTAAGTTAAAAAGATGTCAATAAACTTGAGTTTATGATAAAATAATTTTTGGTGGTATTAATGAAAGAAAGAATTACAAAAAACGAACAAGAAACTATTTATTTAGCTCATCAATTGGGACTTTTGTTAAAGCCTGGGATGATTGTTTTGTTGGATGGTGATCTAGCTAGCGGCAAGACAACATTTGCGAAAGGAATCGGTCTTGCTTTAAACATTAAAGAAACCATTAATAGCCCTTCTTTTACTATTTTAAAAAGATATCTTACACCTGAAAATAAACTCTATCATATCGATTTATATCGAATTAAAGGTGAAGGTTACGACTTTGATCTTGAAGATTATATTTATAGTGATGCAATAACCGTTATTGAATGGCCTTTTAATGTTCGTTCATTATTGCCGCAAGAATATTTATTAGTAAAATTTGAAATTATTGAAGAATTTAAACGAAAAATTAGTTTTGAGGCAGTCGGTGAAGCTTATGAAAAGGTGGTTTATTATTTATGATGCAACTCTATCTTGATTCAGCAACAAATGTTTTGTATATTGCCTTAGGCAAAAACGGGACTTTAATCGATTATACTATTAGAATTGGGAGACAAGATCATTCTAAACATATTGTCGATAGAATTGATCTATTGTTAAAAAGAAATAACACAACAATAGATGACATCAACGCAATCACAGTTGGTTCTGGTCCGGGCTCTTATACTGGTCTTAGGGCGAGTGTGATGGTTGCAAAAATGATCGCTTACACTAAAAGAATAAAACTTTTTGAGGTCTCAAGTCTTTACTTTTTAAGTAGCGGCTATCCTAATATTAAGGCGCCAATGATTGATGCTAGAAACGGCAATGTCTTTTGTGGAATTTATAATGATTGCGAACAACTTTTAGAAGATGGCTTAAGGAAAACAACAGATTTACAAAAACTTGCGTTACAATATCAGGCAAAACCAATTTATTTAGATGACTTTAATTATGAAATAGTTCTTGCTAAAATAGACCAAATGGCAAAAGAAGTTAAAGAAATTCATAGTTTTGTTCCAAAATACTTAAGGCAAACAGAAGCGGAGCGCAACTTGTGATTAAAAGAGCTATTTTAAAAGATGCCACATTTATTTATAAACTTGCAAAAGAAAATTTAGAAACAACCTTTCCCCTTGAAACGATAAAAGACTACATTAAAGCGAAACAAACATATCATCTTTTTGTCTGTCAAAAGGATGAGAAAATTGGTTTTATAATTTTATGGGAAAGTGATTTTAATGGTCAAATTATTGATTTAGTTGTCAAAGAAAAGTATCGCGGCTTAGGTTACGGCAAAGCATTGCTTACTTATGCTGTTAACTTTTTTGAAGAGATTCAAGTCAAGCAAGTTTCTTTAGAAGTAAACAGCACCAACCAAAAAGCGTTAAAGCTTTATTTAAATAATGGTTTTGAAATTAAGCGATTAATAAAAAACTATTATCAAACTGGTGATGGCCTATTGTTAGTTAGGAGATTAGAAAAATGATTATTTTAGCAGTTGAAACGAGCTGTGATGAGACAAGTGTAAGTGTTGTAAAAAACGGCAAAGAAGTTTTAAGCAATATTGTTTTATCGCAAATTGAGATTCATCAGGCTTTTGGGGGAGTAGTTCCTGAGATTGCAAGTAGAAATCATATCGCTAATATGACACTTGTGTTTGAAGAAGCACTCCAAAAAGCACAAATTAAAATAGCAGAGATTGATTTAGTAGCAGTAACAGAGGGGCCAGGTTTAATCGGAGCTTTACTTGTGGGGATAAATGCTGCTACTGCGTTCGCCTTTGCCCATAATAAACCTCTAATTGGCATCAATCATTTGGCAGGGCATATTTATTCTGCAAATCTTGAGCATCAACTTAAATTTCCTTTACTTGCTTTATTAGTTAGTGGTGGTCATACCGAACTTGTTTATATGAAAGAGCACTTTAATTTTCAAGTTTTGGGGAGCACTTTAGATGATGCAGTTGGCGAAGCTTATGATAAAGTTAGTCGAATGTTAGGATTAGCTTATCCCGGAGGGCCAATTATTGATAAACTTGCTAAAACAGGAAAGGATGTTTATAATTTACCAAGGGCTTATTTAGACAAAGATGATTATAAGTTTAGTTTTTCTGGTTTGAAAAGCGCAGTAAATAACTTAATATATCATGCTGGGAGAAAAGGTGAAACGCTTAATAAAAATGATTTAGCGGCCTCTTTTCAAGAAGCGGTTATTGATGTTTTAATTTTTAAATTGCAACACGCGATTGAAGAGTTTGATGTGAAACAAGTTATTATTGCCGGTGGAGTTGCGGCTAACACGAGATTGAGAGAACGAGTCTTTGCAGAAATAAAAAACCAAGAAATAATTATTCCGAGCATTCAATATTGTACAGATAATGCTGCTATGATAGGAGCAGCAGCCTACTATGCCTATAAAAATCACGGTGGATTAAAAAACTATCAATTAGGCGGCAAGTCAACTTTAAGTTTGTAAAAAAATTAGGTCTTTTTTTGCGAAAAGACTTTTTTTCTGCTAACAAATTATAATATGTTATAATAACGGCGGATAAGAAATAGAAGGTGAATTATGATTCCAAGATTTGAATCCCGAGTAAGGGGATTTGCAATTGATACCTCTGGGGTAGCAATTGTAGTAATATTATCAATTCCAATAGCAGCTTATAATTTAATCTTAGCTTATGTTTTGTCAGTAGCAGCATTTGTTGGTTTTTATTTTGTTCCTTATTTTTTCATCAGTGGGCAGAGTATCGGCAAAAGATTTGAAAAAACAAAAATAGTCAATCTCGATGGCTCAAAACCATTGCTTATAAAAGTGTTGGGGCGTGAGATTTTTAAAGTTAGTGCCAGTATCTTAACTGGCGGAATTTACTTAATTGTTGCTTATTTCTTTTTATCAGAAAAAAAAGAATCTAGAACGATTCATGATTTCATTTTTAAAACAAAAGTAATTAGCCTTAAACAAGAAGTGCCTAAAAATAATGATGATCCGTATTTAAAACACACTGCAACTAAGGATAAATGGGGGTTTTAAAATGAAAAGACTATTAACATTTTTTTTAATCTTTGGGTTTGCTTTTACAATTATAAGCTGTCAGAAAAAAGAAACTTATAGTTATGAAGTCTTAAAAGAAGCTAATCCCAGAAATGATATTTATTATCAAATATTTGTTAGAAGTTTTGCCGATAGCGATGGCGATGGAATTGGTGATTTAAAAGGGATAGAAGAAAATCTTGATTACTTAAAAGATTTAGGAATAACCGCCTTGTGGCTAATGCCAATTAACCCAAGCCCAACTTATCATGGCTATGATGTACTTGATTATTATGAGATAAATCCTGATTATGGAACGATCGAAGATTTTAAATCCTTAGTTAAGGAAGCTAATAAAAAGAATATTGACATTATTCTTGATTTAGTTATTAACCATACATCTGATCAACATCCTTGGTATTTAGAAGGAAAAGGTGAGTCTCATTATGATTATTATTATCGTCTTGGTTCAAGTGCTCATGAAACTTTTGTTGGCGGAATGGTTGATTTAGATCATAATAATCCTGCTGTCGAGGCTGAAATGAAAGAAATTATGAGGTTTTATGTTGAAATGGGGGTTAAAGGTTTTCGCTTAGATGCTGCAAAATTCTTTTTTGATAAACCAGGTCAAGTAGGCAATCCAGTTTTTTTAAACGTCAACTACATTCAAATGCTTAAATTGTATTTAAGATCGTTAAGAGAAGATGCTTATCTTGTTACTGAGATTTGGGATAACTATCCGTTTTTAATTCAACCTTATTATCGTGGAACTGACTCTAGTTTTAATTTTCCGCTCTATTATGACATTATTAGTAAAGTTGGCAAAGATCAAAACAAAGGAACTTTAATTTCAAATTTAACTAATAGTTATGAAGAATACCGAAAGTATAATCCTAATTTTGTTGATGCAGTTTTTATTTCCAATCATGATCTCGATAGACTCGCTTCATTGGGTGGCTTTGAAAGTCTTGAGAGACAAAAATTAGGAGCTGAAATTCTTCTTACTCTACCAGGTAATCCTTTCATATATTATGGTGAAGAAATTGGGATGAAAGGCTATCGTTATGAAGGTGACAACATCAGTGGTTATGGTGTTGTTTATGATGAATACCGCAGGCAGCCATTTCTTTGGGGCGACAACAAGTATCAAACAAGTTGGCTTCCAAGTGATGGTTCTAATAATCAAACTATTCCCCTGAATGAACAAAAAACAGACCCAAACTCACTTTATAACACTTATCAAGAACTTGTTGAGTTGAGAAAAAAGACACCCGCACTAATGTTTGGCAACGAGATTAAACGCTATATAAATAATTCAGGAACCATCCAGGGATTTGTAAAAACATTTGAATATCAAGAATTTAAACAAACTGTGGTTGTACTTTACAATCTCTCAAGTTATGAGCAAGAGATAAGTCATGAAAAGGTCAAAGTTTTATATGGTAGTCTAACGATGAAGCCTTATAGTACTTTGGTTTTAGAAGTTGAAAGCGAATCAGGTTTTGCCTATGTTTATGGTTAGATATTTTAAAGAATCTTTTCGCTTGAAAAACTTAATAAATTTACGAAAAGAACCATTTTATAAAGTTTTTATTTATTATTTGTTTCTAACTTTTGTTGCGGTTTTACCGCTAACTTTTTTAATTATCCAAGAAGGTGGACAGCGACTTGATTTTATTCAAGAAGATTTTAAAAATCCGCCAGAAGAGTGGCTGCTTCCCGAGAATTGTTCAGTGGAATATAATGAATTTGTCTGTAGTAGTGAGCAAAGTTATGTTTTATATCACCTGGGGATTAAATATGTTTTTAATCATAGTGGTGAAATTGAGACAACAGAAAAAAGCATTCTCTTTCGTAAAACCGAATTAGTTTATACAGATGGCAAAGGGGCAATGATGAGTGGAAATTATAAGAAGTTTCCTCTAGTATACCGTTTTAGCGAGCTCAATAATGTTCGCGGTACAGAAGAATTTGCAAGTGAATATCAAAAATTTGCGGAATATATTGAAGGTTCGTTTTCAAGGTGGATTGTGTTAAATTCGCTTTTACAAACACTTGCGATAAATTTTCTAATTTCAATCGTTTTTGTCTTATTACTAGCCCTTATTTTACAAATTTTTAAAATCGGCTATCAAGATTTTATGAGTTTTTTTGAAAGTATTAAATTTATTATGCTCTCTACAGGATTACCAGCAGTGATAAGTGGGATAATTGGCATTTTCCTGCCGGCGATTTCAACAGTGATTTATAATTTGGGTCTTTCTTTGATTGTGATGCTAATAATAGTTAGACAAGGCAAAAAGGAATTTAACTTAAAAAAAGAAATCTAAACAAGAATAAAACTTAACAAAATTAATTATCAAAATATAATGATAGCGCTTTACAATAAGTAAACGGTTGCATAGTATAAGATTAGCTAAAGCGTTTACATTTTTATTAAAAATGTGTTATTATAAAACTGAAAATAGGTAATAACAAATTACCAAAAGGAGGAAAAGATGAAAAGGTTATTATCAGTATTTATAGCCTTGGGAACCATCCTTGGTTTTTCGCTTGTAGCAACAGCGGAAAACAATGGTGACCAAGGAACAGGTACAGTAGTTATCCATTTCCAAGCATGGGACCAAGACTATGAGGACTTGGGAAGCCATACTTGGGGCGAACTCGGTTTTGAAGCCCGCTTAGCCGATGGAGAGGATGACTTTGGCGCTTACTGGACATATGAAGATGTCCCAGTAGGAAAAGAAGGGACTCAAGGTTTCATAGCGGTTAAGTATGATGAGACTGAGAGCCCAGATTGGGACGCAAAGAAAACAGAGGATGTATATATTGATGCTTCAATAGTCATCGCTGATAAAACAGTTCATGTTTATGTATTTGAAGGCGCAGAGACTAAAGAAGATGAACCACAATATTTAGTTTCAAATCCAAATAGTTATAACTTTTTGCTGATCTATTATGATCCAGCAGGCACATATGAAGAGGCATTGGGAATTCATGATTGGAACGATTGGGATTTCGAAGAAGGTTCAACTTGGGGAACCCCGCGTGAAGTGTTTGAAGACGTCGGTCGCAGTGGAGCGAATATCGCAGTTAAAGGGGCTATGTTACATGCAGCTAATCCTGGAACGGATCCAGGTTTCTTGATTTATGCTGGTGGCGATGAAAACAAAAAAACAGGTGATGTAAAATTTAATGACGCATTTAAAACAACACCTAGTTTAGGCGATGTCGGCCACGCTTATGTTGCTAGCAAAGGAAATGCTTATACAGCGAATGATAATGTATTTTATAATGATCCTGAAGCTTTTGCCGATTTGGCATTCTCATTTTCAATAATTCCTGGTAATCCACTTGAAGAAACAGGCACTTACGCAGTTAATAAAACAACTCTTTTTGTTGAGATTAGCCAACAAGTTGTAAGTCCACTTTTCGTTGATGGAGAACCAGTTGAAGGTGAAGCAATTGATGCGGCTAAAGCAGAAGTTGCTAGTTGGTTAAAAGTATTTGAGTTAGAAGAACCGGCAACCGAAACAACCCCGGCAGTTTATGGCGATGAACTTGAAATCGACCACGTTGACTTTGCTGAAGGTGATGAAACAATTGGTAACTTTGTTGTAATATTAAAAGATTCAGCACCTTTCGACATTGAAAAAAATTATGAGGTTGTTTTTGATTTAGGCTTAGAAGAAGATAACTTAAAAGATTCGATTGAAATTTTACTTGATAGAGAAGCTCCAATTATTACATTTATCGGTGCTTTAGAAGGTAAAACGGCAGAAGAAAGAATTATCATAGTTCCGTGGGGCAAGAAGTACAATGATGCTTTATTCCCTAACTATATTGCAAACGATGACCGTGATGGCGATGTTACAGTTTATGTTTATGTGCCAAAAGGCGAATTTTCAACTTTAGATACTCGTGAAGTCGGTGATTATGTAATTATGTTACGAGTCGAAGACAAGTGGGGTAATGTTAGAGAAGAAAAATTCACCTTTAGGGTTAAAAAGGTTAAGTAAAGGAGGCAGCTAAAATGAAAAACATTAGAAAAGTATTAATTGGATTGGTGTTTATTTTTGTGGCAGTTTTCTTAGTTGCCTGTGATGATGAACAAAAAAATGAAGGCGAACTAGTTGACTTTAGTGAACTTTATGGCCGTAAAGAAACAATCGTTGTTTGGATGGATGATGAAAAAGGCGATTATCAAAGAGCGTTAATTTCTGAATTTAATAAGATACATCCTGATATCGTTGTTCAATTTAGACATATGGGAACGGTTGATTCAAGAGAAAAATTAAAAGTATTTGGTCCTTCAGGTCACGGTGCGGATGTCTTCATGTTCCCGCATGACCATTTAGCGCCTGCTATTTTAGAAGACCTTGTTTTATCGCTTCCGGAATCAACTAGAACTTTAATCAATGAGAGATCTCACAGTCTCGGTGCTCAAATTGCAACAATGCATTATAATCCAGCGAATAAATCATTTGATCCAAATGATCCTGGTGCAGTTCCAACACTGTTTGCAGTTCCAATTAGTATTGAGTCAATTGGTCTTTACTACAATAAAGAATTAATTGATGAGCCAGCAGAAACGTTTGAACAAATTTTAGAAGAAGCAGAAGTTTGGAAAAACCAAAAGGTCTCTGAAACAGATACCCGAACAAATGGCGAAGCAGGCAGATACTATTTAGCAACTTCAAGTCATTGGGCAGATAGTTACTTTATGCAACCGTTTTATAGTGCCTTAGGATTTTATCCATTTGGGGAAGAGTTAAATAATCCAGAAGCAGTTGGCTTTGTAAATGCGATTGATACACTAACATTTTTCCAAGAGGAACTTAAACCATTAGTAACAGGTACTGGTAACCATGATTCAGTAGGAGCGACTCACTTTATCAGTAAGCGAATTCCCTATGTAATTGCTGGACCGTGGAATATTGAACAGTATCGTGATGAAGCTGAGATTGACTTTGGAATTGCGCAAATGCCAACACTTAATGGTCAACCAACAAAAACATTTGCTGGTGCCCAGATGGTTGCGGTTTATAAGTATTCTAAAAACCAAGATGCAGCGATTAAATGGGTTGAATTTTTATTAAGTGATGTTGCGATGAAGCTCCAATATGACTTAAAATATAAGCTACCTGCGTTAAAATCTGAACTTCTTGCTGGAGTTGAAGGCGTCACCGATGATGAAGCATTAATGGCGATGTCTGCTCAATTAGAGACCTCAATTCCAATGCCTACCATCCCTGAAGTAGCGAGCTACTGGGGTCCAGGCGAAGCAATGATTAAAGCTGTTTGGAATGAAGGGAAAAGTCCAGAAGATGCTGCAACAGAAGCAGAACAAAATTACCGAACGCTATTAGGCTTAAAAGAGTAAAGTAATTTTAAAAATTAAGTGTGATGAGTGGTGGCAATACTGTTGCCACTCATCTCATTTATATCCAGGAGGCATAATTTGAAAATAGTTAGCTATTTAAAGGGGCTAGCTTCCGCAATTATTTGGGGATTAGGTCAATTTTTAAATAAACAATGGGTTAAAGGACTTATATTTTTAGCCTTATTTGCGGGTTTGATTGGGATTGAACTCGGAACATCCAATTATGGTAAAAAAATGCACGCTTATGATAAAATTCAAGGTCAAGATTATGGTGATATTTGGGTCCATAATGTTTTTGGCGAATGGTATTTAGAAGAAGCGGCATATGAGCCTTTTGAACAGTTTATTAAAACACAAGCATTAAAAAATAGTGAATTCAGGCAAATTTTTGGCAATGTTGAAGACATTGATTGGACTAATAAAAGTGTTAGATCACAAGCTATTAGGACACTTACTGAAGCAGAGTTTATTAGTTTTTTGGCAAGCGACTTAAAAGAAAATAATGAACCGACATACACTAATTTACTAACAGGTGACAAGTATTTATCAACTGATTTTTTGGCTTTAGGCTCAAGCGACAAATATTCTTTGAGCGAGACCGTTTATCGCGATGAAGGAGACATTTATTATACTCGCACCCAAACGAAAGATAAGGAAATAATTCATTTTATTGAAGTTGATATTTTAACAGGGGAGCGCAATGAAGAAAATATTATTGAATTAAAAGTCAATCAAAATTATGCAGATTTTGGCTTGGTTAGAATTAATAAAACAGGTTCACTTTTTAAAGATCAAACTGACCAATTTTTCTTGGAGATGAAAGAAGATAGTAAAACGATTTATCTCAATCTTTCAACAAAAGAAATTGTGACAGAGTTAGTTGATGTTTTAGAAGTGAAAATAGTGGGTAATAATGTTTATTTAAATAATAATCAATTTTATGATTTTTTTGACCCAGAGGTTAGTCAATACAAGCCAACAGCTTTTACGGATGTGTTTAGATATGCGATGAAAAGACACTATCAAAAAGCTAGTGTTACTGTCCACAACTCGGATTATAACCGTCTGATGTTGAAAGTTTATTTTGAAATAAATCAAGAACAAAAAGAAAAGTTTGTTAAAAGTTATGATAATTTTTTCTATGATAAAGCAGGAATGTTTATTCGTGGCTATTGGGCTGTAATTACTTTAGGAGAAGCTGACAACGGTGAATTTAACCAACACCGATTAACTTTAGCAAACGCTCTTATTGGAAATAGTGATGGCAGCAGTGTTCATAGCCTAAGAGACATTATTGAGGGCCGTGCGATAACTGTTGAAGGCCATATTACAAAAACACTCCTCCTGCAAGGTTTGATTTTTGTAATGTTGTCTGTCTTCTTTTTCTTCTTTATGGGATGGAGCATTACTGATGCTTACAAAGTCTCTGAAAAGAGACGCAAAAAAGAAGAAGTACTAGAGGGCAAGGAATATTTTAAAAATCTTTGGGAAAGTTCATTTGAATATATAATCTTATCACCTGCAATATTTGTTTTAGCGTTTATTTCGATAATGCCAATTATTTTCGGTTTTATTATCGCTTTTACAAGTATGGGTGGCGAAGGAGACGCTATTGCACGAGTCCATTGGGTTGGTTTACGAAACTTTTTCCGTCTTTTTGATTGGTCTAGTGGTTTAGGCGATTCCTTTGGAAAAGCTTTTTGGCGGGTTTTAACTTGGACAATTGTTTGGGCTGTGGGCTCAACCGCGACTGTCTTTTTTGGCGGTTTTATTCAAGCCTTAATTTTAAATAGTGAAAAAGTTGTTTTCCGTAAATTGTGGCGTTCAATTTTAATTTTACCGTGGGCTGTTCCAGCAATTTTAAGCCAAATGGTCTTTAGAGTTATGTTTAATGAAACAGGTTGGGTTAACCAAATACTTGAACAAATCGGACTTTATAAAGTGTTTATGAATTTGGGCATTTTAGGCGTTGGGCCGGGAGAAGTTAGTGGTTGGCGAAAAGTGTTTTATTTAGGCCACACCAACATTAATTGGTTGAACAACGCATTTAATCCTAACTTTGTAAGGGCCAGCTTAATCATTATCAATATTTGGCTTGGCTTCCCTTATTTTATGGCTTTAATGAGCTCTGTGATGACCTCGATTGATAAAACGCTTTATGAAGCTGCTGAGATTGATGGAGCGACAGGCTTACAAAAGATTAGATTTGTTACAGTACCGATGGTGCTTTATTCAACTGCGCCAATTTTAATTATGACATTTTCGGGAAACTTTAATAATTTTGGAGTAATTTATTTTATTACCCAAGGCGGTGTAGGGGCTGGCGATGCCTCGAGGGGTTTTGCCGGTGATACCGATATTTTAATTTCTTGGATGTATTCACTAACAGTTGATCACCAAATCTATAACATGGCTTCGGTGTTTTCGATATTAATATTCTTGCTTGTTGGTTCGCTTACAGCGTGGAACCTCTCACGAACAAGAGCATTTCAGGAGGACTAAACTATGTTTATTTATTTTCTTATTGCAGTTGGAGTAGTTTGGTTACTGTTGATCCATTCATCTTTAGTTTGCAATTATGCTAACCAAAAAGGGTATGAAGGAATAAAAGTTAGATTGATGGGACTAGTTCCAGTCTTCAGCTTTATCTACTACTATAAAAAACCAACAATTAAAGATGTTACTGTAAAAGTGAAACTGATAACGAGTTTTTATCCAAGACAACTAATCGCGACCATTTTAACTTATACTATTATCGTCATCTTAGCAGTTATAGTGGTTGTGCCAATAAGTGTGATTTTCTACGTTTCAATTTCAAACCACTTCTTAAGTACATTATTAATAACCTATTTTGGGATTGTTTTAGTTTTACTCCATCAAGGATTGGTAGTTGATTATGCTGCTAAAAGAGGCTATGAAGGTATAAAACCAGGAATAATTGGTTTAATCCCTGTTTTCGGGTTTGTTTATTACAGTAGAAAAAAGCCACTTCGTCAATTGCCGAAAGGAGTTTTAAAAAGAACTTTTAGTCCCCGCAATGTCCTCTCAAGATTTTTAATTTATGCTGAGATTACGCTTCTTGTTGTAATAGTTTTAATTCCAGTTGTTTATATGATTGGCCTCTCACTTGATCCACGTTATCAATCTGAGATTCCAAAAACAATTTGGCCAACTGCGCCAAGCCTTAATTCATATAGATATTTATTCCAAGAAACTCATTTTGCAATATGGTATAAAAACACCTTTATTATCGCATTAATTAATATGATATTTGGAACTTTAATCGTTACTGGAGCTGCTTATGTCTATGCGAGATATTCCTTTAAAGGCAAGAAAAGCAGTTTATTGGGTTTGTTAGTATTACAATCATTCCCAACTTTCTTAGGCTTGCTTGCAATGTATGTTTTGTTTGAAACATTTGGTTTACTCAATAAGCCAAACGCACTTTCGATTTTATATATTGGGGGAGCGATTCCAGGTAACCTATGGTTAATTAAAGGATTTTTATCGCAAATTCCGAAAGACCTTGATGAATCTGCAGAAATTGATGGCGCTAATAAACTGCAAATTTTCTTTAGAATTATTTTGCCTCTTTCAGTGCCGATTATTACATTCGTAGCGGTTAGTCTGTTTATGGCTCCGTGGATGGATTATATGTTGCCGGGATACTTACTTGGTAACCCACCGCCATCGATTGAAGAACCAACCAAACTTTGGACACTTGCAATTGGACTATTTAGAATGGTATCTGATAATTACTACATGAACTATTCTGCCTTCGCAGCTGGAGCGATTATTGTAGGATTGCCGATTACTGTTTTATATGTTGCCTTCCAAAAGTTCTTAATTGAAGGAATAACTGCAGGAGCAACCAAAGGTTAAAATTAAACTATCATTAAGGCGCGATTTTCGAATCGTGCTTTTTTTTTCGCAAATTTAAAAAAATAATCTTGTTAATGACATGAAAACAGATGAAAAACATTCAATTTTAAGATATAATACTACATAGTAGGTGATTTGATGAAAGAGCATTCGAATTTTATTAAAACGATTATGGCCGCAGACTTAGAGTCAGGGAAACACACTAAAATTATTACAAGATTTCCGCCAGAGCCTAACGGTTATCTTCATATCGGTCATGCCCGAGCTTTGACGATAAATTTTGAGTTAGCTAAAGTGTTTGGTGGAACGACATATCTACGTTTTGATGATACAAACCCTGAACAAGAAGATATTAAATATGTCAATTCAATAATTGAAGATATTCACTGGCTGGGGTTTGTTCCGGAAAAGATTTTTTACGCAAGCGATTATTTCCAAGAGATGTATCAAAGAGCAATCTTACTAATACAGCGCGGTCTCGCTTATGTCGATGATCAAACCGCTGAGGAAATCTCTTTAACAAGAGGTAGTTTAACTGAACCGGGTAAACATTCACCTTATCGCAATCGGAGTGTTGAAGAAAACTTAACTCTTTTTGATAATATGAAAAAAGGACTTTATAAAGTAGGCGAGAAAGTTTTGCGCGCTAAAATAGATATGGCAAGTCCTAACATGAATATGCGCGATCCAGTTATTTACCGGATTTCTTATGAACCGCATTATAGAACCGGTAGCGAATGGTGTATTTATCCGCTTTATGATTATGCACATCCACTTGAGGATGCTATTGAAGGAATAACTCACTCGCTTTGTAGTTTAGAGTTTGAAGACCATCGGCCACTTTATGATTGGGTTGTTAAAGAGACCCAAATGCCAAATGTTCCACGCCAAATCGAATTTGGAAGATTAAATATTGAAAATACTGTAATGAGCAAAAGGTATTTAAGGCAGCTAGTGGAACGCGAAAAAGTGACTGGTTGGGATGATCCGCGAATGCCCACCCTGTCTGGACTTCGAAGAAGAGGCTACTCTCCCGAAGCGATTAAAGAATTTATTTTAGCAACGGGTCTTTCAAAAAACAACTCAACAGTCTCAAGGGAAATGCTAGAAGCTTATCTCAGAGATGATTTGCAAACCAAAACAGCTAAAATTATGGCTGTGATAAAACCACTTAAGGTAACTGTAACAAATTATCCGGAAGGCGAAGTCGAAAAAATTCAAACTCTCCTTGATCCCCAAGATGAATCAAAAGGCTTTAAAACACTTTATTTTTCGCGACACCTTTATATTGACCGCGATGATTTTTTAGTTGAAAAACCAAACAAACGTTGGAAAAGACTTTCTAAAGGCTTAGAGGTAAGACTATTTAACGCTTATTTTATTCACTGTCATGAGGTGGTTTATGACCAAAAAGGTGAAGTTAAAGAAATTTTAGTTACCTATGATAAAGAGACAAAAAGTGGTACCGGATTTACAGCTAGAAGGCCCAATGGCACAATTTCATATGTTGAGGCCACAACAGCCTTAAAAGTTAGATTTAATCTTTTTGGGCCGCTAGTTTTTGATGGTGAAGAACCATTTTTAGAGCGACTTAATCCAAATTCTTGGCTTGTTGAAGAAGGTTTTGTTGAAAAAGCATTTGAAGGGATTAAAGAGGCAGTTCAATTAATGCGAATCGGCTATTTTATTCAAGATAATAAAACCGAGAAAAGAGTTCTTAATCGAATTGTTGAACTTAGAAGTTCATACAAATAATTTAATAAAAGGGAGCATTCCCTTTTTGTTTAGGAGCAGATATGTTGGATTTATCAAACATTAATAAAACTCAAGAAAAAGCAATTAAAGCAATCAAAGGACCAGTGGCAGTTATCGCTGGAGCCGGAAGCGGTAAAACAAGAACGCTTACTTATCGAATTGCTTATTTGATTTATAGTGGAGTTGACCCTGATTCAATAGTCGCTGTTACATTTACCAATAAAGCGGCAGCAGAAATGAAACAAAGAGTAATCAATTTAGTCGGAGAGCAAGCTAAAGAAATAAATATCTCAACATTTCATTCTTTTTGTGCGCAGTTTTTAAGACGAGAAATTCAAAACTTAGACAGATTATTCAATCACCGTTTTTTAATTATAGATGAAGACGATTCTAAACAAATAATCCGTGATACAGTTAAACAATTGAAGTACGATAGCGACCGTTATAATTCGAATCGCCTTAAAAGTATTTTTTCAATGTTTAAAAATGACCAAATAGATCTTTTAGATTTTCCCGAAATGCAAATCTTGCAAAACTATAATAAATATCTTGAAGAAAACAACTCTTTAGATTTTGATGATTTAATAAATTTAACTATTGAAGTGTTAAAAAGGCGCGATGATGTAAAAAAACACTATAATAATCGCTATCAATATTTACTAATTGACGAGTTTCAAGATACAAATAAAAACCAATATCAATTAATTAAGTTATTAGCTGGGAAATCAAAAAATATCTTTACAGTTGGCGACCCAGACCAAAGTATTTACTCCTTTCGGGGCGCAAACTATGAAAATCAAAAACTTTTTATCGATGAATTTGACCCTAAAATAATTATTCTTGAACAAAACTATCGGTCGACAATGAATATTTTGAAAGCGGCCAACAAACTTATTGCTTATAATGTTGAACGGACAGCAGATAAAGAACTAAAAAGCGAATTGGGAAGCGGAAGCGAAGTAATTTTTGAAACGCGGCAAACTGACCGTGATGAAGCTTATTTTGTAACAAGAGCGATTGAAATTTTAGTTTCTAGTGGCTACTCTTATAGCGATATTGCGGTTTTATATCGCAGTAATTCAATTAGTAGAATCTTTGAAGAATCATTTATTAAAGAACGAATTCCTTATGTTGTTTATGGCGGAACTTCCTTTTTCTCGCGCAAAGAAGTTAAAGATATTCTGGCATATTTAAGGGTTGTTTTAAACCGTCATGATAATATCTCTTTTAAAAGAATTGTTAACACTCCTAGAAGAAAAATAGGGGCTGTTACGATTGGAAAACTAGAAGCTTATAGCAATGTTTTTAGTACAAGCTTATATGACGCAATCGAGCATGCAGATTTAGGTCCTCAGCAAAAAGCAAGCCTTAATAATTTTAAACACACACTTGATCTAATTGAAGCAGAAATCAAAAAAACTACCGACTTAACAAAAATAGTTGATCTAGTCAATGATTATAGTGGCTATAAACAAATGCTAATTTCTGAAGGTCATGAATCTAAAGATCGTCTTGAAAACATTCAAGAATTAAAAGCGATTTTTTATGCTTACTCTTTGGAAGACAATGACGATATTTTTCAAGCGATTGAAGCTGTTTTAGATGATTTATCTTTAAAGACAAACCTCGATATTGATGATACTGAAAATACAGTAAAACTTGCGACTGTTCATCAAGTTAAAGGTTTAGAATTTAAGGTTGTCTTTGTTGTCGCATTAGAAGAAACAATTTTTCCTGCCCAAGCTTCAATGTTTTCCTCAATAGATTTAGAAGAAGAAAGAAGAATTTGTTATGTTGCGGTTACTAGAGCGAAAGAAAGACTTATTCTCTCTCACGCTCTACAGCGTTACCGTTTTGGTGAAGTTAAATGGTTAATGCCTTCAAGATATATTAATGAAATGCGTTCTTTAAAAGAAGAAATTGAAGTCATAGAAGAGACAAGCCAGGTAGATTTAGAGCCTTTGAGTTTAGGCGATCGTGTTGAGCATCCAAATTACGGTTTTGGAGTTGTCGTTGCTTTAGATGATGAAGTTGTCAAGGTTGCATTCGGTCATGATTTTGGCTTAAAAATATTTAAACGCGATCATCCAATTATAAAAAAAGTAAAAAAGTAGCTCAGTTGTTAAATATCAATTGAGGTGATATTTAATGCTTAATCAAAATCAAAGGAAAGCGGTATTTGCCAATGACCGCTTTATTTTTTTACTAGCCGGAGCTGGGACAGGTAAAACAAGAGTCATTGTTGAACGAGTGAAAAGAATGTTAAAAGAGGGTCTAAATCCAGCCAAAATGTTGATTATTTCATTTACTAAAAAAAGTGTTGGAGATTTAAAATGGCGCTTAAATGAAAGAAAAGATTTATTAATAACGACATTTCATGGGTTTTGTTATAAAATGTTAAAAGAAGAAAGAGAATTAAACATTGTCGAAGAAGAGAAATTAATCGAAAAAGGATTTAACAAAGATCAATTAAATTTAATTGAAATAACAAAAAGAGCGAACAAAAAAACTAAGTTAACAATAAAGTATCAAAAGTTTCTCCAAGAAAACAAGTGGTTAGATTTTTCAGATTTAGAGATTTTATTAAATAAAAGATTGGCGACAGATAAAAGATTCAAACAAACCTTAAAAGCGAACTATAAGTATATTTTTATTGATGAGTTTCAAGACACGTCAATGGTTCAATTTTTAATGTTAAAACACTTTAAAAGTAACACCAATCAAATCTTTTGTGTTGGCGATCCTAATCAAAGCATTTATGCTTTTAGAGGTGCTTCTGAAAAAGTAATAAATGACTACATAAAATATTTTAAAGCTAAAATATATTATTTAGATTTAAACTATCGTTCAGGGGAAAATATTGTTAGAGCTGCAAATAATGTAATAAGATATAATAAAAGTGGCTTTAAGCAAAAACTATTTACACGCTTAAAAGAAAAGAGTATAGTAGTAGTTAAGTATTTTGTAAATGAAGAGAGGCAAACAGATTTTATCTATTCTGAAATTTATCAACTTCTAACAGCAGGATTCAAACAAGAAAAAATCGCAATATTATATCGTAATCATTATTTTGCGAATAAAATCAAAGCAAGAATTTTTCAAGGTTATTATCAGAGGATTAACTGCCTAACAATCCATCAAGCAAAAGGGTTAGAGTTTGATATTGTTTTCCTGATTAACTTACAAGAAGGCGATTTACCACATTATCAATCTGAATTAAGTGAAGAGCGAAGACTCTTTTATGTGGCAATAACAAGAGCCAAAAAAAGACTTTATCTTTTAGCTAAAACTGACATGAAAAAACCTTCGCGCTTCATTAGAGAATGTTTTGTTTAAGTAAAATAAAAAAATTATAATAACCAATAATAAAATTTTGTTAACCAATGTTTAAGTAGGAGTTTTCCTTTTTCAAAATAAAGAAAAAAACAGTTATGATAAAGGAAAATAAGATAATATTATGGTATAATAATAACGGTGATTTTATGAATGAAATTGCAAAAAGAATGCATGAATTAGAAAAGTTAATCAAGCAGGCAAATTATGAATATCATACACTTGATAAACCTGTTATTTCAGATTATCTTTATGACCAATATTTAAATGAATTAATTCGATTGGAAGAGCAGTATCCGAACTTAAAAAGCATTGATTCACCAACGATGAAAATCGGTGGTGTTATTTTAGAAAAATTTAATAAAATTGAACATCAAACTCCAATGATGAGTCTTTCTAATGTTTTTAATTTTGAAGAGCTAAAACAGTTCGATTTAAGAATCAGAAAAGAGGTTGAAGATTTTAATTATGATCTTGAACTGAAAATAGATGGCCTCGCAATTAGTTTAGTTTATGAAAATGGAATTTTACAAACTGCAGCTACAAGAGGTGATGGTTTAGTTGGCGAAGATGTTACTTTTAATGTAAAAACAATCAAAAGCGTTCCTCTTAAGTTAAATGAACCAATTTCGGTTGTTGTTCGCGGAGAAGTATTTATGCCTTACAAATCTTTTGAGTCTCTTAACAAAAGGCGGACTGCTGTTGGTGAAGAAGTATTTAGTAATCCTCGAAACGCTGCTGCAGGGACAATTAGACAACTAGATTCTTCTATTGTGGCAAAAAGAAATCTAGATTTATTTTCTTATACAATTGTTGAACCGGAAAAATATAATTTAAAAACCCAAAGCGAAGTTTTAGCATATCTTAAAAAATTAGGATTAAAGATAAATCCTTTTTCGGATGTTGTTGAAAACATTGAACAAGCAATTGAAAAAATAAAAAAATATGATGAATTAAGAAAGACTCTTTCTTATGATACTGATGGTGTTGTAATCAAGGTCGATAATTTAGATTTATATGAAAAAATAGGTTATACTACAAGACACCCTAAATGGGCAACGGCTTATAAATTTGCCCCAGAGGAAGCCTTAACAAAACTTAAAGAAATAACTTTTCAAGTTGGGAGAACGGGAATGATTACTCCAGTAGCGGAATTAGACCCAGTATTTGTTAGTGGTTCAGTAGTCAGAAGAGCAACCCTCCACAATGAAGATTTTATTAAAGCTTTAGATGTTCAAATTGGTGATTATGTAATAATTAGAAAAGCAGGCGAAATTATTCCTGAAGTAGTTAGAGTTGAATTTGAAAAAAGAGTTAACACGACACCTTTTTCAATGATTGAAAATTGCCCTTCTTGTGGCCAAAAGATTTATCGCGATTTGTCTGGTGCTGATTGGTATTGTCTAAATCCGCTTTGTCCGGCTCAAAGAGTTAATAAAATAATTCATTTTGCCTCTCGGGATGCGATGAATATAGACTCTTTAGGAGAAAAAGTGGTTAAACAATTATATGAGCATGGTCTTTTAAAAGAGATAAGTGATGTTTATCGTTTAAAAGATTATCGTGAACAATTAATCCAATTGGAAAGAATGGGAGAAAAAAGTGTAGATAACCTTTTAAATGCGATTGAAGAATCTAAGAGTAGATCTTTAGATCGGCTCGTTTTTGGGTTAGGGATTAGACATGTTGGCGCAAAAGTTGCAAAAATTTTAGTCTCTCATTATCCAACACTAGAATTATTGAGTGATGCAAAAAAAGAAGATCTCTTAAATATCTTTGAAATTGGTGAAGCGATTGCAACCAGTGTTGAAGTCTTTTTTAGTAGCGAATATGCTAACCTTTTAGTTGCACAGTTTAAAGAGTTTGGGCTTAATTTAAGTTATCAACAAAGAGTAGTAGAAAAACAGAGCCTTTTTAGAGATAAGGTTGTTGTCTTAACGGGAAAGCTTGAAAACTTTACCCGCAATGAGGCTAAAGAAATTATTGAATCATTGGGCGGAAAAATAACTTCAAGAGTAAGTGGCAATACTGATTATGTATTAGTTGGAAGCGAGCCGGGTTCAAAATATGATGAAGCACAAAGACTTGCTGTTCAAATAATTTCTGAACAGGAGTTTATGGAGATGATTAAAGATGATTGATGATGCGATAGTAATTAAAGGCGCAAAAGAAAACAATTTAAAAAATATTGATTTAACACTGCCCAAAAATAAGTTAATAGTTTTTACAGGTCTATCTGGCTCAGGGAAATCTAGTTTAGCATTTGATACTTTATATCAAGAAGGGCAGAGAAGATATGTTGAATCTTTAAGCAGTTATGCAAGACAGTTTTTAGGCTCATATGAAAAACCTAATGTTGAAAGAATTGATGGTTTAAGTCCTGCGATTTCAATCGATCAAAGAACAACCTCAAAAAACCCCAGAAGTACAGTCGGAACAAATACTGAGATATATGATTTCTTAAGACTCCTTTATGCGAGAATTGGTGTTCCTTATTGTCCGGGAACGAATATTCCTCTAACTAAACAAACAATAGAAGAGATGACTAATCGGGTTTTACAATTAACAGAAAACAGCAGAATTATTATTTTATCACCAGTTGTAAAACTGAAAAAAGGAACTCATAAAAAGTTGTTGGATGATTTGCGAAAAGAAGGCTTTGTTAGAGTTAAAATTAATGGGGAAGACATTGATTTAGATGAGGCTATTGTTTTAGAAAAAAATAAGGCTCATACGATCTCAATAGTCGTTGACCGTTTAATTATAAGAGATAATATCGAATCGCGTTTATATGATTCAATCGAGCTCGCTAGTTTAAAATCTGGGGGCTTTGTTGATATTGAGGTGATTGGCGGGAAAACGCTTCATTTCTCGGAAAACTATAGTTGTGAAGATATGGAATTTATCATTCCAGATTTAGAACCAAGACTGTTTTCTTTTAACTCTCCAATCGGCGCTTGTCCAGAATGCAATGGAATCGGAAAGAAACTCAACGTTAGTGAAAAGTTAGCGATTGACTTTGATAAAAGTATTAATGAAGGGGGAATTTTACCATATAAAAATCAAGAACCAGATAATTTACAAGGCCAAGAACTAACTCAAGTTTGCCAACATTATAAGATTGATATGGATGTACCTATTAAAGAAATTCCCCGTGAAAAGTTAGACATTATTTTTTATGGAACAAAAGAAAAAATTCATATTAAAACAATCAGTTCAAGCGGTAGAATTCACGAATCAATTAGAGAATTTGAAGGAGTGCTTTCAAATCTTGATCGACGTTACATGGAGACTCAAAGCACTTGGATAAGAGAATGGATTGAATCATATTTAACAGAATCTGTCTGTCCATCTTGTGGCGGAAAAAGATTAAACCCTCAAGCTTTAAGTGTTAAAGTTGGTGGGCTGGATATTGCAAGTTTAACTTTTAAATCAATTGGGGAAACAATTGAATTTTTTGCTAGCCTAAAACTCGATCCGACAAGTACTCAAATTGCAAAAACAATTTTATCGGAAGTAAAAGATCGACTTACATTCCTTCAAAATGTCGGACTCGATTATTTAACTTTATCTCGTGAAACCCTAACTCTTTCTGGTGGGGAAGCTCAAAGAATTAGACTTGCAACTCAAATAGGTTCAAGTTTAAGTGGTGTTTTATATGTTTTAGATGAACCATCAATCGGTTTACATCAAAGAGATAATAAAATGTTAATTAACACCCTAAAGAAAATGCGTGATTTAGGAAATACATTAATCGTAGTCGAACACGATGAAGAGACAATGTTAGAAGCTGATTATTTAGTTGATATTGGTCCTGGGGCTGGAATTCACGGAGGCTATGTGGTCGCTGCCGGAACACCGCTTGAAGTTAAAAAATCTCAAAAATCTATTACGGCTCAATATTTAAATGGTACAATGAAAATAGAAGTACCAGAAAAACGGCGCACTCAAACTAAAGAAGGTTTAAAAATAATAAATGCTCGCCAAAACAATCTTCAAAACATTGATGTGTTTTTCCCTTTAGGAAACTTAATTGTTGTAACGGGAGTTAGTGGCTCAGGAAAATCTAGTTTGATTAATGAATGTTTATATAAAGGGCTTCATATGATGCTTTATCGCTCCAAAGAAGAACCGGGCTTGTATGATCGAATTATCGGCGCTGAAAAGATAAAAAGAATTATTGAAATTTCACAAGCACCAATTGGCAGGACTCCAAGGAGTAACCCCGCAACATACACTGGGGTGTTTGACCATATTAGAGATTTATACGCAACTACAAATGAAGCGAAAGTAAGAGGCTTTACAAAGTCGCGATTTTCCTTTAATGTTAAAGGTGGACGCTGTGAGTCTTGTCGCGGAGATGGCGTGACTAGAATTAGTATGCATTTTCTTCCTGACGTTTTTGTAAAATGTGAAGTTTGTGGCGGAAAAAGATATAATAGAGAAACACTTCAAGTTAAATATAAAGGGAAAAATATTGCCGATATTCTTGATTTAACTGTCGAGGATGCCTTAGAGTTTTTTAAAAATATTCCAAGAATAAAAAACAGACTTCAAACTCTATTTGATGTTGGTTTAGGCTATATCAAATTGGGTCAATCTGCCACAACCCTTTCTGGCGGAGAAGCTCAAAGAGTAAAACTGGCTAGTGAATTATACCGAAGAATTACGCCAGAATCGCTTTATATTTTAGATGAACCCACTACTGGACTTCATTCAGATGATGTTAAAAGATTGATGAATGTTATTAATAGAATAGTTGATGAAGGGGCAACAGTGATTATTATTGAACATAATTTGGATGTTATAAAAAATGCTGATTATATTATCGATTTAGGTCCTGAAGGAGGCTTTAATGGTGGTAAAATAGTCGCCCTTGGAACACCAGAAGAAATTGCTTTAAATAAAGATTCTTATACTGGGATGTATTTGAAAAAAGTATTGGCGAGGAAGTAATGAAGACGGAAAAACCAGACAAAAAAATAATTGAAGAAGATCAGTTGACAGAGGAAGAGAAAAAAGCAGTTGAAGAATTAGAAGCTCAATTACGAAAAATGATCGAAAAAGACGAAATATACCAACGCCAAAAACGTATTGGGCTGTTGTTTTCGCCTGGACTTCATCACAATTTTTTTATCCATAACATTTTAATTATTTTAATTAATACAATTGTTTTATCTTCTGTTATTGGCCTAACAACTTTTGGCAATGTAAATCATTTAGTGATGTATTTTTTAGGCGTACTTTTATTTACATTTTTTGAACTATATATTAAACTAATAGTATTCAAGTTTCTTTCTGGCTTGATTAATAAGTCATTGGGATTACTTAGTTTAGTTTATGTTACACCACTGTTTTACTTGAGTATTGTTTATATCGGACAAGTAACATTTGATAAAATTTATCAAGGTGTTGTTGTGTTTATATTATTTGTTTTGATTAGATTTATTTTGTCTTATTATATTCGGACATTCTTTTATAGTAGGAGGAACAAACAATGAAAGGAATTAAGGTTGCACATTTAATTAAAGATAATAATCTTGAAATACTAGCAGGGAAAGATGGAGTTAACAAACTTATTACAGAAATGATGATCTCAAGGCCGGGAATTGAATTAGCCGGTTTTATGGAGTTTTTCGACCCCAAAAGAGTAATTTTAATTGGTTCCAAAGAATTTTCTTTCTTTAATTTATTTGATAAAATGATTCAAGAAGTTAGATTGAGAGAAATTTTTCAATTGGAACCACCAGCAGTCATTTTTTCCACAAATGTTGAAGTAAGTGAACTTTTTAAAAAAATGGGGACAGAATATAATGTTCCAATTTTAAAAAGTCAACTGCGAACAACCGCAATTAACTCAAAATTATATAGCTATCTTCAAGATCACCTCTCCCCTAGACAAACAATTCATGGCGTTTTGCTCGACATCAATGGGATGGGAACACTTGTAATTGGAAAAAGCGGAATCGGTAAAAGTGAAACGGCTTTAGAGCTGGTGAAACTTGGCCACATGCTGATAAGCGATGATCGGGTAGACGTCTTTCAAAAAGATGTTGGGATTTTGGTTGGTGAAGCTCCGAGAATCTTAGAAAGATATTTAGAAGTAAGAGGGATTGGGATTGTTGATGTCGTCTCAATGTATGGTGTTGGCGCCTATCGGGAGTCTAAACAGATAAGATTAGTTGTAGAGTTAGAAAAATGGGAAGATTTTAAAAATTATGATAGACTAGGGTTAGATTCTAAAACGATTAAATATTTTGATACTGAAATTCCGAAAGTAATAATTCCAGTCTTACCGGGAAGAAATGTTGCATTATTAGTGGAGTCTGCAGCGATGAATCAAAAACTTAAATATTTAGGCTATCATGCGGCATTTAATTTAACACGCGAAGTAATGAGGAGCATTAAAGAAAATGAAAAAGAATAACGAGATTAAAGAAAATAAATTAATGATTCATTTTAAACAATATAAACAACCTTATCTAATTGGGGTTGGCTTTGTCTTATGGTTTGTTTTATTATTGTTTTTGGCGACATTAGGCCAAAAACCACCTTATAATAATATTGCAGTTTCCTTTTTTGGCCTTTCAATAGCCTGGTATGCAATATTTATTTTATCCGGTATTGGCTTTGCAGTAACCTTAGCCCATCGAGAAGCTCATTTTCTTGACATTAACGTTGACCATTTTTTTGATTCAGTTTTATTTGGGATTCCGATTGGAGTAATTGGAGCGCGGATTTATTATGTAATTTTTGAACCAGTGGATAGTTTTGCAGAAGTATTCAATATTGCAGGTGGTGGACTTGCGATACATGGTGTTATTATTGCGGTACTAATCTTTATATTAATTTATACCAAAATTCGCAAAATTAATTTATTCGCTTTTTTAGATCTCATAGCGCCTGGTTTTTTAATCGCACAAGTGTTGGGTAGATGGGGTAACTTCTTTAATCAAGAGGCGCATGGCGGCCCAATTAAACCGGAGACATTAAAGGTGTTAAAAAAAGTAATGCCCAATTTTATTATTGAAAACATGAACATCAATGGAACTTATTTTCATCCGACATTTTTATATGAAGGTCTTTGGAACTTTTTAGGATTTGTGCTTATATTAATATTTAGAAGAAAAAGGGTTTTTAAATTAGGAGATATATTTGGATTTTATTTAATTTGGTATGGGCTTGGCAGAGGTCTTTTGATTGAGCCGTTTAGAACTGATCCGCTTTTAATTGGTGAGACTTTAAGAGTAAACGTTCTTTTTTCACTAACCTTATTTGTCTTAGGCGGTGTTGCTTATATTGTTGTTAAAAATATTATTAGAAGAGATTTGCCGTATTACATCGATGTGGTAAGAGAAAACGAAGAACAAGCCTTAAAAAAGTTATCAGAGAAAAAATTTAAATTTAGAAAAAAAACAAACAGTAAATAGGTGAAAAAAACAATGATTTTTGATTTAGTAATAATTGGGGCAGGTCCTGCTGGTATTACTGCAGGCATCTACGCAAAACGAGCAAATTTAAATGTTGCTGTAATTGAAAAAGGAGCTCCAGGAGGCCAAATGATTAACACATCAGAAATTGAAAACTATCCTGGATTTGCGAAAATTGGCGGCGCTGACCTCGCGCTTGAAATGTTTAATCACGGCATGAGTTTAGGTGTGCAATATATTTTTGATGATGTTGTTGAATTAAAAGATGGCAAGCTTAAACAAATAATTACCAAAACAAACTCTTATCAAGCGAAAGCTGTTATTATTGCCACTGGTGCTAGTCCGAGAAAACTAAATTTAGAACACGAAGAGATGTTATCTTCAAAAGGAATTAGTTGGTGTGCAATTTGTGATGGACCAATATATAAAGGAAAAGATGTCGTTGTTGTTGGTGGGGGAAATAGTGCCGTCGAAGAAGCGAGTTATTTAGCTGCAATCGTTAAGAGTGTAACAATAATTCAAAACTTAAAAGAATTAACTGCTGATAAAAAAGCGATTGAAATCTTGTTGAAAAAAGAAAATGTTAAAATTCATTATCAATCAACGGTTCAAGAGTTTTTAATTGATGAAAATAACAACCTTATTGGTGTTAAGATTAAAACCGGAAATGCGCAGTTTAAAACTATCAAAACTGATGGCGTTTTTGAATATATTGGTTTAAAGCCTGAGACAGCGGCTTTTACTGGGTTGAGAATATTAAATGATTATGGTTATATTCCAACGGATGAAAACATGGCGACCAAACTAGCAGGTATTTTTGCGGTTGGCGATGTCAGAGAAAAACAGATTAGACAAGTTGTTACTGCAACAAATGATGGAGCAATAGCTGTTCAGAGTGTGTTTAAATATTTAGAAACGTGGTTGTAATATGACTTTTGCAAGAACTGTAAAAGAAGAATTAGTTCATCTTAAAACAAATAAAAGCGAAAAATTAGCAGAGCTTTCTGCATTACTTCATCTTGGAAGTGAAGTAGTAATAAATAATAAAGGTCTTTTTATTGTTTTTCGCTCTACCAATATTGCCTTGACAAGGCATTTTTTTAAGTTAATTAAGAAACTTTATAATGCTGAAATGGAAATAGCTACAAGCAGAACAAGCTTTAAGACGATTGAATTATCGGTTCTTGTTAAAACTCAAACTCAAAATATAGCTTCAGAAACAAGTTTGATTTATGAAAGCTTAAGTGATTATGAACTGCTTACAATCGAGCGTCCTTGTAAACAAGCTTATTTAAGAGGGGCATTTTTAGCTAGCGGTTCAATTAATAATCCAATTAAACCTAATTATCATTTAGAAATATTTGCAAAATCAAAAACTAATGCAATTTTTACCCAAAGATTAATGAATCACTTTAACTTAAATGCCAAGATTGCAAAAAGAAGAAATGGTCTAATAGTTTATTTAAAAGAAGCAGAAGCAATAAGTGAGTTTTTAAAGGTTGTCAATGCTTATGAGAGTGTTTTTCATTTTGAAGATTTAAGAATTCATCGCGATTTTAACAATTCAATCAATCGTTTGATTAATATTGAAATTGCTAATGAGAAGAAAACGTTAAAAGCTGCTAACCAACAATTAAAACAAATAAAATTTATTAAACAATATAAAAACTTTGATATGCTTGAACCTTCCTTGAAACAGATAATCGCATTGAGAGAGGAAAACCCAACGGCATCACTAAATGAACTTAGTCTTGCTTATGAAGAAAAAACAGGCGAGAAAATCAGTAAAAGCGGCATTAATCATCGCCTTCAAAAAATTAAAGAACTTTCAATTGAAATTATTAAAACAATTAAAGAGCAAGAGAAGCAACAATGATAATGTTGTATAATAATTAAAAATTATGTATAATGTAAAAAGATGCGAGGAGGCATAAAAGATGGCTAAAAAGAAAAAAAAGCAACCTTTGCCAGCAAAGAAAACGGAAATAAAGCCAAAGCCAAATAAGCAATTGAAAATAGTATTTTTAACAACTGTAAGTGTTTTAGTAGTTGCAGTTTTAGTTGTAGTTTTGTGGTGGGTTTTTAAAGATCAAGAAGATCCAGAAAAGCCACTTAGTCGTTTTGAAGAAATTACTCATATCTCAGTTGAACAATATCAAGTAATCTTAAATCAAATCGAAATAAGTGATTTGGATGATGAAGAAAAAGAACAATTCGAAGCTCTTGAACTTAAGCATGATGTTTATGTATTGGTCTACAGTAACGATTATGATGTTTGTGTTGGTTGTGGAGAAATAGAAGAGATTATAAATGAAAAAAATGCAATCGAAAATAAAAACTTCACGATTTTGGTTTTGCATTATGAGGAAAACTTAGAGATTGACAATTTAATTGGAGATAATTATTTACCCAATGTACCAGTTTTAATTCACATTGAAGGTGAAACTGTTGCAGAAGATGGGATTTATACTGATGATTTAGCAATTAAAAGAGCTTTAAGTTTTTTGAATTAAAGAGTAATTTAACCCTTTCGGTACTGTAAGGAGGTAGAAATGGATAACAAATTAGTTATTGAAGTAGCAAAAAATTTAGAGGTCAAAATCGGTCAGGTAGAACAAGTCTTAGCGCTTTTAAATGAAGGAAATACTATTCCTTTTATCGCTAGATATCGAAAAGAGATAACGGGCGGTCTCGATGAGGAACAAATCAAAGACATTCATCGTGAATGGAGCTATAGTGTTAATTTGCAAAAACGAAAAGAAGATGTGATTCGTTTAATTGATGAAAAAGAAATGTTAACTGATGAATTGCTTAATCAAATTAATGAAGCAACTAAATTAGTTGATGTTGAAGATCTCTATCGACCGTATAAGGAAAAGAAAAAAACAAAAGCTACAGAAGCTATTAAGTTAGGATTAGAGCCGCTTGCGGAGTGGATTTTAACTTTCCCTGAAGAGGGAGATTTAAATGCTGAAGCAGAAAAATACATTACCGAAGAGGTTAAGACAACCAAGGAAGCGATTGAAGGTGCTGGCTTTATTATTGCCGAGAGAATAAGTGATAATGCTGATTATCGTAAAGCTTTGCGCGAAGAGATGTTTAAAGAAGGCTTTATTACAAGTAAAGCCCGCAAAGGTGCTGCTGAAAATGACCCTAGAGGAATATTTCAACAATATTATGATTACGAAGAAGGTATTGCAGCAATTGCTCACCACCGCGTTTTAGCGATTAACCGCGCTGAGAGCCTAAAGCTTGTGAATGTTTCTATTGAAGCTGATCGAGATAAAATTCAAGAATTTTTGGAAGCGAAAGTTATTATTAAAGAATCAATCGTTAATTCCAACATCAGAATTTTTATTGCAGACTCAATTAGGCGTTTGATTTATCCCTCATTAGAACGCGAAATAAGAAGCAATTTAACGGAGCAAGCTGAAGAAGATGCGATTGACATTTTCGCAATCAACTTAAAGAACCTTTTACTCCAGCCACCGATGAAGGATAAGATTGTTTTAGGAGTAGACCCAGCATTTAGAACTGGCTGCAAATTAACTGTAGTTAATGAACAGGGAACAGTTCTAGCTAAAGATGTTATTTATCCCCATGAGAAATATATTGGTGAAAAGGGCTATGAGGTTAGAATTCCCCAATCAGAGAAAATTGTTTTACAATTAATTGCGAAACATAATGTGGATATAGTAGCGATTGGTAACGGAACTGCCTCTAGAGAAACAGAAGCGTTTATTGCTAAATTAATTAAAGAAAACAAGCTGCCAACAAAATATGTAATTGTTGATGAATCTGGTGCCTCTGTATATTCAGCAAGTGAATTGGCGAGAAAAGAGTTTCCAGATTATTCAGTTGAAGAAAGAAGTGCAGTTTCAATCGCAAGAAGACTTCAAGACCCACTTTCTGAATTAGTTAAAATTGATCCTAAATCAATTGGTGTTGGACAATATCAACACGATGTTAGTCAAAAGAAATTATCAGAAACACTTGATTTTGTTGTAAGTAATGCAGTTAACCAAGTTGGAGTTAATGTTAATACAGCATCGGAATCGTTATTAAATTATGTTTCAGGTTTAGATAGAACCATGGCAAAAAATATCGTTAAATATCGCGAAAAGCATGGTAATTTTGTCAACCGCGAACAACTTTTAAACGTTCCTCGGATTGGCGAAAAATCATTTGAACAAGCAGCAGGTTTTTTAAGAATTATTGATGGGAACGAAGGTCTTGACATGACATCTATTCACCCTGAGAGTTATGAAGTTGCGAGACAAATAATGAAAAATTACAACATTGCCCCTAATATATTTGGGAAAAATGAAGTAAAATTAATTGTTGAGTTTATGGACCGCGCTAGGCTTAGAAGTGATCTTAATATCGATGTTTATACTCTAAATGATATTTTAGATGCGTTTGTTCAACCACTTAGAGACCCAAGAGATGAGTTTAGCGCTCCACAACTTAGAAGCGATATTTTGAATCTTGAAGATTTAAAACCGGGAATGCAACTAGAGGGAACAGTTAGAAATGTGGTTGCTTTTGGAGCTTTTGTTGACTGTGGGTTAGAGGAAGATGGATTAGTTCATATTTCCAAAATGAGCACTCGGTTCGTAAGAAATCCCAATGATATAGTTCAAGTGGGAGATATCATTAAAGTGTGGGTTTTAGATGTTGATACTAAGCGGAGAAAAGTTTCCCTCTCAATGGTTCCACCACGCAAAAATAATTAAAGAAAATAGTATATATTGACTCTGTGGTTAAAATGCGATATCATATAGTAGCGCATTTGGAGTAGTACTCAAGAGGCTGAAGAGGCGCCCCTGCTAAGGGTGTAGATCGATGAAAGTCGATGCGAGGGTTCAAATCCCTCCTACTCCGCCACGACACTATTTTTAAGATGATTCTAATTGGCCGATTGGAGAAGCGGTTAACTCACAGGCCTTTCACGCCTGCATTCAGGGGTTCGAATCCCCTATCGGTCGCCAAATAATACATAAAGAGTCTATCATATTGCTTGATAGGCTTTTTTATTGTAAACGTCAAATATTAACACTCTAGTTTTAAAAAGAGCACTAGATATCGGTAATCTAGTGCTTTTTTCTTGTAAAAGGGGTTGAAATCCGGCCGAACGGTAAAAACCGAAATTTTATATGTTTA
>JAAYKO010000064.1 GCA_012522345.1 Acholeplasmataceae bacterium | reverse complement strand
CATTTGCGCAATTAGTAAGTAAAGCTCAATCATATGTTGATGCTGATCTAGCAATAATTGTTGATGCAGTAAAAGCATACTTAAACGCACAAGATTAAATGATTTAGCGATAGTTAAAGGGTATTGCAAGACCGCAATACCCTTTTTACTAAAAAAAGATTTGAGGTGTAGTTATGTATAAAAACAAATGGATTCCAATTTTATTTTTACTTCCGACAACACTCTTTTTAGTAGTGTTTTTAATCTATCCATTTGCTGCAAACATCATCAATAGTTTTTATAAATCAGCACATGTCTTAGATCCCAGTCCAACGTTTGTTGGGATAGATAACTATATTTCACTTTTTACTGCCAAAGAATTTCAACAGACCTTGCTCAATACCCTTTATTTAGTTGGGGTAGTAATTGTCTTTCAAGTGGGAGTCGCCCTAATTTTAGCTTTAATGGTTAACTCGATTAAGAAACTCAACACCTTTTATAAAGTTTCCTTTTTCTTACCGATTGTAATCTCTGCAACAGCTCTCGGTTTAATGTTTAATATGTTTTATGAACCAAGGGGGGGCCTTTTTAATCAAATCTTGGCAATCTTCAACCTTAGACCAGTAGTTTATAAAGATGTTTATAACTTACCAAAAATGTTCGCCTTTATTACTGCACCAGTAGTTTGGCAATATGTGGGCTTTTATTTTGTCATCTTTTTAACGGGTCTTTCAACAATTCCTAATGAACTACTTGAAGCAAGTGAAATCGATGGGGCAACGGGCCTCCAAAAAGTCTTTAAAATCCAACTACCTATGTTACAAAATATTACAAGAGTAGTAATCGTCTTAGCAATTACCGGAACTTTAAAAGTCTTTGATTTACCACACATTATCAATAGTGGTGGTAGACCAAATGGAAGACTTCATTTTTTGGGGACTTATATGTATGAAAAAGCATTTGTTGGTAACACCAACTTAGGTTATGCAGCAGCATTGGCTGTTGTCTTAGTCTTTGCCGGAGTTGGGCTGAGCTTAATTGCTAATTTGCTCTTTAGACCCAACAAAGATATTTAAAGGTGAGTCTGATGAGAAAACAAAAGAAAATTAAAGTCAGTAAAATAATTATCTATCTTGTGCTTTCACTTTGGGCTATTACAACCATCTATCCTTTTATTTGGGTTTTAATTAATTCCTTTAAACCTAAAAATAGGATTTTAGTTGATTCGTTTTATATTCCCTTTAAAGATTTCACCTTAGATAACTATATTAAAGCCTTTACCGGAAGATATAATGTCTTTAAAGCTTATGGTAATAGCCTACTTATTTCTGTTAGTGTTGTTATTGCGGTTTTAATAATTGCTGGGATGGCTTCATTTATCTTAGCGCGCTATGAGTTTAAAGGCAAGAAAGTATTTTATGGATTTATTATTGCGAGTATGATGTTTCCAATCTTTTCAATAATTTATCCTTTATATTCAATTATTTCTAGACTTAACTTAGTTGAAAATCATTTAGGGGTAATCTTACCGCAAATAGCGGGAAACTTGAGTTTTGCGATTGTAATTTTAACCGGTTTTATGGAACAACTCCCAAGAGAAGTTGAAGAATCAGCCTATATCGATGGGGCAAGTACACTACAGATTTTATTTAGACTTATTATTCCGATGAGTAAAAGTGCTTTTGCGACAACTTCTATCTTTGTCTTTTTATGGAGTTATAATGATCTATTTCTACAAATGTTAATTTTAAAAGACCCGGATAAAATGCCAGTCAGTGCGCTTCTTCGCGAAATCAGCAGTAAATACGGAACAGACTTTGGGCTAATGGCCTCTTCAGTAGCACTGATTGCGATTCCAATAATAATTGTCTATTTCTTACTTCAAAAACATATAATTAAAGGCTTAACAGCCGGAGCAATAAAAGGATAATAAACTTATGAAACTAACTCTTCAACAAAAAATCGGCCAAATGATGATTGTGGGTTTTCAAACAACCAACAAAGAAGATGCTGTCGAACTAATAAAAAAATATAATTTTGGTAATATTATTCTTTTTACAAGAAATATTACCTCAGCTGAGCAACTCAAAAGTATGACTGAAGCAATCCAAGAAGCAGCACTAAAATACAATAATGGGATTCCAGCTTTTATCGCCTTGGACCAAGAAGGCGGTAGTATTAGAAGAATTTATTCAGGAGTCAGCAATGTCCCAGGACATATGGCAATTGGTGCAGCTAGTAATAAATATCCAGAAGTTGCCTATCAGATTGGTTCAATTGTTGGGAAAGAATTAAAAGTCTTAGGGATAAATTGTAATCTCGCTCCTGTCGCAGATATTAATACAAATCCCTTTAATCCAATTATTGGTATTCGGGCCTTTTCCTCCAATCCAATGTTAGTTGAAAAACTTGCTAATGATTATGCAAGAGGACTCCAAGAAAATGGAGTACTCGCAGTCTATAAACATTTTATTGGTCACGGTGATGTCAATATCGATTCTCATTTGGATTTGCCGCATTTATCAAAGAGTAAAGTTGAACTTTTAGCAGAAGAACTAATCCCTTATAAAAATGAGATCCGTTCTGATGCCGTGATGCCAGCTCATATTTTATATGATCAATTAGATGATCGCTTTCCAGTTTCAACTTCAGAAAAACTCTTAAAAGGATTGCTAAGAGAAGAGTTGGGTTATGAAGGTTTAATTATTAGTGACTGTTTTGAAATGGATGCCCTTCAGCGAGCATTTTCTTTAGGTGAAGCAGCAGTGTTTGCAGTTAATGCGACAATGGATATCGTAATGGTAAGTCATTCTTTTGGTAAACAATTAATGGTTAGAAATGACCTACTTAAAGCAGCAAAATCAGGGGCTATCAAAAAAAGCGTTATTGATGAAAGCTTAAAAAGAATTTTAAAGGCTAAAGAAATCTACACCAAAGAAAAAAAGCTAATCTTTGGTTATGAAAAAAATCAAGAAAAAGCTTTAAAATATAGTTTGGCAAGTGTTACTCTTGCGAGTGGTGAAATCTTTCCAATTGATCAAAATACGGTTGTTGTAGGTGTGACAAACTTTTTAAACTCAGTAGCAGAAGATGCGAATGTTGAGAATATGGATATCGCAAAAATCTTAGGCGAAGAGTTTAATATCGCTTATCGGAGCATCGATAATAAAAACTTTAATGTCAATGAAATCCTGAATTTTTGTAAAGGAAAAAAAGTCATTTTAGGTTTGACTGATTCCCATTTAACATTGATTCAAAAAGTCTTATATTCAAACCTGATTCAGTCCAATCAAGAGGTGATGCTAATCTCCCTTCGGACACCCTATGATGTCTTAGGTCAGGACTTGCCAGCTTGTCATCTCTGTGTCTATGAGTATACTAAGCTTTCAGTGGCCTCACTAATTCAAGTCTTAAGAGGAAAAAAAGCGGAAGGAATCCTTCCGGTAGATGTTGAAACGAAAATAAATTATGGTGAGCAAACCGATATAAAAAATTATATTATTCGTGATGTCATCGGTTATCTAGAAGCGAATTTTAGAAAAAAACTAAGTCTTGGTTTTGTTGCTGAAGAACATTATGTTTCGGCTTCCCATCTCTCGCGATTATTTAAAAAAGAGACCAACATGAACTTTGTTGAATACTTAACAATGATCAGAATAGATTACGCTAAAAAGATGCTTCAGACTTCGCAATTAAAAATTTATGAAGTCGCAAGTCTAAGCGGTTTCACAGATGTTAATTATTTTACAAAAGTATTTAAAAGAATTATCGGTTCAACGCCGCTTGAATATCGCAATAACTATGGTTATTTTGATTGATTAATCAATTGAAGTACCCTATCTTAAAAAAGGCACACTCTCATTATTTTTTTCTTCCTGCACCAACATTGAGAGTGTGCTTTTTTTATTTCATTTATTAATTGTGGCTTTTCTTTTTAAAAAATTATAAGTAGCGGTTGGAACTAAAGGTTTAAGTTTTTCAAAGTTTTTCTCTTG
>JAAYKO010000063.1 GCA_012522345.1 Acholeplasmataceae bacterium | reverse complement strand
AGCACCTATAATAGCCGTTATACTACGCCTACACAGCATTAATATATTAGCACCCTACAACTACTTTGTCAAATGATTTTCAGACTGGTCGGGAAGACAGGATTTGAACCTGCGACCTCTTGCTCCCAAGGCAAGCGCTCTACCAAGCTAAGCTACTTCCCGTACTTTACAAAAAAATGGCGCGCCGTATAGGACTTGAACCCATAGCCTTCTGATCCGAAGTCAGACGCTCTATCCAATTGAGCTAACGACGCAAAAGGTGGCGGTCCGGACGGGACTTGAACCCGCGATCTCCAGTGTGACAGACTGGCATGTTAACCACTACACTACCGGACCAGCAAAAAAAATTATACCATAAACTATAGTTTGAATCAAGATTAGAAACCGTTTAACACTTTATTTAAGGGGACAATAAAGTTTAAGTGGCTTATAACCATCATTTCTAACTTGTTCACTAGCAAGAAAAGAAGGGATATTTTTAAAAAGAAAAGTCAATAATCCTTTGTTGAAGTTTTTTGAATCATTTAAAAACTCTTTTTCATCACTTAAACCTAAAATGTGGTCAGTCTGTTTGGTGAGATAAGTCTTCATTTTTTCTTTTTTATTTAAACTAGCGAGATGATTAAAAAAGAGTTCTTTTAATTTAAGTGCTTCAGTTTTAAAGTTTAAGCGGTCTAAATAAAAAATAACTGCTTGTGCAAACTCAGCATTAAGCGGACTTGATAAAACTCTTCTAAAACTACTTGGGTTTAAAGCGTAATAAGAGACTTTTTCATAAAGAAAGAGGTTAACTTCATTTTCTTCAAAGATTGCATGATCTAAAAGATTAATGAAAAAAGTAAGTGCTGTTAAATCATTTTTAATCGGAAGTTGATCCTTTAAGTATTCTTCCATTAATCCTTTTTGATAAGTTGAAAGATTTGTTGTATATTGTTGGATTGTTGCAAGTGCGAAAAGGTCATCAGTTTTAATTTTTTTATAAGCTTTAAAGTCGCCATACATCTGAGGTGCTTCTTTCGCGGAAAGGTAAGTGAAAAAAGCTCCGACAAACAGTCCATAGAGGCTGACGGGAACTAAAAAGCCATTCCGATAAAAAATCGTAAAGGAAAGTATAAATAAAGTTGTTGAACTAATTAAAGTGAAAAGTGGAGCGGCAAGAAGTGAGCGTTCAACCGCTTTTCTTGCTCGCGAAAAGGCAGCTTCATCTTCGATTGAACCTAGATTAGGGAAAACTATTCCACCACCTAAAAGAAGCAGTTTAAAATCAACTTTTAAGCGCCATTTTTGATTCTTTTTATAAAAAACTAAAAATAAAATAATTAAGACTTCATTTTGATAGCCGTTCAATAAAAAAACAATTAAGTGTGTTAATTCGTGAAAAACAAGACTTAAAAAGAAAACTCCAATAAAAAATAAAAGATGATAATACCAGGCAAAATGAGTATAACTATTAAAAAGGCTTTCTGCATAAGCACCATGTAACAGTGGCATTGTAAGAAAACCTAAAATAAAGCACCCAATTAAAAAAAATAAAACTCGAAACTTTTTCAGATATTTCATTAAACATCACCATTTATATTATAACACTTAATCTATATTTTAGAATAAAAATATGATAATATCATTTATAGTAAACAAAAAAGAAAGTTGGTTATTAATGATAATTTTAGTTGGCGCAAGCGCAAGCGGGAAAACAGAAGTAGCGAAACAATTAGTGATGAACTTTGGTTATAAGAAATGTATAACTACTACCACGCGAACACCGAGACAAGGTGAAGAAGATGGTGTTAGTTATCATTTTGTTAGCAAAGAAGAATTTAAAAAATTGAAGATGGATAATGCTTTTGTTGAATCAGCAACTTATCAAAATGAATATTATGGTACCCAAAAAAAGGATTTAATTACTAAAGGAATTATTATTTTAGAGCCAAACGGTGCCAATGCTTTAATCGACTACTTAAAAGAGAAAGCTTTAGTGGTTTTAATTTATTCGCCTAAAAGATTAAGAAAAGAAAGAATGATTAAACGTGGTGATCAACTTGCAAAGATTAAGCCGAGATTAAAAAAAGATGATCGCTTATTTGCGAAGAAAAACTTAACTAAAGTTGATTTATATCTTGTCAATAAAAATGAGCCTTTAGAGAGTTTAGCAGCTAAAATAGATAACTTTTATCAAGAGTGCAAAACTAGCTAAAAATACAGATTAGGAGTTGTTTAAATGGTCAAAAAACCCAATCTTAAGCTGGTAAAACTGACTTTGGAATATCGAAACCATTTAATTGAAATGTTAGAAAAATGGAATCAAACTGAAGAAAAAATTATTCCGCGTTCTATTAGCCGTTTTGATTATCGAAATTTTAATCATTATTTAAAAAATCTGGAAATAAAGGAAGCTGAAGCTGGTTATGTTCCAGATTCTGTTTATTTTGCTTTAGATACTACAAGAAACATTTTTGTTGGGGCAGTTAACATTAGACACTACTTAACAGAAAAACTCCTTTTAAATGGTGGCCATATCGGTTATGGTATAGTGCCATCTGAAAGAAGAAAAGGCTATGGCGCTAAAATGCTTGAGTTAACGCTTTTGGAGTGTAAGAAATTAAATATAAGACGAGTTTTGCAAGTTTGTTATAAGGATAATATTGCCTCCCAAAAAACAATTATTAAAGCAGGCGGCATTTTAGAAAACGAAGTAAATGTTGATGGTGTAATCTATCAACGCTACTGGACTAATGTAAAATAAAAAATCACATCAAAAACACATAACGCATTAAATTATTTGTTAAAATAAACAGCAGAGAGACTTTAAATTATATAACATTAAGAATCTTATATAGATTGTAACGTTCTTGAAACGATTATTTATAGTGCTTTCCAGACTAAAAAGAAGCCGCTATTTAAAATAAATATAAAGAAGAGAGGAATTAACAATGAATAAAAAAACAAGATTTATTAGTTTGATTATGGTATTATTATTTTCATTTCTTTTAATTTCATGTAGTGGAGATAATAATCTTTTAGCGAAAAAACATTCAGTAATTTTTTACGATTATGACAAGACGATTTTAAAAGAAGAAAAGGTTGAAAAATCCCAAAGTGCAACACCGCCAGCCAATCCAATTAGAGAGGGTTATGATTTTATTGGTTGGGATAAGGAGTTTGATAATATAACGAGCAAATTAGAGGTGAATGCTTTATATGAAATTAGAAGTTATTTGGTTGTTTTTAAAGATTATGAAGGGACAGTTGTAAAAGAAGAGATTGTTGAACATTTTAAGTCTGCAACACCACCTGATATTCCTCCTCAAGAAGATTATGATTTTATTGGTTGGGACCGAGAGTTTGATAATGTGACTAGTGATTTAGAAATCAGTCCTAGACAAGAAATAAAAAGTTATCGAGTTGTTTTTAAAGACTACGATGGGAAAGTTTTAAAAGAAGAAACTATCAAACGCTATCAAGCTGCAACTGCGCCAACCAATCCAACACGAGAAGGTTACCAGTTTAGCGGCTGGAATCAAAAGTTCAACAATATAACTAGTAACTTAGAAATAAGTGCTCTATATAAAAAGACATATAAAGTGACATGGACTGATGATGATGGAACAATTTTAGCTGAAGAATGTGTAGTTGAAGGTGTTAAACCAAAATATAAAGGAGTGCTACCTTCGATTAGGAACGCTGAAATTGTTCAAGCTTTTAAAAAATGGAATCAAGAAATAATTCCTATTACTAAAGATACTGTCTACAAGGCCGTTATGACTGAAGCATTACCCGCCAAATATGAAATTGCAAGCGATCAAGATTTTATTACAAATTATTTTGGCGATATAATCTATGTAGGAGATGCTGAATTCGTAATTATCCCTGAATACATTAAAGAAACTAAATTAATCTCAACTCAAGGGAAGTCTTCGCATCTTTTTGAACAAAGACCAAACATTAAAGGTGTCTATTTTGTCGGCTCTAAAAATATAATTGAGATGTCAAAGCTCTTTAAAAATAATGAATCAGAAGACTTGGAATTACAATACTTAGACACAAGTAATGTCAAAGAGATGGTTTCAATGTTTGAACACTCCCAAGCAACTACCCTAGATTTAAGTCTATTTGATACAAGTAATGTTACAAATATGGAAGCGATGTTTGCCTTTTCTCAGGCAACAGCCCTAGATTTAAGTTCTTTTGATACCCGCAATGTAAAAGATATGACTTCAATGTTTGAAAACTCTCAAGCAACCACAATTGATTTAAGTTCATTTAAGACAAGTAAAGTTGAAAGTATGGGCTGGATGTTTTCTCGATCTAAGGCAGAAACACTAGATTTAAGCTTCTTTGACACAAGCAACGTTACAAACATGTTTATGATGTTTTCTGAGTCTAAAGCAAAAAGCATTAATCTAAGTTCATTTAAGACAAATAAAGTTGAAAATATGGGTTTAATGTTTGCCGATACTCAAATAACTACTCTTGATTTAAGTAATTTTGAGACAAGCAATGTCAAAGATATGGCGGCCATGTTTGCCAGTTCTCAGATAACCAGATTAGATTTAAGTTCTTTTGATACTAGCAATGTTATTGATATGAACGGGATGTTCGCTTATTCTCAAGCCACAACGTTAGATTTGAGCAGTTTTAATACAAGCAAAGTCACCAATATGGCTTATATGTTTACTTATTCTCAAGTAACTACCTTAGATTTAAGCAACTTTGAGACAAGTAACGTTATGGATATGTTTGAAATGTTTTCTTATTCGGAAGCCATTAGCCTAGATTTAAGTTCCTTTGATACAGGCAACGTCACTAATATGAGTCATATGTTTACCTATTCTAAAGCAACAGAAATCGACTTGAGTTCTTTTAACACCAGCAAGGTAATCAATATGAGTGGGATGTTTTATAATTCAAAGGCTACAACCCTAGACTTAAGTTCCTTTGATACAAGTAAAGTTAAAGAGATGGATTCCATGTTTGCTAATTGTGAGGCAATAGTATTAGATTTAAGTTCATTTGATATGACGAGTGTAGAAAGTATGGAATCTTTCTTAGTTAACGCTAATGTTCAATTGGGATACGCTCGAACAGAAGCGGACAAAGATATTTTAAATGAGCAGCTGGATGTTTTTATTTTAAAAGAATCATAATAAAAAAAGGCTCAACTGAGCCAATAATAATTAAGCTGGTGCCCCCAGAGAGAATCGAACTTTCAATTCAAGCTTACCATGCTTGCGTTTTACCATTAAACTATGGGGGCGCCTTATTAACAATTTTATCATATATTTTTTCATTTACAAGAAATAATCGATTAATGAAAGGAGTAGGAAATGGAACATCTTATTTTAACAACCAAAGAAGACGAAATGTTAGATATTACTCAACTTGTAAGAGAAGATGTCAGGGAAAGCGGAATTAAAGAAGGAATCGTAATAGTTTATGTCCCCCATACTACAGCAGGAGTAACAATTAATGAAAATGCTGATCCTGATGTTGTAGTTGATCTTAAAAGTACTTTGCGGAAGGTTTTTCCCAAAGACATAAATTATCGACATTTGGAAGGAAACTCCCATTCGCATATTAAAGCATCCTTAGTTGGAAGTTCTTGTGTAGTAATAATTGAAGCAGGGAAGTTAAAGTTAGGAATATGGCAAGGAATATTTTTTTGTGAGTTTGATGGTCCTCGCAGAAGAAAGTTTTATACAAAAATTTTAAGTTAACAAGAAGTTTTTTAGATAATTATAAATATTTGTTGATAATTTATGTTTAATGAAAAAATCGGTTTTTCCACTTGTATTAGCAACAACTAAGTGTTATAATCATTTTAGGCGTTAGAAACACGCGTCAATATTATATAAGGAGTAATCGTTTCATGACAGGCACAGTAAAATGGTTTGATGAAAGAAAAGGCTATGGCTTTATTACGTCAGATGATGGACAAGACATTTTCGTTCATTATTCATCAATCCAAGCTGAAGGTTTCAAAAACTTAGCTGAAGGCGACTTAGTACAGTTTGAGATCAACGAAAGCGATAGAGGCCCACAAGCCGCTAACGTAGTGAAGTTATAATAACTTAAAGAAAAGGGACATCAACGTCTCTTTTTTTTTCAAATATCAAAGTTCTACCATAAGTATTGTTAAAAGTGGGATTTATTGTTATAATGAGAAAAAGACTTTGATGGTGGGAGAGGATATCAGATGCACAAAGAATTACTAGAAGTGGAAAAAAACCATTTCTTAGCGCTTAAAAAAGAACTTGATCCAGAAATATTGAAAAAAATCGAAGCCGATTTTAAAGTGAAGTATGCCCATGATGCGGTTCAAATTGAAGGTAAAAACACAATTACCCTTGAAGAAGCTTTTACATTAGAAAAAGTGTGTAAAGAATCGAGAATATCTGAACGCGAACAAAAAGAACTCTTAAATCATATGAAAGCTTATCAGTTTGTCAAGGCGGAAGTCGAAAAAGGGACTTTGATGAGTGAAGAGTTTATTAAAGATGCTCACCAAATCTTGTTGGGAGATATTATGCCTGGTGGCCTTTATAGGCAAGTAAATATTGGCCTAAAAGGATATCATCAGCCCCCAGATTATGTAAAAGTATATGATCGAATGAAAAGGATGATGGATGAACTTGACTTTACTTTTAAAGGAACTACAATTGAAAGAAGTGCCTTTATCTTATTAACTCTTTCGAAAATTCACCCCTTTATTGATGGCAATGGTAGAGTTGGAAGATTGATGATGAATTACTACCTTTTAAAAGATGACTATTTACCAATCTCAATTAAAAAGGAAGATCGAGAACTTTATTTTGCCGCTTTAGATGAGTTTAAATTGGAAAAGAAAATGACGAAAATGGTCGATTTAATTGAAACTTTGTTACTGGAAAGATATAATAACTTTCATCAAATCTTAAATGAATAGAAAATAGAAGGCCGAGCCTTCTTTTTTTAAGCAGAAATCAGGTAAACTCCTTTTGTTTATTATTTTTAAAAGAGTATAATATTAATATGAGAACCGAAGATAACAAATATAAATTAACATTTTTAATTAGATATACCGCCGATGCTTTTTTTTACCCATTTTTTTCGCTTTATTTATATTCAATCGGCAAAACAGCTAAAGATATTGGCTTGATTTTAATGATTCTACCGCTAATATCTGTTTTTGTTAATCCAATTTGGAGTTATTTCGCTCGAACTGTTAAACATAATAAAATATTCGCAATTGTTTTTTCATTAGTTGAAGCTTTATTTATTTTAATTTTACTAAATTTCAACCAACTTTTTGTCATTGTTTTAGTGACTATTGCTTTAGGGGCTGTCAATCAACCATTTTTTATTTTGCTCGATAGCCAAGCAACTATTTACACAATAGACACTAAAAAGAACTATTCAGCGATTAGACTTTTTGGCTCTTTAGGCTATGCAATTGGGGTTGTAATAAGTGGGTATATTATTAAAAACTTTGGGGTTTATTCAATTTCCTTTGCGGTAACAATCACTCTTTATTTAATCGCCACAATCTTAATTATTACTTTAAAACCGCTCAAAGCGGAAACTAAAACTGAACCACTTGAAAAATCAGATTTTAAGCTTTTAAGCAAAAATAAAAACTATTTACTCTTTCTGGGTTTTTATGTCATTTCAATCGCGACCCTCTTCGGTGGGGAAGCATTTTGGGGACCTTATTTTAAACTGAGAGGAATTAGTGAAGAAAACTTTGGCTGGATTAGCTTTGTTGCTTATATTGTTGAGGTCGGATTTTTATTCCTTTTAGCCAAATATGGTGAGAAAATAAAACTTAAACTAATAATGATTTTAATTCCTTTAATTAATGGAATTAGATATTTAATTTATGCCTTTAATCTCTCAATCGGTTTTTTAGTTTTTTCTTCAATTTTAAGAGCTTTCGTGATGGCAAGTATTCTTCATGTTTTAGTGAGGTATTTATCACGTCATGTAACACAGAAAAATCTGACACTAGCAATGATTATTTATGGATCAATAAAAAACATCTTTCAAGCATTAATTACCGTTGGAGGCGGTTTTATAATTGAATTTTATAACTATACTTACTTTTTCATAATCATAAGTATTATCGCATTTTGTGCACTTTTCTTTATAAAATATCGCGAAGCTCAAAGCTAATGTGTTATAATAAAAAAGAGGTTAATAATAATGAAAATAGGAGAAATAAACAAACTTAGAGTTTTAAGAAAAACGGATCTCGGTTATATGTTAGAGAAAAATAAACAATCTGTTTTTCTCCACAATAATGAGACAAAGCATCAAACTTTAATAACCGGCACTGAAGTGGATGCCTTTTTATACTATGATTTTAAAAACCGCCTTGCTGCAACTCTTTATCAGCCCCTAGTAACAGTCAATAAAACTGCTTTACTAAAAGTTGTCGGAGTTAATAAAGGTTTAGGTGTGTTTGTTGATATTGGAATTAATAAGGACTTACTGGTGAGTGCTGATGATCTTCCGAAAAGTTTCAGCTCTTGGCCGCAAGTTGATGATAAACTCTTCGTTAGACTAGAAGTTAAAACAAGACTGCTCGGTAAACCTTTAAAACCGCAAGAGTTAAAAGAGTCAACAACTCCTATTGGAACAGGCGAAAAGCTAAACGGTTATATTGTTGAGGTTAACAATTTCGGGGCAAATGTATTTACTGATGAAGCGCGGCTTGTTTTTGTTCATCACACGCAAATGAGAAAAAGATACCGTTTAGGCCAAAGAGTTGAAGTCAATATCATTAGGGTGAGCGAACATACAATAAATGGCTCCTTTATTTTACAAAAAGAAGCGATGATTAGTCTCGATGCCGCAATGATTTTAAAATATTTAAAAGCTAATCAAAAAATGAGCTTGACAAGTGATTCTTCACCAGAAGAAATCAGAGCGGTTTTTCCGATGTCTAAAAAGGCTTTTAAACGGGCTCTTGGTAATTTATATAAAAATGATGAAGTGAAGTTTGAAAATAATTTTACAATATATACAGGTGATAAAGATGAAGAAAAAATTAGTTAAAGAAATTACTTCCCGCGATCAAGATTTCGCTCAGTGGTATACCGATGTTTGCTTAAAAGCTGAATTAATGGATTACAGTGATGCAGCTGGTTTTATTATTTACCGCCCTTATGGTTATGAAATCTGGGAAAACATTCAAAACTATTTAAACAAAGAATTTAAGCGTACTGGTCATCAAAATGTTTATATGCCGCTCGTAATTACAGAAGCACTTTTTAATAAAGAAAAAGAGCATGTTGAGGGTTTTGCACCTGAAGTAGCATACTTAACAAGCAGCTTTAGTGAACAAGAAGATCGCTTAATTGTTAGACCAACTAGTGAAGTATTATTTTGTGAGCATTACCGGAAAATTATTTCTTCTTATCGCGATCTTCCAAAAAAATATAATCAATGGTGTAATGTTGTCCGGTGGGAGAAGACAACCCGTCCCTTTTTGCGCGGTAAAGAATTTTTGTGGCAAGAGGGCCACACCGTTCACAGTAATGAACAAGAAGCTCGCGAAGAGACTCTAGGAATGCTTGAAATTTACAAAGAAATGGGTAAAAATTTATTGGCGATTCCTTTTGTTACCGGAAAAAAAACTGAAACTGAAAAATTTGCTGGAGCTTTAGAAACTTATTCAATTGAAGCTTTAATGGCTGATGGGAAGGCACTCCAAAGTGGTACAACCCATTATTTTGGTCAAATCTTTTCGAAAGCGTTTGAGATTAGTTTCCAAGATCAAAACAGCAAACTTCAATATGCTTATCAAACAAGCTGGGGTGTTTCAACACGTTTAATCGGAGCAGTTATTATGGTTCATGGTGATGATGACGGTCTTGTTTTGCCACCTTATTTAGCACCCATTCAAACTGTAATTATTCCAATCCAATCACAACGTCCAGAAGTTATGGAAACCGCAAAAAATATTGAAAAACGACTCGAAAATGCTGGCTTTAGAGTTCATTTAGATAATACTAATCGAACTCCTGGCTGGAAGTTTAGTGAATATGAAATGAAAGGCGTCCCTTTAAGAATTGAGTTTGGTCCTCGCGATTTAGCCAATGATGAAGTAGTTATCGCAATTAGACACAACAGAGAAAAACGCAATGTTAAAATCGCCAATTTAGAACAAACTATCAAGAAACTCTTAGCGGACATTCATCAAAAAATGTACGAAAAAGCTTTAGCTCATGTCCAAGAAAACACTAAAGTCATTAAAGATTATAAAGACTTCAAACAAGCAATTGAACAAGGTGGCTATATTAAGATGAGTGTTGCTGGTCAAGAAGCAGAATTAATGATTAAAGAAGATTATCAAGCAACCGCAAGAGTAATTTTAGATGAACCACTAAGCAATGAGATTTGTCCTGTTACAAATAAAAAAGCGACACAGACAATTTTGTTCGCAAGAGCATATTGATAAAAAAACCACAAGTAATTATTTTTGAAAAAATACTTGATTTACTCAGTTATCATAAGTATTATTATAGTAGGATATTTATGGGGAGTAGCATATAATTTCATATTCGTCAACACGGATAAAATCCCGGATATGAATTCCTCAAAGAGGAAATGCAAGACCATAATCAAAAGTTTTTGGTATGGTCTTTTATTTATTTTTAGTTTAAGGGGAGGAAGAAATGCAATTTTATAAAACAGATATTAAAACAGTTTTAACAAAACTTCAGACAACCAAACAAGGTTTAACTAGCGAAGAAGCTACAAAAAGGTTAGCAGAGTTTGGCCCTAATAAGTTAAAAGAAGGGAAAAAACCAAGCATTTTTAAGCTTTTTTTCAATCAACTTCATGATTGGTTAATTTATGTTTTATTGATTGCAACAGTATTAACTTTTATTGTTGGCGATTACATTGCTGGAATTATTATTTTAGCAATCGTCATTGTAAATGCTGTAATTGGGCTGTTACAAGAAGAAAAAGCTAATCGTGCAGTTGAAGCTTTAAAAGAGATGACAGCACCTAAATCACTTGTTAGAAGAGATAATCAAATTATTGAAATTGAAAGTTCTGAACTCGTTGTTGGTGATATTGTTATTTTAGCAGCGGGCAGGTTTATTCCGGCAGATTTAAGATTAACTGCATCTTCCAATTTACAGATTGAAGAGTCATCACTAACAGGTGAATCGGTAGCGGTTTATAAAGATGCAAACAAAGTTTTTGAACAAGAGATGGCTTTAGGCGATCAGGAAAATATGGCGTTTTCTTCGACTTTTGTTACTTATGGAAGAGGCGAGGGGGTTGTTGTCAAGACAGCAATGGAGACTGAAATCGGTAGAATTGCCACAATCCTTGAAAGTCATGAAAAAGAAGAAACTCCACTGCAAAAACGCTTAAATGAACTTGGAAAAATTTTAGGAATTATAATTATAGCTATTAGTGTTTTAATTTTTATTATTCACTTAATTCAAAAAAAGCCTTGGGTTGATGGTTTTGATTTAAAAGATACCCAAAATATGTTTATTATCGCAATCTCTTTAGCGGTAGCGGCAATTCCTGAAGGTTTAGTGGCGATTGTTGCGGTCGTGCTGGCTTTAGGAACGACAAGAATGAGTAAACAAAATGCGATTGTTAAAACTTTGCCGGCAGTTGAAACTTTAGGCTCAGTAAATGTTATTTGTAGTGATAAAACTGGAACTTTAACGCAAAATAAAATGACAGTTACTCAAATCTATACCGCCAATAAATTAAAAACGATTGCTAAAAAGGAAAAAACTACAATTACTGAAGATTTATTGTTAAAAACATTTGTTCTCTGCAATGATGCAACGCTTAAAAATGATGTGAGGACAGGTGACCCAACTGAAATTGCTTTACTCGATTTAGCCAATGTTTATGGAATTGAACAGGAAAGCCTTACAATAGCATTTCCACGAATTGCTGATTTACCTTTTGATAGTAAAAGAAAACTGATGAGCACGGCTCATTTAGTGGAAGGCGATTATACGATTTATACCAAGGGCGCTTTTGACAATCTTATCGCCAAGTGTAGTCATGTTTTAATTGCTGACAAAAAAGAAATCTTAACTGATGAACTAAGAGCTCATTTTTTAGCAGAAGCTGAAAAGATGAGTTTAGCTGCTTTAAGAGTTTTAGCAGCTGCTTATAAAAGTCAAAAATCAGAAATTGCCTTAACTGATTTTGAAAAGGATTTAACTTTAATTGGTTTGGCAGGTTTAATTGATCCGCCACGAGAAGAAGTTAAACCGGCAATTATTAATTGTCATAAAGCAGGTATTAAAGTGATTATGATTACTGGTGATCATAAAAATACCGCCAACGCAATTGCCCAAGAACTAGGAATTTTAACGCCGGGAAAAAAAACAATTACCGGAAGTGAACTCGCTGCACTATCAGAAAAAGAATTAGAAGAAACGATTGATGATTATAGCGTTTTTGCAAGAGTTACACCTGAAGATAAACTAAAAATTGTTGGCGCCTTAAAGAAAAAAGGTTATACGGTTTCAATGACTGGTGATGGCGTTAATGATGCTCCAGCTTTAAAAAGCGCAGATATTGGGGTTGCGATGGGAATCACTGGAACCGATGTCGCTAAAAGTGCTTCCGATATGATTTTAACTGATGATAATTTTACAACTATAGTTCATGCCATTGAAGAAGGCAGAAACATCTATAACAACATTAAAAAAAGTGTCATCTTTTTACTCTCCTGTAATTTAGGTGAAGTGATTGCGATTGCACTTGCGATAATTTTAGGTTGGCCAGCTCCTCTTTTGGCAACCCAAATTTTATGGATTAATTTAATTACAGACTCCTTACCAGCAATTAGTCTTGGTGTTGATCTCTCTGATCCTGATGTGATGCGAGAAAAACCACGACCAAAAAACGAATCTTTTTTCGCTCATGGAACTGGAACTAGAGCTATTATTGGTGGTGTTTTAATCGGTTTATTGACTTTAGTAGCCTTTATTATTGGGCTTACCGAAAAAGGAGTTAATTTGGGTCAAATCTCTAGTTTAACTCAACAAGCAGCCGCCTTTAAATATGCTTCAACAATGGCTTTTGTAGTACTTGCGACAAGTCAACTATTTTATTCCTTTTCAATGCGTCACCACAATAAGTCTATTTTTCAAGTCGGCTTATTTAAAAATATTTGGTTAGTAATCTCACTCATTTTAGGGGTCTTATCATTGGCACTAATTGTTTTAATTCCCCCTTTCCGTTTTGCGTTTGGCTTAGTGAGAATTGGTCTGTTAGACTGGCTATTTGTCTTTGTTTTAGCGATTATTCCACTTTTTATTAATGAAATAATTAAGTTTGGAATGCGTATCAAAGAGAAAAAACAACTCCAGGTTGAGTGAATAAACAACCAATAAGTTATTTTATCAACCAAAAGAGGCTTACTTTAAGCTATTTTGTCACCTATAATTAAGTTGAAGGAGGATAAGCAAATGAAAGAAACATTTGGTCAAAGATTTCAAAGATTGCGCAAGAATAAAGACTTAACTCAAGAGGATATTGCAAATAAATTAAATATTAGTCCCCGGGCGGTTTCAAAGTGGGAAAATGATATCACTTATCCTGATATTACTTATTTAGTTGAACTTGCAACTATTTTGGAGGTGACAGTTGATTATTTGCTCGGCAAAAAAAATGAAGAAAAAACTTCATTTGTTGGTGAAAAAAACAGTGAGAGAAAAAAGAACTTAATTTTGAAAATAGTTGTTGACTCAAAAGATGGCGATAAAGTGAGAGTTAATTTACCGCTTGCCCTATTTGATTTGTGGATCGACACAGAAATTGCAATACCACAAATTAACAATGTGTCCTTAAAAGGAATAGACTTTAAAGAAATCAGCCGTTTAATTGATAGTGGTGTGATTGGGAAACTCGTTGAAGTTGAAACTAGTGATGGTGATTTTGTCTATATTAGTGTTGAATGATGAAAATTACAATTAATCGCTTTCGACTATATCTTCCCCAAGGACTTATTTTTTTAATTTTGAAAAGAAGACTTGTAAATAAAAACAGCAATACTGATCTAAAAGAAATTAAACTTCTTATCGCCAAAACAAAACAGATTTTAAAAGAAGCTCGGAAACAACACGGACAGATTGAACTATTAGTAGCAAAAGCTGCTGATGGCACTACATTTAAAATCAGATTATAAAAAAATCCCCCTGACGAATTCTTGTTGTGTTATTCGCTAAGGGGATTTTTTGTTTTAGGCTGTTTTATTTTTCTTCTTTTTTCAGGTACGGGATCATACTTAGGTTTGAATAGTGGATTGCAAGTGAGGATTCTTTTAGTTGAGAGAAAAGTCGCTTTAAAAAAGTTGAATCTGCGATAACTTTCAAGCGCATAATTTGAACAAGTTGGATAATGCCTACAGCGAGGCTCTTTATTGGGACTAATTTTTTTTTGATACCAAAGAATAAGTTTAATCATTAATTTATTCAACGCTTCCACCTCTAAAGCATTATAACATATTTTTTTTAAAAATAGGTGCGATTGCTCGTTATTTATGGTATAATTTAAATAGATAAAGAAAAACATTTTTACTGTATAGGAGGACTTAAAAAAATGAGGGTTTATCAAACCAACGAAATTAGAAACATCGCTTTACTAGGTCATTTAGGTTCCGGTAAAACAACACTTGCCGAGGCACTATTATACGCTAGTAAACAAATCAACTTAAAAGGCTCCATTGAAACACGAAACACTGTTTCAGATTATATGGATGAAGAAAAAAACAAACAAGGCAGCTTATCAACAAGTCTAATTCCAATTGAATGGAAAAACTTAAAATTAAACTTTTTAGATATTCCTGGAACTGAAGAGTTTGATAATGAGCTAAAACAAGCAGTAAGTGTTGTCAAAGGTGCAGTTTTAGTAGTAGATGCTAATCGCGGTATTGAAGTTGGTACTGAAAGACAATGGCAATTAATCCGTAAAATGAATATTCCAGCTGTTATCTTTATTAATAAAATGGATAAAGAAAATGTTAACTTTGAAGAAGTATTGGGGAAAATTCGGGATGAATTAGGAAGAAACGCAATACCTTTCTTGTGGCCAATAGGCAAGGAAGAAGACTTCTCAGGTTATGTCAACTGCGTTTCAATGAAAGCTTATAAATATGATGATAAAGGAATCCCTGAAGAAGTCGAAATTTGGGAAGAGAAACAAGAAAAAATTGCTTCAGTTCGAGAAATGATTTTAGAAGCCGTTGCTGAGACTAGTGAAGAATTATTAGATAAGTATTTTGGCGGCGAAGAGATTAGTCAAGAAGAAATTAATGATGCTTTAGCTGGAGGAATTAAAAAGGGAGAGTTAATTCCAATTATTATTGGTAGCTCACTTAAAAATATTGGAATTCCAACACTACTCGATATGTTGAGTGAGTTTTTACCAGCACCGAGTGAACTTAAACCACTTACTGGGACAAACCCAAAAACTGATCAAGAAGTTATTAGAAAAACAAGTTCTGATGAACCTTTTAGTGCTTATGTCTTTAAAACAGTTATCGATCCGTTTGTTGGCGCGATTAACTTAATTAAAGTCAATAGTGGTACGATTAAGACAGCGCAAGATATTTATATCGGTAATACAGGCAAAGCAGAAAGAGTTGGCGCTTTATTTACGATGGTGGGTAAAAAACAAGTCCCACTTGAAGTTGCGAATGCTGGAGATATTTGTGCAGTTTCTAAACTTGATGGTATCCAAACAAACTTTACAATTAGCGATCCAAGAAACCCAATTGTTTATCAACCAGTAGAAGTTTTAAAGCCAACTATTTATGTTGCAATCACACCAAAAAGACGTCAAGATGAAGATCGAATCTCGGTTGCCTTAACGAGATTAAATATTGAAGATCCTTCATTTGAAACAATTAGAAATAAAGAAACAAACCAACTTTTACTCGGTGGTCTTGGGATGACACATATTAACTATGTTTTAGATAGAATGAAGACATTATATAAAGTTGATGTTGAACAAGAAGAACCTAAAGTTGTCTATCGTGAGACGATTAAAAGAAAAGTTGAAGCAGAAGGAAAACATCGTAAACAGAGCGGTGGAGCTGGGCAATTTGGCCATGTTTGGATTCGTTTTCAGCCAACCGAAGAACTCTTTGAATTTGATGAAGAAGTCTTTGGTGGAGCGGTCCCGAGAAACTTTTTCCCTGCTGTAGAAAAAGGCTTGATTGAAACTTTTGAAAAAGGACCCCTCGCCGGTTTTCCGGTGATCAATGTTAAAGCGACACTTTACGATGGTTCTTATCACTCTGTTGACTCCAATGAAATATCATTTAAAATGGCTGCAGCTTTAGCCTTTAGAAAAGCTGTTGAAACAGCAGACCCAACTATTTTAGAGCCAATTTTAAAGATGGATATTACAGTTAAAGAACAATACGTCGGTGATGTTATGGGAGATATGAATAAGCGTCGAGGGCGAGTTCTTGGGATGAAACAAGGTGAAGAAGGTCAAATTATTGAAGTCGAAGTGCCTGAAAGTGAAGTCTTGTCCTATACAATTGATTTAAAGGCGATGACTCAAGGTTCTGGCTCTTTCCAACGGGAATTTGTTCGCTATGAAGAAGTGCCTGGAAATTTAATCCCTGGAGTTATTAAAAAATATAAGGAATAAAACAAGTTGAGGCACGCTTTTTGGCGTGCCTTAGATTTAAGATTAAAGAAAAATTTAGTGGTTTGATTGTAAAAATCTGATGGTGATTAAAAGATGCGCTGTTATATTTGTGGAAGATCAGTTTTTAAAAAAAGAACAATTAAAACACTATTTACTACGATTTTAACTTTTAGATGTTATGCCTGTAAATTAAAATATCCAACTTTTCAAATTGAGCAAGTGATACCTAAACATTTAGGACTTTTTTACTTAACAAGTCTCTTTAAAGAAGACAACAAGTTTAATTTATTAGCATTTAACACCGAAATTAGCAAATGGTTTTTAAGAACATTAGAAAAAAAACAACCAGAAGATTTAATTCTTTGGTTAGACAAAATAGATTTAAAAATAATTGAATTACTAGATTTTATCGCTAAAGATATTTATATTTTAAGCAAAACAATTTTAACAATATAATATGAGGAGGAAGAAATATGCGAATTGAAATTGTTGGTAAAAATGGCTTTGTCCCTACTAAAGCGATTGAAAATTATGTTAGAAAGCGACTTCAAAAGCCGATTTCATTATTCAAACCTGAATGGATCTTAAGTGTTAGAGTGGTCTTAAAACAGTACCCAGGCAAATATAAAGTTGAAGTTACAATGCCGTGTAAGGGGATTACTCTAAGAAGCGAAGTCACTGATTCAGATATGTATCGGGCAATCGATAAAACAAATGATAAATTGGTTGCGCAAGTAAGGAAACATAAGGAAAAACTAACAAAACATCTCGCGAAAAAAGGAATTAAGGATTTTTATGCTCAAGAGTTTAGTGATGAACCTTTAGAGCTATCGAAAAAAGAGATTGTCAAAAAGATAGTTAAAAGAAAAGAATATGAATTAATACCGATGACTCTTGAAGAAGCGATAATTGAAATGGAAATGATGGGACACGACTTCTATGTGTTTTTAAACAAAGAAACTAATGAAGTAAATGTCTGTTATTTGAGAAAAGACGGTCATTATGCCGTTATAGAGACAAAATAAAAGGGCGCTTTGAGCGCCCCTAACTGTTTATTAAGCAGTTTCTCCTGGAGTTTGGTTTAAAGCTAACAACTCTTCATAAAATTGGATTTTAGCAGCATTAAAATAAGGCACAATAAACACGAGACCAACTCCAAAGGTAATTATTCCTAATAAAACCCATCCAAAAAAACTTAAATAAAGACAAAAAAGTCTAAAGCGATGAGTTTTCATCATTTTAGTGGAAGCATCAATAACTTCAGTAGCCGACATCTCTGGATTATCAGCAGCAATAAACTCAACCATTCCAAGGCTGAAAGCTCGAACAATACCAGGAATCAGAAATAATAGTGACCATAAAAAGATTAAAATCTGTTTTAAAACTATAACAACAAAGTTTCTTCCAAAATTATTGAAACCCTCAAATAAAACACCTAATTCACCACTTTTATCTTCTCTAAGAGCTTTTAACTGATAAATTGCCATTCCAATCAACAATGGCCCAAGAACAACAATAGCTGCAACAAAAGCAGCAGAGGTAATAATACCCGCAATTAATAAAGCGACAAAAATATTCCAATAGTGACCTCTAAGAGAATTCCAAGCGGCATCTCTTGTCTGTTTTGCAGTTCGAAATTTCACGTTTTCACTCCTTCCACAATTTAATTGTAGCATGTAAAAACAAAAAACACTTGCAAAAAGTGTTTTTTTTGAACTTAAATTAACTTATTCAGTAAATAATTTCGCAACAACATCCCAATTTATTACTTCAAAGAATGCTTCAACGTAATCTGGACGCCGGTTTTGATATTTTAAATAATAAGCGTGTTCCCAAACATCTAAACCTAAAATTGGTTTTCCAAGATCAAGCGGTGTGTCTTGGTTAGCTGATGAAGTAACAACAAGTCCATTAGCGGTCTTTAAAAGCCAAGCCCAACCAGAACCGAAACGAGTTTTTGCAGCGGTTGCGAATTGATCTTTAAACTGTGCAAATGAGCCAAAAGCAGCATTAATTGCAGCTAAAAGTTCGCCTTGAGGTGCTTTTGCCCCACCGGGAGTTAAGATTTCCCAAAAGAGTGAGTGGTTAAAGTGTCCTCCGCCATGATTTCTTACTGCAGTTCTAATATCTTCAGGAACTTTAGTCAAATCAGCTAACATTTCATTTAATGTGAGTTTTAAATTCGGATGCTTTTCAAGTGCTGCGTTTAATCCTGTCACATAAGCATTGTGGTGCTTAGTATGATGAATTTCCATAGTTTTTGCATCAATAGTTGGTTCTAAAGCATCATAAGCATAATTTAGTTTTGGTAATTTGTATGCCATAATTAATCAAATCCTTTCTATTTTTTCTCTACTCTTATTATAACGTTAAAAGTGTTTGTTTTCAAATTGTATGCTTTATATCGAGAGATAAATTGTTTGTTCGTTTTTGTAAGAAACGTAGAAGCCTGGTCGATCTTTAATTCTTTTTACATTTCTGACTAATGTATAGTTAACATTCCCTTTTAATAAAGTAGCCAAACTACTATATTCAAGAGCTTTTTTAGCTGCAAACATTATGTTTTGTTCACTTTTTTCACCCTTTAAAATAACATGAGCCCCAGGATAATCTTTAACGTGAAACCAGAGATCATTTCCGCGAGCTAAAACAGAGAGTAAATATTCATTTTGTTTTGCGGTTTTTCCTACCAAACAAACACCACCTTCAAGCTGAAAGGAAAGATATTTAGTCGGGCTTTTAGATGTTTTTTTAGAATGTTTAATTACGCCAAGGTTGATTAATTCTTGTTTAATATCGGTTAAATCATCATTATTGTAAAATGAAAAGTTCGCGATTAAGTCAGAATAGTAATTTATTAGATTTTTAGTCTTTTTAATTTGGCCGGTTAAATGTTCAAGTGAGTTTTTCATTTTTCGGTAACGTTTGTATAAAGCTTGGGCGTTTTGATTTAAAGTTAAATTATAATCAAGTTTAAGACCCTCAAACTCTGAATGACGGGAATCTAAATTAAGTGAACTACTGTAGATTTTATCTGCAGTTAAGCGATAAAAATCATAGTTTTTATTAGCTTTGAGCTGTTCAGAAAGTTTTGTAAGTTTAGTTGTTTGTTTATGATGTTCTTTGGTCAATAGTTTGATTAAATAATCATCGCTTTTTAAGGTGATTGAATAGTAATATTCTAATAATAAAGATGTCGAAGGAAACTCTTTTTTCTTTCCAGGAAGTTTTAAATCAATCGCATGAAAGATGTTTTTTTGATTTACATAGAGCGTCGGTTTAGTCGGTTCATTAGTGAGATTAACTCTTTTATTATAAACAAATGCCGCAAGTTCTCTAGAGAAGCCTAAGGAGTTGTAAAAGAGTTCATCAGAAGAATGATAGTTTGTTAAATCAGTAAACTTGAATTCTTTTTTGGTTGTCGGAAAAACTTCGTAGGGAAGTTTTGGTAAAATAGATCTTAGATGTTCATTAAAGCGTTTATTAGCGGCATCGAGAATGATGTTTTCTTCATCGAGTAAAATTAGGTTTGAATTTCTACCCATTAACTCAAAAACGAGAATTCGCTTAATCTTGCCAAAAAAAGGATCTGATTTTTCAAACTCAAAAAAAACAATCCGATCTTTTTTATATTGTTTAATTCCTTTTAAAGTCGTGTTTAGTAACTCCTTTTTAAGTAGAGTTATAAAACTGGAATTAAAAGAACCTTTTAAATTATTTGTAATTCTCATATGAGCAGCGTTAGGACTGAAATTATAGATAAGATTCAAAACTTGGCCTTTGCGATAAATTTCAAAAAGAATTGTGTGTTTATCTAAACCACTTATTTTTCTTGTTTTTCCTAACTTTAATTGAGGTAAGAATTCCTCAATTTGACGCTCAATGAAATATCCATCAATTGGCATCAAATCACCTGTAAACATTATAGCACAAAAAGACTCTTGAAAACGGTTTAGTTGGCTCAAATATGACTTTTTTTCCTTTACTATTAAAATTATTTAGGTTATAATATAAAATAATGCTTCAAATATGTAGGTAAAAGATGAAATTAAACGAAAAAGGGCTTTTGGTAGTTTTATCTGGACCATCTGGAGTCGGTAAAAGTACAGTCTGTAAAGCTTTATTTGAGAAAAAGAGTCATAAGCTAGTTTATTCTATCTCAATGACAACCAGAAAACCTCGTGAAGGGGAAGTTGATGGTGTTGATTATTTTTTCGTGAGCAAAGAAACATTTTTAAAATACATTGAAGAAGATCTTTTATTGGAGTGGGCAGAGTTTGTCGGTCATTACTATGGGACACCAAAAAAATATGTTGAAGAACAGTTGGCTTTAGGTAGTGAGGTTGTATTAGAAATTGAAGTCTCTGGCGCCCTTCAAGTTCGTTCAAAGATGCCAGAAGCAGTTTTTATCTTTATTGTCCCACCGAAAAAACAAGCATTATATAATAGGTTATTAGAACGCGGAACAGAACCGGAGAAAAAAATCCAAGAGCGAATTGATAAAGCTGATCGAGAATTTTTATTAGCCCATAAATACGATTACATTGTAGTCAATGATAATATTGACAAAGCAGCAGAAAGAATTATCTCAATAATTATTGCTGAACATTCGAAAACTGAAAGAACAATTTACAAATATATGAAGATGTTAGGAGAGGAATAAAATGAGTATAAATAATGATGGAATGCGTTACCCTTCAATCGATGAACTTTTAGAAGTTGTGAATTCAAAATATAAGTTGGCTTTTATTGCCGCAAAAAGAGCGAAAAAAATCCAGTTTGAAGGTACTAGTTTAGAGGAACATAAATGCGTAAAACCTGTAGGAATAGCACTTGAAGAAGTGCTCGCTGGAAAAATAGAAGTTGAGTTTGAAGAAAAAGTAGAGATTTAAAACTACTTTTTTTTTTCGAAACTATGTTAAAATAATTAAAGGGAGTGAATTGCTTGGAAAAGCTAAAAGAAAAAGTTAAATTTATGCCAAATGGTCCGGGTTGTTATTTAATGTATGATAAAAACAACACGATTATTTATATTGGCAAGGCGAAAAACTTAAAAAATCGCGTTCGCAGTTATTTTAGCGGCGCTCATAACTTAAAAACAACCAAACTAATCAGTGAGATTGTTGATTTTTCCTTTGTCCAAACTAAAACAGAACTTGAGGCGCTATTGCTAGAAGTGAACTTAATTAAAAAACATCTCCCCAAATATAACATTAAACTTACCGATGATGCTAGTTATCCTTACATCGTGATAACCGAAGAAGAACATCCTAGAATTATTGTTTCCCGTGACTTAGAGAAGGATAAAGGGCTTTATTTCGGTCCTTACCCCAATGTTTATAGCGCCCGAGAAACAGTAAAACTTTTAAATAGAATGTATCCCTTTAGAAAGTGTGAGTTTTTGCCCAAAAGAGCTTGTTTGTACTATCATATGGGAGAATGTTTAGCTCCCTGTATCGAAAATGAACCAATCGATTATACACCTTATATCAAGCAAGTAACAGCCTTTTTAAAAGGTGACACCAAAAATGTAATTGAAAAATTAAAAATGATGATGAATCAAGCTGCAGAGAAATTGCAGTATGAACGAGCTTTAGAATATAAGAAGCTAATTGAGTCAGTTGAACAGACAACAGAAAAACAATTGATCTCTTTAAACGACTTTAAAGATCGCGATTTTATTGCCTACAAGGCAAATCGAGAAGATATTAGTTTGCAAATTCTATTAATGAGAAAAGGTAAAATAATTGATGCAAAAAGCGAAATTATTCCTCGGTTTATTAATCCTAATGACCAAATTGTTAGCTATTTGTTGCAATATTATGATAAAAGGCCTATTCCAGATGAAATTTGCTTGGATGCGAAGTTTGATTTAGCAGAAATAAAAGAAGTTTTTGGTAATAAAGCAATAATTCCCAAAATTGGTGATAAAAAGAAATTAGTTGATTTAGCATATAAAAATGCAGCTTATGACTTAAAACATCACGAATTGTTGAGCAAAGAAACTGAAGTTAAAAAAGAAAAAACACTTAATGCCTTCAAACAGCTTTTAAACTTAGAAAACATTAATCGGATTGATGCGTTTGACAATGCCCATCTTTTTGGAGCTAATCCAATTAGTGCGATGGTAGTCTATGAATCAGGAAGACCAGCAAAAAAAGAATATCGTAAATATCATCTTAAAAGCACTTTGAAAGCTGATGATTATGGAGCTTTTAAAGAAGTATTGTATCGGCGCTACCAAAGGGTTTTACTAGAAAGATTAAAGCAGCCCGATTTAATTATTGTTGATGGTGGTAAAGGACAAGTCAATGCTTCAATTGAAACATTAAATTCATTGGGGTTAAAAATTCCAGTTGTTGGTTTAAAGAAAAATATTAAACACCAACTCGAGAGTGTAGTTTATAATAATAATGAGTTTCAACTTGAAAAGGGAAGAGAACTTTATACTTATTTAAGTTCAATCTCTGAAGAAATGCACCGGTTTGCTCTTGATTTCCACCAAAAATCGCGCAAAAGAAGTCTTTTTGTAAGTCCTTTAGACAATATTAAAGGTGTTGGGCCTGTTCGTAAGAAAAAAATCTTGCAAAAGTTTATTACAAAAGAAAAGATGATTAAAGGGACAATAAAGGACTACCAAAGTATTGGAATAAGTGAGAGTTTACGCCAGCAAATAATAAAACATTTAAAAGAGAGTGTAATAGATGAGAAGAATAATAAGAAAAGTTGATTATGAGAATAATATATTTGCTTGTTTAATAGGCGGCAATTATCTTTATTTTTATTTAACAAAGTCATTGGCTAGAAAGTATTTAGATTTTTTAGAGGTCGGAGTTTTTGTGACTTTTGAAATTGCTAATCAAACAAAAATTGTCGCTGGAATTAAGTCTTATAAAGTCAAATATTTTACTAAAATTGAAAAGAAAACTTATTTAACAACAAAAGAATTATATAACATAGAAACTGTTAGAAAGCAGATCTTAGCAGAATTAACTCAAGATGAACACTATTTATTTATTGATTTTGAAATGACAATGCCACCTTATTATAAAGTGAGCAACTTCCAACCAGAGATTATTCAGGTAGGCTACTATTTAACAAATAAAGAATTAGAACCAATAAAAAAAGATACTTACTATTTAAAACCTAGTAAATATCCTCGAATTTCTAAAAGAACATTTAAGTTTTTAAATCTTAAAAGGGAAGTCTTTTCTAAGGCAAAAACTTATTCCTACTTTTACGCTGATTTAAAAAAGATTATTGAAGGTTATAATCCCAAAATAATTATTTGGGGAAAAAATGATTATTTAGCTATTACAAAGTCATATCGAATCAACAAAGTCAAGCCTTTAACGACAAAATCCAAATTTATCAATCTATTAAATAAAATAAAAACATTTTACAATTTATCAGATGATATTGGCTTGTTTAAAGCTTATGAGGGGTTTTATCAAACTAATTCAGTTCAAAGTCATCACGCGTTTCGTGATGCCAAAATAACACTTCAAGTCTATCAAGCATTTATCACTAAAAACAGTTAAAAAACACATTGCTTAAAATGTGTTTTTTTAAATAGTGATGAAACTTGCGATAATCATTGGTTTTCGTTGAGTAGCTTCATAAATATAGTCTTGGAGTTCAGTCTCAACAAGATTTTTAAGTTTTTCCTCACTAAACCCTTTAATTTTGTTGGTGTTGTAAGAAGATTGAGTAAATTCTTGAATTTCATTAATGAAAGTTTCACTGCTTTTCATATAGATAAAACCGCGGGAAACAACTGTTGGAATTCTTTTTAGCTCTCCATTTTCAATTGATAAGATTACAGATAACAGTCCATCTTCGCTTAAAACTTTTCGCTCACGAATTAGTTTTGAGCCTGTTGAGCCAATTCCTAAACCATCGATGTAAACATCGCCGGCGGGAACTTTACCAATAAGTTTAATTTTGTCGCTTGTTACTGCGGCGACATCACCATTATCCATAATTAAAACATTTTCTGGTTTCATCCCCATAGAAATGGCTAGTTCACGGTGTTCTTTTAGCATTCGATGTTCGCCATGCATTGGAATAAAAAACTTTGGTTTAGTAATCGCAAGCATCAACATTAAATCATTTTGTGCACCGTGGCCCGAAGTGTGAGTATCAGCGACTGGACCATTAATAATAACTTCAACATTTTTACGATATAAAAGATCGATAATCCGGTTAATTCCTTCTTGATTACCCGGAATTGGAGAACTAGAAAAGATAACTGTATCATTTGGCTGAGCTTTAATTTGGCGATGAACTCCGCTTGCAATCCGTGATAAGGCAGCCATTGGTTCACCTTGCGAGCCTGTTGAGAGAATGGTAATTTGATGGGGCTCATAATGTTCAATTTCTTCACTTGGAATAATAACATTTTTAGGCGCTCTAATGTAACCTGTTTCAATTCCGATTTCCATCGCTTTTTCCATTGATCTGCCGACAACAGCGACTTTGCGGCCGTTTAAATAGGATGCTCGAACTATTTGTTGCATCCGGTAAATATTCGAAGCGAAAGTCGCGATAATAATACGACCTTTAATATTTTGAAAAATTTCATCAATTGATTCTCCAATCGCCTTTTCACTAGGGGTTGAGCCAGGTATTAAGGCATTAGTTGAATCGGAAAGAAGACACAAAACGCCTCCTTTAGCTCTTATTTTGGCAAGTTTATCAAGTTCGGCGTGAGGTCCAACTGGCGTGTAGTCAATTTTAAAGTCACCAGTATGAAAAATATTTCCATGCGGTGTTTTAATAACAATACCAAACATATCTGGAATTGAGTGATTGAGTCTAACAAAAGAGACTTCAACCTCATCAAATCTAAATTTATGATGAGCTTTATATTCAATTATTCTCGGTGCTTGCAGACCTTTGTGTTCCATTAATTTATGTTCAATTAAATCGACAGCGATACCGCTAGCATATATTTTGGGGATTTTAGCTTGTTTTAAAAGGTAAGGAATACCACCGATATGATCTTCATGTCCATGGGTAATAAAAAGCCCAACGATTCGACTTTCGTTTTCAATTAAATATTGATAATTGGGAATAACATAATCAATTCCAAGCAAATAATGGTCTGGAAACATAATTCCAGCATCAATAATAAAAATCTTGTTATTGATTTCAAAGACATAAGTATTTTTCCCAACTTCTCCTAAACCCCCTAAAGCAAAAATCCCAATCTCATCGGTTTTTAAGACTGTGTTTAGGTTCAAAATGAAACCTCCTTATTAATAATTTTTCTTAACGAGTTATCTTCATAATTATTGTACAACAAATTTAGTTATAATCAAGCAGAGTTATAACATTTAGCAACTTTTTAGAATAAAAACTCTATTAAAGTAAGTTCAAACAAAAACCAAGCAACCAAAAAAACACAGCGAAGTCAGTCACTGTATTTTCAACTAAAATAAAATTTGTTTAAGCTTTAACTTTAGATTTTATGATCTGATTTTTTAATTCCTTGAGTAATTGTTTCAATTAAAGATTTTGGAACGTATTTTGAAATATCCGCATCATAGTAGACGAGTTCTTTTATCGCACTGCTAGAGAGATAAGTTAGGCGATGTGAGGGGAATAAAATAATAGTTTCAATATTGGGGTCGAGGTTTTTGTTATAGTGATAAAGAGCAATTTCACTTTCAAAATCTTTAATATTCCTTAAGCCTCTAATAATGATAGTTGCGCCTTTTTCTTTTGCAAAACGGACAACAAGATCACTTGTTTTATCGACAAAGACATTATCTAAACTAATGACTGATTTTATCATTTCAATTCTTTGATCGGCGGTAAAAGTGTGTTTTTTATCGATGTTTTGAGTGACTAAAACATAAAGTTTGTCAACTAATTTAGCAGCTCGTTTAATAATATCAATATGTCCGTTTGAAACTGGATCAAACGAACCCGCATAGACAGCAACTCTCATCTAAGGTCCCTCCTGCTTACAACTTATTATAGCATATATTCAAACTTGTTTTATAATAATCTTTGTTTTATGGTAAAATAATTAGTGGGATGTGATATTAATGCAAACTTTAAAAAGAAGTATAGTGGTTCAAATAGTGATGTTCACTTTTTTCTTTTTCTTTGGAGTTGACTATATTCTAAGAGAATTAGTTCAACGTACAACACTGTTTACGGTGATGGAGTTTGTTTTTTTTGGCCTCGTATTAGGCGGAGGTATTACTTGGTTTTTCCTCACCAAGAAATCGGATGTCTTAGTAGTTGATCAAAAGTATTTTAATCAAGTTAAAATTGCCCTTTATTTGATTGCTGGCACTCTTTTGCTCAGTATTATTAGTGATTTTTTTAGTTCTCCAAAAAATGTCCAAGAATATCTTCTTATCATCTCTGGTGCCCTGATGAGTTTAGTCGCAATTTATGGTTTATATATTTCGATTAAAATATTTTTATCAGGTGATTCAAATAGCGAATAAGTCCTTCTCAAGTGAAGAAGGTTAAAAAGCGCTTGCTAGTTCCACTAGACTTTAAGAAATAAAGTTAGTTTTTGTTGTAAAGCAGCAAATAAAGTGCTACAATATATCGTGTAAGGTCAGGTGGAGATTAATTCCACTTGTTTTATTGAGGTGCGAAATGAATTTAGAAAAGATAAAAACAATTATAATTCCAATTTTAACAAACTATAATTTGGAACTGTATTCACTTAAAACAAAAAGGCAATTTGGAATGGCAATTTTAGAGGTTTTAGTTGATGGTGATGACATTGACGCCTCATTTTTGGCAAAAGTAAATCAAAAACTTAATGATGCCATTGATCCAGAATTGCCCAAAAATTATTATTTAGAAGTGTCTACAGCGGGAGCAGAAAGACCACTAAACTCACTTAATCAAGCAGCTAAACATGTTGGAAAGTATTTGCTTCTTGAAACTGCAAAAGAGAAAATTAAAGGGGTTTTAGAAGAAGTGAAAGCTGAAAGTTTAGTTTTAAAGGTAAATCTTAAAGGAGTTATTAAGAAAATTGAAATCGCGGAAAGCGAAATCGTTAAAATGATGTTAACGGTTAAATATTGACGAGGAGGTATTTTTTATGATTAGCAAAGCATTTTTTGAAGCCTTAGATAATCTTGCAGAAGAAAGAGGCATTGAAAAAGAATTAATTATCGATGGTTTTGTTAAGGGAATGAAAGCGGCTTTTAGAAAGACAATGGGCCATCAATCTTGTCGGATTGAAATCAACCCTGAAAAAAATGAAATTTTAATTTTTAATCAACAACTAGTCGTACCGGACGAAGGTTACGATTTAGAGGCGGACCCTAAATATAAACAAATTAAGCTTAGTGAAGCCCAAAAGATTAGAAAAAGAATTAAGGTGGGCGATATTTTAGAAGAATCAATCAGTCCCAAAATATTTAGTCAAGCAGCAGTGCAAAACTTAAAAAACGTTTTAAACCAAAACTTAAAAACAATCGAAAAAGAACAATTATATGAATATTTTAAAACTAAAGAAAAAGAAATGATTGTTGCCCGAGTAATCGGAAAAGATGATAATTTTTATCGACTTGATTTAGGGCGAGGCGTCACTACCCTGCTTCCGAAAAAAGAGGCTTTAGAAACCGATGATTTTGTTGAAGGAGAAACGATTAAAATTTTTGTTTCTCACGTTGAACAACGTCCACGAGGTCCTAAGATTATCGTTACTAGACTAGATAAAAGCTTAGTGACAAGACTTTTTGAAGATTTAATTCCAGAAGTTAAAGAAGGCGTTGTTGAAATAATGGGAATAGCCCGCGATCCAGGCGATCGAGCTAAAATTGGTGTTAAGTCAAATAATCCGAATGTTGACGCGATTGGTTCTTGTGTAGGTACCGATGGTTCACGAATTAAAGATATCGTTCGCTCTTTATCCGGTGAGAAAATTGATCTCTTTTTATGGAGCGATAATGAAAAAGATTTAATTGCCAATTCACTTCAACCAGCTGACGTTATCAATGTCGTTGAAATTAATCAGAAAGAAAAAACTGCAATTGCAATCGTTGAAGATGATAAATTATCGCTTGCGATTGGTAAGGGCGGTCAAAACGTAAAACTTGCTGTTCAAGCAATCGGTTGGAAAATCGATATTAAATCTGTTTCAGTCGCTAATGCTGAGGGAATTGAATATTAAGAGGTGATTTCAAATGAAAGTTAGAAAAACACCAATGCGAACTTGTGTTGTCACAAGAGAAGTTAAACCAAAAAAAGATTTGATTCGAATTGTTGCAACAAAACAAGGTGCTGTCTCAGTTGACTTAAAAGGGAAAGCCCCAGGAAGGGGAGCTTATTTAACACTTGCCAAAAAAGTGATTGAAAAAGCTAAAGCTTCAAAAGCTCTCGATAAAAAGTTAAAAGTAGAAGTGCCGCTTGAAATCTACCAACAACTTTTGGAGCTATTAGAAAGTGCCAAATAGATTAGGCTTAGCGTATAGAGCTGGAAAACTAGCTGTAGGAACAGAAAGAGCGGTTAAGGCAATTCAAAACCGTAAAGCTGAACTTATTTTACTCGCCAATGATGCCAGCAATCTAACAATAAAAAAAGTTACTGATAAAGCGAAATATTATCAAGTGAAAGTTAATCAAGAATTTAATACACAGAGTTTATCTAAACCGCTAGGAAAATCAAATATTAAAACTGTTGCGATTTTAGATAAAGGCTTTTCAAAAATGTATGAAAAGTAATAAAGGAAGTGACAAAATGTCGAAACGTTATAAAAAAGAAGTTATTGAAAAAGAAAAGGAACGCGATTTTAAACCTCAAACACAGCGAACCAGTGGTTCTAGAAAAACTACTGTTTCGATGAAAAATAAAGTGGTCACCTATATTCCTAATATGACTGTTGCTGATGTTGCAAAAGAATTAGGAATTTCTAATGCTGAAATGATGCGTAAACTTATGGGCTTAGGTGTGATGACTACAATTAACCAATCAATTGACCGCGACACAATCGAACTGGTCGCGATTGATTTAGGCTTTAAAGTCGAAGATGAAGTGATTACAGATCTGACAAGATTTGAAGAAATTATTGTTGAAGATGATCCAAAAGATTTAAAATCTCGACCACCGATTGTAACAGTTTTAGGTCATGTTGACCACGGCAAGACTACACTTTTAGATACAATCAGACAAACTCGAGTTGCAGCTGGTGAAGCGGGAGGGATTACGCAACATATTGGAGCTTATCAAGTCGATATTAAAGGGCAAAAAATAACCTTTATCGATACTCCAGGCCATGCTGCATTTACTGAAATGCGAGCCCGCGGAGCGCAAGTTACTGATATTTGTGTTGTCGTTGTTGCTGCAGATGATGGGGTGATGCCCCAAACAATTGAAGCGATAGATCATGCCAGAAATGCGAAAGTGCCAATCATTATCGCAATTAATAAAATTGACCGTCCACAAGCTAATATTGAACAGATTAAATCAGAATTAGCAAAAATAGATTTAACGCCAGAAGAATGGGGCGGTAAAACGCCAGTAGTTGAAATTTCAGCTCTAAAAAAGATTGGAATTGATGAGCTTTTAGAAATGATTGTTTTAGTCAGCGAACTAGAAGAACTCAAAGCTAATCCAGATCGAGCTGCTTCGGGAACAGTAATTGAAGCTAAACTCGACAAAGGTCGTGGCGTAGTCGCAACCATCATCATTAAAAATGGAACCTTAAAAGTTGGCGATAATATTGTATGTGGAAACACTTATGGGAAAATTAGAACAATGTCTGATGGTTCTAAAAAACGAGTTTCAAAGGCACTTCCAAGCCAACCAGTTGAAATAACAGGTCTCTTAGAAGTTCCTGAAGCAGGAGATAAGTTTATCGCAATTGAAGATGAAAGAGAAGCGAGAATTGTCTCTGAACAGCGAGCTGCTAAACAAAAAGAAGGAGTATTTATTAGGCAAAAAAGAGCCTCTTTAAGTGCTTTGTTTAAACAAAAAGAAGCCGCTGAAAAAGAACTCAATTTAATTATAAAAGGTGATACTCAGGGGACTATTGAAGCTTTAAAAGGTGCTCTTGAAAAAATTAATGTTGAAGGATTTGTTGTCAATGTTGTTCGCTCCAGTGTTGGCGCAATCACTGAAAATGATATAACACTTGCCAGCGCTGCTGATGCGATTGTCTTAGGTTTTAATGTCAGACCTATTGCGATGGTTCGTGATATGGCTAAATCGATGGGAATTGAAATTAGATTATATACTGTAATTTATCAGGCGATTGAAGATATTGAAGCAGCCTTAAAAGGAATGCTCGAACCAGAATATGAAGAGGTTGTTATTGGGCAAGCAGTTATTAGAGAAATCTTTAAAATTTCAAGAATTGGGACTATTGCTGGTTGTTATGTAACAGATGGCAGCATCAAACGCAATAGCGGTGTTAGAGTTCTCCGGGATGGCGTTGTTATTTATCAAGGAAAACTTGCTTCTTTAAAGCGATTTAAAGATGATGTTAGAGAAGTTGCTCAAGGTTATGAGTGCGGAATGAGCGTTGAAAATTATAATGATTTAAAAGAAGGAGATGTTCTTGAAGCCTTCGTTGATAAAGAGGTGGAAAAATAATGGCAAGCAGTGTTACACTTGAAAGATTACAATCACTCTTTTTAAGAGAATTGGCTGTAATTGTCAACAAAGACCGTAAAATTGATGGTCAAATGTATTTCAATATTACAGAAGTTAGAATAACAAGAGATTATTCAACCGCAACAGTTTACTACACTATTTTATCGGACGAAAAAGAAGATATCGCCAAAGCTGAAGAGATTTTAACTAAAATTAACAAACAGGTTAAATATGATCTCTCTCAAAGAGTGCGAAAAATCCGAAAAATTCCAGAGTTAAAGTTTGTTTTTGATGAGACTTTGGCTTATGGAAATAAAATTGAAAAAATTTTAGATCAATTGAGTAAAGAGGCGAAATAATTTCGTCTTTTTTTTACAATTTTATTTTCAAATCAAACCACAAAATAAATAATCAGAAATCACTATCTTTTCTATGATATAATTTTAATAGGTGAAAGCGATGTATGCAACAGTAGTATTAGATATTTCAACAAAACAACTAAATCGCTTATTTGACTATAAAATTCCTTTAGATTTAATTAAAGAAATTGAGGTTGGAATGCGTGTCGTAGTCGACTTTAATAACCGTAAAAGATTGGCCTATGTTGTCAAAATTTCAAAGACATCTAAACATGCAACTAAAGAGATTTTATATTCATTAGACAGCAGCCCAACGTTGACAAAAACGCAATTAAAATTAATTAACTTTCTCCAACAAAAGGCTTTTTCAAGTTATATTAAAGCGTTTAAAACCGCAATTCCGCAAGGTCTTCACGGTAGATATGAATATCAAATAAAAGTAGTTAAACCAGAAATGCTTAAAACAGGATTTGAAAAATACGTTCAAAATGGTTTAATCGATTTAAATGCTATTTTAGAAAAAGATTTTAAAGAACTTAATCGCTTGCTAAAAACAGGAGTTTTGGAAAAACAAACAATTATTAAAGAACGTTATAAGACAACTTATACAAGAGAACTTTTCCTCAAAAATGTTAATTATAAGTTAACACTTAAACAGCAACAAATAGTGGCGGCTTTAACAACACCAAAATTAGAAAAAGAGTTACTTGATGCTGGTTATTCTAAAAATATAATTGATAGATTAATCACAAGAGGAGTAATTGGTTTTAAAAAGGTTACAGATTATTATCTAGCAAGCCAGAAGTTTAAATTAGAAGAAGAAGTTTTAAAATTAACTGCTGAACAACAAAAAGCAGTTGAAACGGTTAGTTTTAAAGAGCCAAAGAGATATCTTCTTTTTGGCCCGCCAGCTTCCGGAAAAACAGAAGTTTATTTGAGGTTAATCGAAAAAGCATTACAGGCGAAACTGCAAACGTTAGTTTTAGTGCCAGAAATCGCCCTCGTCCCTCAAATGGTAGCTCGGATTAAAGATCGCTTTTCTGTCGCAGTAGCAACTTATCATAGCGACCTGACAGGAAGACAAAAAAGAGATACTTATCTCAAAATAAAAAAGGAAGAAATCCCGATTGTTGTCGGCACGAGAAGCGCCATCTTTTTACCCCTTGAAAAACTCGGCCTAATTGTTTTAGATGAAGCCCATGATTTATCATATATTCAAAAAACTGCACCCTATTATGATGCTAAAGAGATTGCATATTTATTAGCTGATTTAAAAAAATGCCCAGTTATCTTTGGGACAGCAACGCCGAGTGTAGTAATGTATTATAATTTAAAAGTTGGTAAAATGAAGTTATTAAAGTTGTCAGAGCCAATAATAAAGCAAAATCTTGAAATAAAATTAATTGACATGAAAAAAGAATTTATTAGCAGCAATCTTTCAATGTTTTCTCGAGAACTTAAAAGAGCGATTGTTCATAGCCTAAACAATAAGGAACAAATAATAATTTTAGTCAATAGAAGAGGTTATGCTCCTTTTACACTCTGTAGGAATTGTGGTTTTGTGCACCGCTGTCCAACTTGTCAATTGAGTTTAGTCTATCATAAAAAAACTAATCGACTTGTCTGTCATCATTGCGGTTATAATATTTCGTATAGTTCAAGCTGTCCGGTTTGCAAACAAACGAAAATTAAACCGGTCGGTTTTGGTACTGAACAAGTTCAAGAAGCTTTAGAAGCGGAGTTTGAAAATATTAGAGTTATTAGAATGGATCAAGACACAACTGGAGAAAAAGGAAGTCATGATCAAATTTTAACAGCCTTTTATAATTATGAAGCAGATGTTTTGCTTGGAACTCAAATGATTTCCAAAGGCCATCACTTTGAAAGAGTCGGTTTAGTCGCAGTTTTGTTAGCAGAACAGATGTTGCGATTAAGTAGTTATTTAGCGAATGAAAAAGCATATAATTTAATTAGTCAACACATTGGGAGGTTAAGAAAAGAAGCAGGACTCGCTCTAATTCAAAGTTATGAGCCCAACCATTTTGTGTTAAAAAGCATTGTAGAATCAGATTTCGAATTGTATTATCAGGAAGAATTAAAAGTTCGAAGAGCTCTTAAACTAGAACCATTTTATAATGTAATAAAAATTACGTTTAAAGGTAAAGAAGCTAACAAAACTTATAATTTGCTCAATAATATTAAAAGAAACATCATTGCCAAAAACAGTCAAATAGCAGCGTTAGGACCAACAGAAAGTTATATCTTTTATTCCAATAAGAGATATCATTATAATTTAACATTAAGTGTTCCTAAGCAATTTAAAATCGCTAGTTTAATGAACTATTTTGATTTAAAATATACAAAAGAATATTTAATTGAAATTGATTATTATCCTGATCAAATTTAGAAGGAGACTTTATGAAAAAACTTATCTTTATGGGGACACCCAAATTTGCCCAAATCATTTTAGAAAAACTCCATCAAAAATATCCAGTTAGTTTAGTGGTAACCCAACCTGATAAAAAAGTTGGCAGAAAACAAATCTTAACCGAACCGCCTCTTAAGAAAACAGCTAAAAAGCTTTCTATAGCGGTTTTCCAGCCTATCAACTTAAGGAAAGACTATCAAATAATCCTCGATTTAAAACCCGATTTAGTTATAACCGCTGCTTATGGTCAGATGTTGCCAAAAGAACTTTTAGAAGCTGTTTTATGCATCAATATTCATGCTTCTTTATTACCAAAACATCGCGGTGGAGCACCAGTGGAAAGAGCAATTAGCGCTGGTGATTTAAAAACGGGTATTACACTAATGCATATGGAAAAGAAAATGGATAGTGGTGATTTAATTGCTCAAAGAGAAATCACAATTGAAGAGGATTTTACAGCGACAATTTTATTAGACAAACTTGCTGATATTGGGGCAGATTTATTGTTGGAGTATTTACCAAAAATCTTTACTAATAAAGCACCGCGAATTAAACAAGATGAGAGTCTTGCGACTTATTCATACAACTTAAAAAAAGCAGATGAAATTCTTGATTTTAAGCGTCCGACAAGACTTGTCTTGCGACAATTAAATGCCCTTTTAGATCAACCTGGAGGCTCAATGTTTCTAAAGGGTAAGCGAATTAAGGTTTATAAACTTGAAAAAAATGATATAATAAATAATGCTAAGCCAGGGACAGTTTTAAGCGTTAAAGGTGAATTAACGATTAAAACTTTAGATGGTGCGGTAAATATTTTAACCTTGCAAGAACAAGGAAAAAATAAAATGGCTGTTAAAGCGTATTTAAATGGCCAAAAAATATTTCAAAAGGGAGATGTCGTAAATGAGTAAAAAGCTTATTTTTTCTCGAGAAGAAATGACAAAACTGTGTATTGAAGCTCTAAGCTCTCGAGGCGTTAGTGTTGATGAAATTGCTGAGATAGCTTATTTGCAACAAAGTAGGTACACCCCGAATATAGATATGGCAGTGTGCCGTGAGTCTGTTTTAAAAGTTATTAGTTTAAGGGATATCTTTCACCATGTCCTCTTAGCTGTTGAACTCGATAAAATGGCAGAGAAGAAACTATTTGAAGGACCAATTCAAGATATTATTGAAAATGATTTAGGCTTATTTGGAGTCGATGAAGTATTAGGTCTCGATGTCGCAAGACTTTATGGAGTTATTGGGATGACTAATTTTGGCGATATCGATGTCAATAAACGAGGAATAATCCGCAAGCTCAACCAAGAGGGAAAAAAACCGGGGATTGTTCATACATTTTTAGATGATATTGTTGGCGCTATTGCTGCTGCAGCTTCGACACGAGTAGCACAGGTAATGAATGAAGAATTAGCCCAACAAATACCGCATCAAAGAATCTCATTGTTTGATGAAATAGAATAATTTATTTGAGGCGATTTTGTGGCACGGAAGGGAAAAATAAAAAAAGCGACTAAAGGATTGTTTAATCGTTTTTTCGGTTTTGAAAATGGCATAGATATCACTAATGAAGTTGCGGTTTTACATCGTAGAAATGTTGTAATAAAAAACATTACTTTTATTTCTAACTTGTTTTATTCAACAATTTTAGTTATTTTTGCGCTAACTTCTAACAAACAAGCAGATTGGCTATTTCCTGCAATCTTTTTTCCTTTCACTTTTTTCTTGAATGAAGTAATTAAACGGTTAATTTATAATGATCGGCATGATAAAACTAAACAAGAAATTGGAATGTATTTGCTTGCGGTATATGCATTTATTTCTGTTATTTTATTATATGCAAGATTTTTTCATGATCAAGCATTTGAAACTGCGATATATATTTTAATCTATTATGCAATTGTCGTTATAAGTCTCTACCAATCTAAATCTTTAATAATGTGGAGTTCTGGTGGAATGCTTGCAGCAATTACAATTATTCATTTTACTTGGACTTATAATATTGTCGAGGAGTATCGGGGCTTAGAGATTTTTGAGTTTTTAAAGAAATTTATCCAAGATCAACGTTTCTACGATTTATTGTTGCGAACTGTGTTGTTTGTAATTTTTGTAATTGTAATTTTCGCGATTGTTTCAATCGGTCACTACATGCAAGAACAGCGGCGCAGTGAATTGATAAAAAGAAGAGAAATTCAAGCTGATTTCACCAATATAGTCTCAGATCTTTTTCAGGTTGTTTTATCTTCAAAAAACCCATTTTTAGATCAACAGCATGCTTTGCTTGTTCAAAAGATGAGCCTTCATTTGGCAAACCTATATGGTGTTTTGGAAGAAGAACAAACCAAAATTGAGGAGTATTCAACAATTCATCTCAGGACTGATGAAATTGAAGATTTAGTCAATCCAAAAGATGAAAAAGAAGTAGATTTTAGTGTTTTGCAAGAAAAGACAAATCTTGGAACTCAAATTGCAAAACGGCTTCAATTGGCGCAAAAAACCGAAGATATTGCTAGGGCACACATTGAAGGTGCAGCTAGTGATGCCTTTGTTTTTCAAATGCAACAAATCCAACCAGAACTTAACTCACAAATAATTTTGTTAGTTGATTTATATGTAACGATGAGAAGTTCAAAAACTTATAAAAGAGCTTATCCTGACCATGTTGTAATTGAGCTTTTTACAACCCAATTTAATGCTTATTTTGAATATCAACTTCTCGATCGATTTTTAAGATTTAAAACTGAATTTCAAACGATGTATGATGATTTTTAGTTGCAAGTAAACTATAAAATGTTATAATAAATATGTCATTCATTAAGAGCTACTTAGGTTAGTCACCGCAATAGTAGCAGCAACCTGCAAATGTAAGGTGCTAAAGACGAGGGGGAAGCCCAACAATGATGAAAAGCGCTCTTTTCGTCGGAAAAGAGTTTTTTTTAAAAGAGAGGATATGGAAATGAAAAAAAGATTATTTACTTCAGAGTCAGTAACGATGGGACATCCCGATAAAGTTTGTGATCGGATTTCTGATGCAATACTCGATGCGATTTTAAAAGATGATCCAGATGCTCTTGTCGCTTGTGAAGTTTTAGTTACTACTGGTCTTGTTTTAGTTGCTGGCGAAATTGACACAGAAACTTATGTTGATATTGAGCAAGTTGTTAGAGACACTGTGACAAAAATTGGTTATACAAGAGGTAAGTTTGGTTTTGATGCCGATAATTTAGCTGTCTTAACAGCGATTCATGAACAATCGCCTGATATTAAAATGGGTGTCTTAAAAAAAGATGGTAGTTTAGGGGCTGGTGATCAAGGGATTATGTTTGGTTTTGCTTGTGATGAAACAGCCAATTATATGCCACTAACTTTAGAGTTAGCGCACCAGTTAGTCAGAAGAATTGATGAAGCGAGAAGGACTAAAATTTTACCCTTTTTAAGACCTGATGGAAAAGCTCAAGTCACCCTTGAATATGATCAAAATAATTTGCCCTTTAGATGTGAAGCGATAGTTGTCTCCGTTCAACATCAAGATATGGATATAACTGAACTTAGGGAACAAGTTGAAAAAGCGGTAATTAGAAAAGTTATTCCTGCCAATTTAATCGATGAGAAGACAAAAATTTTTATCAATCCAACTGGCAAGTTTGTTATTGGGGGACCGCGAGCAGATACCGGACTGACTGGAAGAAAAGTAATTGTTGACACCTATGGTGGTTATGCCCGTCATGGTGGTGGAGCTTTTTCAGGAAAAGATCCTTCAAAAGTTGATCGTAGTGCTTCTTATATGGCCCGTTATTTGGCTAAAAATATTGTTGCCAGCAAAATCGCTTCATCGTGTGAAGTTCAACTAGCTTATGTTATTGGAGTAGATTATCCTGTTTCAATCAGTGTTGAAACATTTAATTCTGCTCGCGTTAGCGAGGAACAACTCGTTGAAACAATTTATCAACACGTTGATTTATCTCCACAAGGGATAATTGATCGCTTTGAGTTAAAAAGACCAATTTATGAAAAAACAAGTTTTTATGGACATATGGGTAGAGAAGATTTAAATCTTCCTTGGGAAAAACTTGACTTAGTTGATATTTTTGCTAAATTAATCAAATAAATTACTGACCCCTTTCGGGGAAAAAAATTATATTTTAAATAATTAATTTTATATGATAAAATAGGATGGATGAATTAAGAAAAAGAGTAGTGATAAGATGTTTTTAAAAGCGTTATTCGATAGCGGCTATAAAGAATTTAAACGAGCCAAACCAATCGCTAATAAAATTGATGCGTTAGCTGAAGAAATGACTGGTTTAACTGATGAACAATTAAAGGCGAAGACTGACGAGTTTAAAAAAAGGCTCGCTGAAGGTGAAACTCTTGATTCACTAATGATTGAAGCTTATGCAGTAGTTAGAGAAGCTTCAAGAAGAGTAACCGGGCTTTATCCTTATTATGTTCAGTTAATTGGAGCGATTGTTATTCATGGTGGTAATATAGCTGAGATGAAAACTGGTGAAGGTAAAACTTTAACAGCTGTAATGCCGGCTTATTTAAACGCACTCAATGGAAAAGGGGTTCATATTGTAACTGTCAATGAATACTTAGCTCGGAGAGAAGCAGAAGGTGAAATCGGTGATATTTACCGTTTTTTAGGGATGAGTGTTGGACTTAATATTAGAGCTTTAACCCCGCAAGAGAAAAAAGAAGCATATGCTTGTGATATTTTATATACGACAAATAGTGAATTGGGCTTTGATTATTTGCGTGATCATATGGTCTTATATGAAAGTGACATTACTCAGAAGCGTGGCTTAAATTATGCGATTATTGATGAAGTTGACTCAATTTTAATCGATGAAGCGAGAACACCGCTTATTATTTCAGGTGGCGCTAAACAAAACCACAATCTCTATCGCTCTGCTGACCGTTTTACAAAGAGTTTGCGCGATGAAGATTATTATATTGACATTGAAACTAAGGCGATTGAACTCTCAGAGTCAGGGATGAGTAAAGCGGAGAAAATCTTTTCAATTGAAAACTTATATGATGTTAAAAACGTAACTTTAGTTCACCACATTAATAACGCCCTTAGAGCTAATTATATTATGGAGCGCGACAAAGACTATTTAGTTCAAGATAATGCAGTCTATATTATCGACCAGTTTACGGGCAGAGTTTTACCGGGAAGACAGTTTTCAGAAGGACTTCATCAAGCTTTAGAAGCGAAAGAAAGTGTTGAAATTAAAAAAGAAACAATTACGGTTGCGACAATTACTTATCAAAACTTCTTTCGAATGTATAAAAAGCTTTCTGGCATGACCGGAACCGCGAAAACTGAAGAAGAAGAGTTCCGCGAAATTTATAATATGCATGTTGTTGAAGTGCCGACTAATGAGCCAATGATTAGACATGATGCTTCAGATTTCCTGTTTGCGACTTTAAAAGAAAAATATGCTGCTTTAATTGATGATGTTGCCCAAAGACATCATAATGGTCAACCTGTTCTCCTCGGTACAATCGCTGTTGAGACGAGTGAATATTTAAGTCATTTATTAAAATTGCGGAAAATTCCTCACAATGTTTTAAATGCGAAATATCATGATCGCGAGGCTGAGATTATTTTAGAAGCTGGTCAAAAAGGAGCGGTCACTATCGCAACAAACATGGCTGGTAGAGGAACAGATATTAAGCTTGGTGAAGGAGTTGTTGAGTTAGGTGGACTTGCGGTAATTGGTTCTGAGCGACACGAGTCAAGAAGAATTGATAACCAGTTAAGAGGACGCTCTGGCAGACAAGGAGACCCGGGTTTTTCAAGGTTTTATTTAAGTGCTGAGGATGAGCTTTTAATGCGCTTTGGTGGTGAAACCTTTAAACATCGAATTGAGATGATTCAAAGACTCAATGTTGACAAACATGATAAGAATGCTAAACCCCAACCACTGGAATCAAGAATGTTTACAAGATTTGTTAAAAATGCTCAAAAACGAATTGAAGGTCAAAACTACGACATTAGAAAAAATGTTTTAAGATATGATGACGTTATTAGACGGCAAAGAGAAGTCATGTATGAACAGCGGATGTTCGTGATTACAACAGAAGATATTGAACCGTATGTTTTAAAGACTGTTGAAAACTACACCGATACATTTATGAGATCACACCTCAATAGTGGAAGTGATGATTCTATTTCCGAGATTGTCAACACTTTAAATAGTCACTTATTTAATCAAAATACCTTTATCGAAACTGAATTCGCTAATTTAAATGGCGAACAATTAATCGAATATGTAGTCAAACGTTCTTTAGATGAAGTAACTAAGAAAAAAGAAAATATTCCTTTTGAAGTTTATCGCGAGTTTTTAAAAGTTATTACTCTTCGCGTTATCGATACTCACTGGACAAGACATATCGACCAGATGAGTGAACTTCGCCAAAATGTTAGACTTCAATCTTATGCTCAGAGCAATCCACTTCAAGTTTATCAAGAAGAAGGTTTTAAACTATATAGTGATTTAACCGCTAATATTGCAAAAGATATTACAACCTTTGTCATCCGTGGGCAAATTAGATTTAATGTTGAACGCGAACAAGTAGTTAAAAATACTCGGACTAATGAAGGCGAAGACACAAGAGAGGCTCGCCGCAGAAGACCTCGTCAAAGAGGAGGCAAGTTCCAAAGACCTGTCGGCTGGTAATAGTAATTTGTTTTAGATATCTACGATTTTAGTTGTAGGTATCTTTTTTTTCTTAAGCAAGTTTTTAAGAGAAATTTCTTTTAAAAAAGCTCGGAGTTAAAAGTTTTGTTCTTTCAAAGATTATAACAACATGTTATAATTAATTGAGAATTGAGGTTAATAATGGAAAGACATGAATTAAACAGACATTTAGCTGATTTTAAGACACGAGTAGCTGCTTTGGCAGTTTCTTTAGACCTTAAAAATTTAGAAACTCAATATGAAAAACTCATCCAAGAACAATTAACTACCGGTTTTTGGGATGATGTAAAAAAAGCTCAAGCTCAAATCGAATTAGCGAATGAAATAAAAGAAAAAATTTCTAAAGTTGAATTTTTAACAACAAACCATCAATCAATTGCTGAATTGGCTTCACTTGCCGAAGATGGTAGTGAAGATTATCAAATGGTAGTAGCAGAAATAAAAGACTTAGAAAAAGAATTAAAAACTTTTGAGTTATTAGTCTTACTCAATGGTAAATATGATAAAAACAATTGTATTTTAAACTTACAGGCGGGTGCTGGCGGTACTGAATCGATGGATTGGTGTATGATGCTTTACCGGATGTATTTAAGATATTTTGGTAAAAAAAGATATCGCTATGAAATTTTAGATTATCAACCCGGTGAAGAGGCAGGGCTTAAAAGTGTCTCGATTAGAGTAGAAGGCAGATATGCCTATGGTCATTTAAAGGCAGAGGCAGGAGTTCACCGACTTGTAAGAATTTCACCTTTTGATGCCAGCAAAAGAAGACATACCTCTTTTGCCTCTTGTGAAGTGATTCCAGAAATTAAAGACCTTGAGAAAATTAAGTTAAATGAAGAGGATTTAAGAATTGATGTGTTTCGCTCAGGTGGCGCTGGTGGTCAAAGTGTCAATACTACCGATAGTGCGGTAAGAGTAACGCACCTACCGAGTGGGATTGTGGTAACTTGTCAAAATGAGCGAAGTCAAATTAAAAATAAAGAGACAGCTTTAAATGTTTTAAAAAGTCGGCTTTTACAATTAGAAGAACAAAAAAAAGAAGCAGAACTTTCAGCTTTAAAAGGCGAACAAAAAGAGATCGCTTGGGGCTCACAGATTAGAAGTTATGTATTTCATCCTTATCAAATGGTTAAAGACCATCGAACAAACATTGAAACAAGTCAACTAGAAGATGTTATGGATGGCGATTTAGATATTTTTATTGATGGCTATTTAAGGCAGGTGAAAAAGTGAGTAAGAGAAAAACTTTTATTGTTGAACATTTAGTGATTCTTTTAGGAATTATCCTTTTAAACTTTGGCTTTTACTTTTTCCTTTTAGCGAATAATTTAGTTACAGGAGGAGTTTTAGGAATCGCAACCATTTTAGCTAAATTCAAGATTAAAACTTCGTATTCAATGTTCGCTTTTAATGCATTATTTTTTATTATCGGTCTTATTGTATTAGGGAAAGAATACGCAGCTAAAACCCTTTTCGGCACTATTGTTTCACCTTTAATCGTTTTTATTTTAGAGATTTTAGATGTTTCTCCCAATTTGATTATTAATCAACTCACTGAAGCACCAATTTTAATTTCAGCAATTTTAGGATCTGTTTGTATTGGAGTGGGACTCGGTTTTATTTTTAGAAATGGCGGTTCTACTGGTGGAGTAGACATTATTCAAAACATCTTAAATCAAAAATTACACATCGATTATGTTACAGCGTTTTTCTTAACTGATGGCATAATTGTTCTCTTAGGTTTAATTGCTTTTCGCAATATTGAATTGTTTTTATATTCAATCGGAGCAGTTCTCTTGTTTTCGTTAATCATTGATAATTTATCAATTGCAGGTAGAGCTGGTCATACGTTATTTATCGTGACAGAAAAAGCCGATGAAGTTAAAACGGCAATCTTTAAAAAAGTTGATCGCGGCACAACAATTTTAAATGCTAAAGGTGGTTATTCAGAAAGAGATAAGAAGCTTGTGATTTGTGTCATTCACAAAAAAGAGTTAAACTTAACAAGACATGTAATTCAAAATGCAGATCCAGAAGCATTTACATTTATCGCACAAACAAAGGAGGCAGTTGGACGTGGTTTCTCGCATGAGTAAAAGAATATTAAGATTATTATTAGTTGTAGCACTAGCATTAGGACTTGCAGGCTGTCCACTAAACCAAAACCAAACAATTATCAATCGTTATGAAAATGGTTTATCGACTAATGAGCAGGTCAATAAAGTATATGAGATTTTAAATGAAAATTACTATCAAAAAATACCGCTTAATTTAGCTAGAATTGATAGTTTAGATGAGTTTTTTGATTATGTTGATCCCTACACTTTTCTTTTTGAAGGTGGCACTAAACAAATTGAAATTGGTGATAGTTATTATGGAATCGGATTAACTCTTCAAGATCATTCAGATGGACTTTTTATTAAAGAAATTAACTATGGTGTAAATCTCGATACCGATATCTTTGTCGGAGATATTATTTTTAGTGTTGAAGATGTAACTTTAAAAGACTTAGAATTTGCCGATAAAGTAGAACTGCTTAAAAAAGGTCCAGGCACTAGGATAAATCTTAGACTGATTCGCTTTAAAAGATTAATTAGCGCCACAGTTGAAATTGTCGAGGTTCCCTATCAAAGCGTTGTTTATAAAAATGATAATGGTGTTGGGGTTATTAAGATTAACCGCTTCGCAGAAAAAACGCCATCACTTTTTAAATCCGCGTTAATTGAGTTAGAAAATGACAATATTAGTTCTTTAATTATTGATGTCAGAGATAATGGCGGCGGTTACTTATTAAGTGTCGAAGGAATCTTAGAAAACTTTTTAACTGGTGAAAAACCTTATATTTATTTGTTAAATGTGAAGAAAAATATAATTATGCCAAGTTATCCTAAAGCTGGAACAGTTAAAAAACCTTATCCAATTTATGTTTTAGTCAATCAAAATAGTGCTAGTGCTTCGGAGATTTTAGCCGGCACGCTTCAAAAAAACAAATATAAAATCATTGGTGAAACCACTTACGGAAAAGATGTTTACCAAGTCTCTTATCCAATGCCAACTCCGCTTTTTCCTGAAAACACTTATTTAAACTATACTCAAGGTTACTGGCAGTTTGCTGACGGTACAACAGCCAAAGGCGGCATAAAACCTGATATCTATATGAAAGATACAGGGGTTAAAACTTTATATTATCCAGTCTTATTTGAAGAATACAAACTTGGTGATTCCAGTCCATATATTAGCGTTTATCAATATTTAATTAGTAGAACTACGAATCAAGTATATGAACCAGGTCTTTTTGACCAAGTCTTTCAAGATATGGTTAATACCTATCAACAAGAAAATGGACTTCCCGAAACTGGAATTTTAGATGAAGCGACACTAAAACATTTAATTATTTTTTATCGCAATATGATGCGCGATAGTAATAATGACAATCTCTTAAATAGTGCAATTGAATATGCGAGGAACGCAATTGATTCAGATCAATGAAGTAAAAAAAACTAGATATGGTTATAATGTTATTTTTAATGAAGAGCGAGTAAATATTGAGGATTCTGTTTGGTCAAAGTTTAAATTAAGAAGAGGACAAAGTCTTGAAAAAGCGTTTTTCAAACAACTTTTAAAGGAAAATGAGCTTGCCAAAATCAGGCGAAAATCACTCGCTTTTTTGGCGCGAAGAAGAAGCGTTTTTGAGTTTAAAACTTATTTAAGAAAACTTGAAGCAAATTTTAAACTAATTGAAAACCTGACAAAAGAATATTTGGAAAAAGGCTATTTAGATGATTATAATTACGCTTTAGGATTGATTGAAAAAGAAAAGTCTCGCTATGGTAAAAATAAAATTAAAACGTTGCTAATTAAAAAAGGGATTAAAGCTGAAATTATTGAAGAGTTATTAGAAAACTTTACTAATCCAAATCTTGAAAATCATGTTAAAGCAGCCTGCCAAAATGTTAAAACTGCTAATTATAATCAAGCTTATCAAAAGGTTAAACGTTCTTTGATTTATAAAGGTTACGAGAGCCGCGAGATTGATAAATTAATTATTAAACATTTAACTAAAGACGCTTTTGATTCCAAAAAAAGCATTGTGAAATTTTATGAACAAGCCTTAAAAAAACATCAAAAAAAATTCAGCGGTAAAGAGTTAGAATTAAGAGTAAAAAAAGCACTTTATAATAAAGGTTTTACCTTAAAAGAAATTAATGAAATAATGAGGAGCCAGTAGATGTTTAAATTTAATCAAGAAGATGCATATTTTTTTAATCAAGGAAAACTCTATGATGCGAAAAGAATTTTTGGTTCATTTTTAAACAGAGACCAAGCAGGTGTTATTGAATCTACTCGATTTACTGTCTATGCCCCCAATGCAAAATATTTATCCGTAGTCGGAGATTTTAATGGTTGGAACATCAATGCGCATCAACTGACTAAGATTGATGAGATTGGGGTTTGGAGTATTACTATTCCTTGGAACTTAGAATGGGCTAAATATAAGTATTACCTTGACACCGGTGTCGAGAAACTCTATAAAGCTGACCCCTATGCGACTTTTGCTGAAGAAAGGCCAGGAACTGCATCTAAAGTCTATGATTTAGAAGGCTACGAGTGGCATGACTCTAAGTGGCAAAAAGAAAAAACATTAATTTATGATAAACCGCTTGCGATTTATGAAGTTCATCTCGGTTCATGGCGCAGAAAATACGGTCACTTTATTAAATTTAATGATCTTGTTGAAGAATTAATTACCTATTTGAAAACTCAAAATTTTACCCATATTGAGTTAATGCCAGTCTATGAACATCCGCTCGATGGTAGTTGGGGTTATCAAGGCACAGGTTATTATGCTGCTACAAGTAGATTTGGCGTACCTAAAGATTTAATGTACATGATTGATCGCCTCCATCAAGAAGGTTTTGGCGTAATTTTAGATTGGGTTCCAGGTCATATTTGTAAAGACCCTCATGGGCTTTACTATTTTGATGGGACTCCGCTTTATGAATATGATGAAAAGTGGAAGCGAGAAAATGAAGTTTGGGGAACCGCTAATTTAGATTTAGCAAAAGGAACAACCCGAAGTTTTCTAATTTCTAATGCCCTTTTTTGGTTAAAACATTTTCATGTTGATGGTTTTAGAATTGATGCAGTTGCAAATTTAATTTACTATTTAGGTGACTTTAGAAATGGCGTTAACTATGGCGCTTTAGACTTTTTGAAACAACTCTCAACAGTTCTCTTTAAGCATGATGATAAAATTTTATTGATGGCTGAAGATTCAACAGCATTTGAAGGTGTAACAAAACCAGTTAGTCATGGTGGCTTAGGATTTAATTATAAATGGAATATGGGTTTTATGAATGATGTTTTACGTTATTTTAAAAAAGATCCAATTTATCGCAAGTGGCACCATGATGATATAACATTTGGCTTAACATATGCTTTTTCCGAACAATTTATCTTACCTTTTTCGCACGATGAGGTCGTCCATGGCAAAGGTACACTTTTAACGAGAATGCCAGGCGATTACTGGCAAAAGTTTGCTAATTATCGGGCTTTAATCGGGCTTTGGGCAACGCATCCCGGTAAAAAACTCCTCTTTATGGGACAAGAATTCGCTCATTTTTCAGAGTGGAACCATAACCGGAGTCTAGATTGGCACTTATTGGATTTTCAGTCACATAAAAGTGCTAATCTTTTTGTCTCTGATATTTTAAAACTCTATCACGATGAAAAAGCACTTCATCAGTTGGATCATCAGCAAGATGGTTTTATCTGGCTTGATGCTACTAACAGGGAACAATCAATTTTCTCTTATGCCCGATATGCAAAAGATGGTTCTTTTGTGGTGGTTGTCTTAAATATGACCCCAAACGTTCATCATAATTTTGAACAAGGTGTGCCGAAAAAAGGAAAATATCGTGAAATTATTAATAGTGATCAGAGTAAATATGGCGGTTCTGGACAATATAATGGCGCTGAATTGTTTACTTTTGATGGCTTTAAACACGGTCAACAACAATACGTTAAAATGCTTATTGCACCGCTCTCGATTTCAATTTTAAAGTTAGCGGAATAAACTGTAATTGTTTACAGCTTGTTTTTGCTTAAGAAAACACAGTAGTTGTGGTATAATAAAGTGGTATTTTTAAAAAAATAAAAGATGAGGGATAATCAAAATGAATTGTTTTAAAGATAAAGAAACATTTATTTATCACTTTAAAAGACAAGTAGAATCGACTTATGCAATTCCCTTTGAAAAATCTAATAGTTATCAACATTATGTAGCATTAGGCGAATTGGTCCAAAAACATCTTTCAAATGATTGGATTAAGACTAAACAAGCTCAAGAAGATGTTAGGCAAGTCTATTATTTTTCAATGGAATTTTTAATGGGAAGAATGATTACTAATAATTTAATGAATGCTGGTCTTTATGATGTTGTAAAAGCGGCATTTGACGAGTTAAACCTCGATATCAATGAAATTGAACATCAAGAGTCAGATGCGGGGTTAGGCAATGGAGGTTTAGGTCGTTTAGCGGCTTGTTTTATGGATTCATCAGCTGCACTCGCACTGCCCGTTCACGGTAACTGCATTCGCTATCGTTATGGCTTTTTTAAACAGTCAATTGAAGATGGCTATCAAGTAGAATACCCTGATCACTGGCTTAAAGATATTCATGTTTGGGAGATTAGAAGAACTGAAGAAGCGGTCGATGTTCCATTTTATGGTCATATTGAAATTGAAAGCCAAAATGGTAGATTAAAAGTTATTCATAAAAACGCTGAATACGTTAGATCTGTACCTTATGATGTCCCAATCGTTGGTTATGAGAATGGTGTTATCAATAGTTTAAGACTTTGGAACACTGAAGCTAGTGATAAAACCCAAAACCTAGGCGGAACTTTTGAATACCACAAAAAACTCCGTCAAATCTCAGAGATGTTATACCCAGATGATCACACAGATGAAGGTAAAATTTTAAGACTTAAACAACAATATTTATTTAGCTCTGCCGGTGTTATCAGCATTTTAAGAAAACATAAAAAACAACACGGAACTTTAAAAAACTTGGCTGATTATGTCGTTTTTCACATCAATGATACACATCCAACACTAATTATTCCTGAACTGATGCGAATTTTAGTCGATGAAGAAGATTTCTTATGGGAGGATGCTTGGAATATTACTAAAAATTGTGTCGCTTATACAAACCATACAATTTTAGCTGAAGCTCTAGAGAAGTGGCCAATTAGACTTTTTCAGCCCTTACTACCGAGAATCTATACAATAACTGAGGAAATTCACCGCCGATTTGATTTACAATTAAAAGAAAAATATGGTGCTCATTCGCGTCAAGTTTATGATATGGCAATAATCAAAAACGGTTTAATTCATATGGCAAACCTAGCAATAGTTGGCTCATTTAGTGTCAATGGAGTTGCGAAACTTCACACAAAAATTTTAAAAAGTATTACGATGAAAGATTTTCATCTATTTTATCCCAATAAGTTTAATAATAAAACTAATGGTATTACTCATCGTAGATGGTTATTGCAGTCTAATCCTGAGCTAGTAGAACTTCTAAATAAAACTATTGGTCCGGAATGGATTGTTGAGACAAGAAATTTGGAAAAGGTTTTAAAATATCAAGATGATCCTAAATTTAAAAAAGAATTTAAAGCGATGAAACTTGCCCGTAAAAAGGCTTTAGCGAAAAAAATTAATGACCAAATTGGAGTCAGTCTCGATCCAAATTCAATCTTTGATATCCACGTTAAAAGACTTCACGAATATAAAAGACAGCTTTTAAATGCGCTTCATATAATGTATTTATATAATGAATTAAAAGAAAATCCTCAAATGCGAGAAAATTTCCATCCACAATCATTTATTTTTGGAGCAAAAAGCGCCCCAACTTATTACTTTGCGAAAAAGATTATTAAATTAATTAATACAATCGCAGTTAAAGTAAATAGCGATCAAGAAATTTCACAATACATTAAAGTCGCTTTTGTTGAAGATTATAATGTTACTTATGCTGAATCAATTATGCCAGCTGCAGATATTAGCGAACAAATCTCAACTGCTTCAAAAGAGGCAAGTGGGACTGGTAATATGAAGTTTATGATGAATGGAGCTCTAACACTCGGCACTTTAGATGGTGCTAATGTTGAGATTAATGAACTCGTTGGCGATGAGAATATGTTTGTTTTTGGGATGCGAGCAGAAGAAGTAACCGAACTTGAAAAAACAAAAACATACAAGCCAGTTGAAATTTATTTAAATAATCCGAAACTAAAAAGAGTTATCGACCAATTGACAAATGGCTTTTTCTCTGATGTTAAAGCTGATGAGTTTTTAGAGATAAGAGAATCACTTTTAAATCGTGATCAATATTTTGTCTTAAAAGACTTTGATGCTTATAAAGAAGCACAAGCAGCAGCTAATAAGCTTTATCAAGATCAAGAAACTTGGATTAAAAAAACAATTATTAATACTGCAAAATCAGGCTTCTTTTCAACCGATCGAACTATTGCCCAATACAATGAGGATATTTGGCGACTAAAGAAAATTAAATAAAAAAGGGGGCTGTAAAGAAATGAGAATTTAATTATTCTTGTGGACCTACATGGTCCCTTTTTTTATTTCTATAACCGATCATGTGGATAAATCATCGAAAAAGCCTATATTTAGGCATGTTTAAAGAAGATT
>JAAYKO010000062.1 GCA_012522345.1 Acholeplasmataceae bacterium | reverse complement strand
TTAACAATTAAATTACCAACTACAGGTTCAGGATCTTTAAATTCCTATATTTATAATCAAGGTGGCAAATACTATCTTAATTTAGAAATTAAAGTTCACATTAAAGCTTATACCAATATCAATCTCAGATTTAAAGTGATTCATAAATGGGAATCAAGCCAAGGTGTAACCCAAAAAGATATTGATCTTTTAAATTATGAATATGAAAATGATTTCGACACTATTCCTGATGGCGAGTTTGTGTATTATAATCAAATGGTCGAAAAGAGTGAGGATTTTGTTACTATCCCAGTATTAAAAAGAATTGAATTAAACGCCAATACTTTTCCAACAGGTTATAACTTTTTGAAAATTGCAATTATTACTACAGCAGTTCAAAACAATCGCTATAGTGCTGTTTGGGATAATGGTGAATCTACTTTATTTAAGGAAGAAGTCACTTTCACAAGCAATTTTAACCTCAATAACTTTATTGTTGATTATGATAATTTAACAACTCATAATGAAACTTTAAAAAACTTGGTTTTTAAATTTAAACACTATAATAATAATGGAAATTTTACCGATAGTAAAGGAAAACATGATATTTATTACTATGTTAAATGCGATGGAGTAGCCTGCGACAACTTAACATTGCCGTCAGGAAATTATGAAGTTATTATTTATTCGGTAAATTTAGTCGATTTACAATTAAATAGTTTAACCAATCCGACAAAACTTACGATTTTATTGTCGACAGGTTATGATAATTGGGGTTATGAAGATTATCTTTACGCCCCTAACATTCTTAAAATTTGGGCCGGTGGTAGAGGTTATAATAGTGGTGAAATAGTATATTATGATGGGCCTGAAGAACTAAAAGGATTTTATATTTCAGTCTATGGTGGTAATTGGAGTGAACCCCCAGGAGGAAGCTGGAAAAAGTATAGTGCCGCATTTACAAGTGGAGCAACTTATAGTGTTGGTGATGTTGTCTATTATGATGGTCAATTTTGGCGTGCAAAAAATAACGGTTTAACAAGCCCTCCGGAGATAAACCATTGGGGTTGGGAACCATTTGGACTTTATTTCGCAATTGGCTCAAATAAATATAAACTTGGCGACTTTGTCTATAGTATTGATTCCAATGGTCAAAAGGAATGGTATTTTGCATCAGCAAAGTCCACTAATTATAGCCAATTAGAAGATTGGACAGGTTGGAAAAAGGCAACTAGTGAATACAACGCTTTTAATGGTCAAGCAAAATATGAACGAGGTGAGATTGTCACCAGTAACGGTGCTTACTATATTGTTCAATCAAACTACATTTGGGGCCCAGCTTTAAATAATTCAAGTCACTTTACTGCTAGTGTTGAAAGAGGCGAATATAATAGTCAAACATCATATTCAAAAGCGAACATCGTCACGATAACTAGTGAAGATGAAACAGTTAGAAAGTTTATGTGGACAAAAGATACTAATGCAGTAAATATTGATCCTTTGTTAGGAAGAAATGGTTGGCGAGAATTAACTGATCAGTGGCGTCCCAACAATGAGTATTTAAACACGGGTTACATTAAGGAAAGAGTAATCTTTAACAATAAGACATATTATTGGAATGGAACTTCAAACTCCAATAGTGAATCTGCACCAGGAGCAGAAAGAAATGGTTGGATTGAAATAACAGACATGTTTGCCCCTTTTAATACTTACGTTCAAGGAGATTTTGTAGTTCATGATGGTTCCTTGTGGGAAGCTCTAGAAGACGTTCCGCATAATCCAGTCACTGGAGCAAACATTATTCCTCGAAGTATTGGTTCCTACGGAATTTGGAAAGAGTATCCAATTATTTGGGATCCTGGTAGAAATTAAAATAAACATCTGAAATTAAAAAAAGTCTAGATTTTTTCTAGACTTTTTTGGTTATTAGTAGTAATTTACGATGTTGATTCCTTGTTCTTTAGCCCTATACATGGCGCGATCAGCTGAGTGAATCGCTTTTTCAAGTGTTTGGTCAGCATCTTTCTTAAAATCGATTTGATGGACACCAACACTAATTGAAAGAGCTAGTTCTTTGAGTTTGTTTTTGCGGATCTTTCCGACCCTTTTAACTAAATCAGCTAACTTGTCAGCGATGCAATCTTTTTCTAAGCAGTGACAAACAATTAAAAACTCATCACCACCGAGTCGACCTAAAAGACAATCTTCATTAGCAAAAATTTCTTTAATAACAGTAGCAAGTTCTTTTAAAACAAGATTGCCAAATAGATGACCAAAACTATCATTTATTCTTTTAAAACCATTGGCATCTATTACAACAACCGAGAATAGAGTCTGAAGACATTTGGCTTCTTTAAAAGCAGTTTCAGCTTTGTTAAGTATTGTAATTTGATTGTAAAGCTGAGTTAGACCATCATAGTTGGCGAGATATTTTAATTCATTTTCCAACTGAATTCGTTTAGTGTAATCACTAAAGACATAGACAAAACCTTTTAATTTTTCATTATGGCTATATAGTGAAGTAGTATTAAAATTAAAATGTTTTTCTTCGCCAAAAACATCAAGTTTTAAAACAAAATTAACATCATCATTAAAAAGGAGATGTTTACCTAAAGGAGTTTGGGAGAAAGAAACGCCAATCAATTTTGGGTTTAACCAATCAAACATAGTTTTAGCTGCGGGATTATAATAAATTAAGTCAAAATCATTATCAATAATTATAATTCCCTCTTGGAGTTTAGGGGTTGCGATATGACGAAGTTCATAAGCATCAAATAAGCGACAGTAAAACATAAGCCATAAAAAAGCAAGCAATTGTAAAAGAAAACCAATAAGGGGGATTTCAACACCAAATGGAAGCAATTTAAATAAATAAAAAATGTGAAAAAGAAAAGACCAAACTATACTAGCCATTAAAAGATAACTTAAGACTTTAATGTTTTTATTTTTGCGAGCAGAGATTTTAAGAGTTAAATAAAAACCACCGGCATACATTAAAACATGATATCCGAATCCAAGGTAATAAAGCGGGCCAGCTTCACGTGAAGTTATTAAATAACCGCGATATTCAAAAGTTTGTACGCTTTGGTAATATAAATGATGAAATTCATTTGTCATCACTAAAGCAAAGATAATAAAAGGGATAACAAATAGACTAAAAACAGCCAAAGGGCTTCGATAGGCAATATTATGAATTCTAAATAAAAACATTAAAAAGGTTGGTGCCATAAAGGGCAGACCAATATATTTAATCTTTTGAAAAAAGAGGATTTGTTCCATAGAAGAAGACTTTAATTGGCCGATAACACCAAAAAGACAAATTGCACTAAAGAGCGAAAAAACTGAAAAGAGCAAAGAAAGAGAATCTTTGTTTTTCAATAAGTAGAAAAAGAAAAAGACAAACAATATAAAGATTAAAATTAAAACAACTACATAAAAATCTAAAAAACTCATCAAGTGAACTCCTTTTATAATTAAATTAAGAAATGAAACATAATTAATAAAAAAGATTAAGACAATTTTAACATTTGGTCTTAATAATGTCAATTTATTAAAGCAACATCAGTAAAAAAGTTTTAAGGAGTTTAATTATAAAACCGCTTTTTTAAAATGCTACAATAGTTTTTTGTCCAATTATTAATATCCTGATCATTTAATGGTTTAGAAAAATAATATCCTTGATAGTAGTCAACATTCATCTCTTGAATAATTTCTAATTGTTCAAAAGTCTCAACACCTTCACAGATGACATCAAAACCAAGCTTTCTCAATAAATTAACAGATTCTTCAATCAAAATCTTTTGGCGAGGATTGGAGAGGATTTCTAAGGTAAAATTGCGATCAATTTTAACTGTTGAGATTGGAAAACTTGTCAAATAATAAATTGATGAATAGCCTTTACCAAAGTCATCAATTGCGATTTCAACACCTAAATCTTTTAATTGTTGTAAGTGCTCAATAGTTTCAGCAGAAGCATTCATCGCTGTTCCTTCGGTAATTTCAAATTCAATTTTTTTAGGGTCAACATTATGAATATTAAAAATATCAATGACACTTTTAATAAAGCGAGAACTATAAATGTTACGCGGCGAGACATTAATTGAGATTCTGGTATCCAAGCCTTGTTCTTCAAAAAACTTAGTCTTTTCAATGGCTTTATTTAAGACCCAAAGAGTAAGTCTATTGATCAGCAGTGTCTCTTCAACTAAAGGAATAAAATCATTTGGGGGAATCAGTCCTCTTTCGGGATGATTCCATCTGATTAAAGCTTCAAAAAATAAAGTCCTAGTTTTATAATTAGGAATTAAAGGTTGATAGACTAAAAAGAAATCATTATCTTTTAACGAAAGGTCTAAATCTGATAGTAAAGTATAATCATATTGTTTATTAATCTTATCAGCGATAATGGTGTTTTTAGCTGCAGCAACTTTATAAGCTTTATTTGTGGAAGCATAAAATAAGGTTTCTTCTTTTTCAGCAATCGAATAAATTAATTCATGACCGAGCGAGAACTCAAAGTAAACTGAAAATTCATTTTCTCTTCTAAACTTAACAATGATATCGCGGATTTCTTTTACGACATCCTTAGGTGAGTTATCATCAACAAGCAACCAAAACTTATTTGAGTTGTTACTTAAGACTACTTTTTTATGAGAGATCTTATTGTTTAGATCATTATAGATATTGCTGATTAGTTTGTTGTAGACTTCAGTAGTGAAAAACTCTACTATTTTTTCATAATTTAAAATCAAGACTGTAACGGCAGTCAAACCTTTACTAGGTTCGAGTTCATTTTCATCTAACATCTTTAAAATATTTAAATTAGGGATGTTTGTTGCATAATGATAATATAATGAACGATTGTATTTGCCTTCACTCAAGGAAACGTAATTTTTGGCAATTCCACTCTCAACTCCAAGTAAAACAAAGACAACGGTTCTAATTATCCAATTTGCCAAATCCTGTTTAACATTTAAAGAAACATCAAGCGGCATAAAAGGTCCTAAGAAAAGTCCTCCGATGAGACTTAAAAAAAAGGCCCATTTGTATCCAAATAAAAATCCTGATAAGACAATGGGAATATACATCAAATGGGAAATCGCACTTTTTGTGCCACCACTAAAATAAACTAAAACGGAAACTAAAAACATCACAAGCAAGATAACTACTTTTAATACAATTGACTTAAAATTACTTATTTTCCTGTCAAATGTGAGCATAAGTTTTCTCCTTTTATGAAGCATAGCTACAATAGTATTATAGCGTAATTTCGCTTTTATTCAATAAAATATTGCAAAAAACAACTAATAACAGTTAAAAAAATAAGCAAAAAAATTTTGAAATAATGATTTCTTTTTGTTTTATTTTACTAAAACATCTAAAAAAATAAGCAATAAGAAATAGTGTTTTTAATTTAGTTAAAAATGTGATATCATAGTTTTAACCTAAAGGGATTTTAACGATTTAAGTTAAATTTATCATTAAAAAATGAACATTACTACTAAGATGTTACCAATATATGGTATTATTAAATTGAATAGCCAGTTTAATATTGTTTTGTTCAAACTTCTAAAAATGATATTTTCTGGAGTGAACAGTTATGCCAAAAGAAATTTTTGAAATAATAATGAATTTAATTTCCAATGCAGTAATCATATTTTCAATCATTTTTGTCTATGTAATATTGCGCTTTGAAAAAAACAAAATATCTAAAAATATAATTTCAGGAATTATTCTTGGTGGCATGGTTATATTATTGATGCACGACCCATGGGTTTTGAGAGAAGGAGTCTTTTTTGATGCCAGGACTGTTATGCTCTCGATTATTGGGTTGTTTTTTGGTTTAGTCCCAACCTTGATAGCTGCTGTGATTGCGATTGGCTATCGGCTAACGATTGCTGGTGGAGGAGTTTTACCAGGAATTTTAACAATTGTTTTATCGGGCGGGTTTGGAGTTTTCTGGCATAACATTAGAAAAAAACTCCCCAAGATGAATCTTTATTTAGAGTATTTATTTTTTGGCTTTATTGTTAGTGTTTTAACTATTTTAGCATTTTTAACAATGCCTTATCCCCAGTCGGTAGAAATTTTAAGAATTACTTATGTTCCATTTCTAATAGTTTTCCCAATCGCAACGATGCTTGTTTCGGTCGTTATTCACTTTCAAAAAGAAAAAATAGAACAAGAAAAAATTTTAGCTGAACAAAAAGCCGTTTTACAGTCAAGTATTGATTCTACTGCAAAAATGGAGTTTTTTGCTGTTGATAAAAATTATAATTATATTGCAATTAACGATTTTCATTGTAGTCAGATGAGGACGTTTTATGTTACAGATGTTAATATTGGTGAAAATTATTTAAATTATATTGATGATGAGGAGATGCGTTTAAGAATCAAGGAATGTATTGATAAGGCCTTTGCTGGTGAAATAGTTAATATGATATTTGAAGTAGAAGTCAATAAAGGAAAATATTTAGAAGAGCATTATACACCAATTAAAAATTCTTCTGAAGAGATTTTTGGAGTTGCAATTCGTTCAATTGATATTACAGAACGCTATGAAAATGAGCAGAAGATTTTAAAGTTGTCATACTATGATGCTTTGACCAATCTCTATAATAGAAGAAGTTATGAAGAAAACATCATTGAGTTTAGTAAAGAAAAATATTATCCCTTATCTGTTATTTTTGCGGATATTAATGGTTTAAAAATTACAAACGACGCTTTTGGTCACGATGCAGGTGATGAACTTTTAAAATTTGTTGCTGAAAAACTAGTTAAAAATTTTGGATTTAATCAATATATCTCGCGAATTGGCGGTGATGAGTTTGCGGTATTACTTCCTAACACATCTTATGCTGAAGCGCAAAAAATGCTTGCTGTAATTGAAGCAAAATTTGAAAAATTAACAATTTATGGCATGAATATTTCAATCTCATTTGGGCTTGCAACAAAAAAATGCGACCGAGATATTGATTTAGTAATTAAAGAAGCAGAAAATATGATGTATACAAATAAATTAATCAAAATGAAAGATCATCGAGCTAAAATAGTTGCTAAATTTAAGCAGATGGTAGCTGATAAAATGCCATATAAAAAAGATAATTTAGGAAAAGTTACAGAAATTGCTCTTAAAATGGGGAAAAAGTTAAAGCTGCGAGGCAGTGAGATAAAGATGTTGAAAATTGCTAGTGAGCTTTATGATATCGGAAAAGTTGCAATTGATGAGAAAATCCTTAACAAAAAAGGAAAGCTGACCGAAAAAGAGTGGACCTTAATAAAAAAACATCCAGAGATCGGTTACCGAATAATTGTGACAATCCCGGACTATGCTGCAATTGCGGAAGATATTTTATATCACCATGAACGTTTTGATGGTTTTGGTTATCCAAGAGGTTTGAAAGGCGATGAAATACCATTTCGAGCGAGAATAATCGCGATTGCCAGCTCTTACGAAGCGATGACATCAGAACGACCTTATAAAAAGAAGATGAGTCATGCCGAAGCAGTTGAAGAAATCAAAAGATGCAGCAAGACACAATTTGATCCTAAACTTGTAAAAGTCTTTTTAGATGTGTTTGCAAAAAATGATACTAATAATAAATAAAACAAAAAAAAGTTTATTGCTTAAAAAAATACTTTTGCGATAAACTTTTTTTATTCTTTTTTAGAATGGAGTTTTTATTTTTAAAAGTTGGCTTTGACTAATTTAGCAAAAGCATCAAAAATGATTTTTGATTCAGGGGAATTAGAGTTTACCTCTGGATGCCACTGGACAGCAAAGATAGGTAGTCTTCGGTGAACGATCATCTCGATAGTAGAGTCTTCGTGAACTCCAATAACTTCAAATTCAGGGGCGAGATTTTTAATTGATTGATGATGATAACTATTAACATTAATAACTTTATCCCAAGCAAAAAGTGGATGTTGTTTCATTTGAATAAAATGGTTTTTGCCAATATTTTTATGATCAACATTTTTCTCGTTTAGATCTTGATGGAGTGATCCTCCTAAGAAAACATTTATCGATTGATGACCGCGACAAATTCCTAAAAGCGGTTTTTTATTTTTTACAGCGTACTCAATGACATCTTTATCAATTTGATCGAGTTTTTCTGAAACACTTTTTGATAAGCCTTCATTAGTTTCGTTGTAGTGAACAGGATCGATATCTGTTCCACCGGTAATGATAAAGCCGTCACATAACGTTAAAATATCTTCGATGTTGGGGTTATCTGCAGTTAACATTACAGTGTTAAAACCGCGTTTAACTAATGGGGTTAAATAACGAGTGTTAATAAATTGTTTTTCAACTGAATTCTCAGTTAAGAGTCTGGGGGTAAAACAAATTAATTTTGCCATAATAAACTCCTTTTAGTTTGCTAATTATATTATACACGATAAAATACTTTTTCAATATTAAAAGAAAAACTGATAATAATCTTAGAATGTAAATTTATCTATTATCGGGGCGATAAATGTTATAATATTAGTGAATCTTGTGAGGTGAGAGAATTGATTTTAGTTCAACATAATAATCAAGGCAATTTAAAACCTTACTTTTATTTTGCTTTAGAAGAATATATTATGCAAAATTTGCTTAAAGCTGATGAAGCTTATTTCTTTACTTGGAAAATAAAAGGTGTTGTTATCGGCAAACATCAAGTGCTTGAAAATGAAGTTAACTTAGATTATTTAAAAGAAAATAAGATTGACGTTTACCGCAGACCGTCAGGTGGTGGTGCTGTTTATGCCGATGAAAATAATACTATGTTTTCAATGATTACAAAAAAGACAGAAAACTTTTCTTTTAAACCATACTTACAAAAAGTTATCGATGCGATGGCAAAAATAGGTCTTGATATTGAGTTTAGTGGTCGCAATGATCTTCTTTTTAATAATAAAAAAATTAGCGGGGTTGCCTTTTTACAAAATAAATATGGATTTTTAATTCATGGCACATTATTATATGATGTTGATATTGAGACAATGATCCGGACAATAACACCAAATAATGAGAAACTTATTTCCAAAGGAATCGAAAGTGTGAGAAGTCGAGTTGTTAATTTAAAACAGTATTTACCGAAGCTGAACGAAGCGCAATTAATAAAGCATCTAGAAAACGAAATAACAACCAAGGTATACCATCTTTCTCCAGAAGAGGAGCAGATTATTAACCAACTCGCAGAAAAATATATGACCGATGAATGGCGGTTTGAAAAACAGCCCCCCTACACTAAAAAGTTGAGCAAAAGAATAAGTGGCGGAATGTTTAATATCGTTTTAGATTTAAATTTAGGTGTAATTGAAAATATTAAAATCTATGGCGATTATTTTGATTTGTTGCCGGTTGAGATAATTGAAAATAGACTTAAAAAAGTTAAATATAATAAAACGGAAGTCTTAAAGGCACTTGATGATATTGTCCTTGAAAGCATTCTTTTAGATGTTAATAAGGCTGAATTTAGTGAATTGCTATTGAGTGGAATAATTGAATAGAAATAGAAAAAAAGGAGATAATTTCTCCTTTTGTTTTTAAAAATTAATTGGTTTGTCCATTGCAGCTTCCATAATAATTTCTGAAAGCGAAGGATGGGGATGAATTGTTGAGGCAACCTCTTTGTTTGTTGACTCCAATCTCATTGCGACAGCAATTTCTGAAATCAAGTCAACTGCATTGTAAGCCAGAATATGAGCGCCTAAGATTTCATCTAATTCAAGACCTTTAATAATCTTAATAAATCCTGTGGAATCTCCATCAGCTAAGGCTTTCCCATTAGCTAGCAAGGGGAATTTTGAAACAGTATATTTTAAGTTTTGGTTTTGGGCTTCTTTTTCAGTCATTCCAATTGTGGCTATTTCTGGTGAACCATAAATAGCTGCAGGAATCTGGTTGTAATTGATTTTAGTTTTAGTACCTAAAATGTTTTCCACTGCGACAATTCCTTCTGCAGATGCCACATGGGCGAGCATATGTTTTCCAGTAACATCTCCAATTGCGTAGACATTTTCAAGACTTGTTTGGAGCCGTTCGTTTACTTCAACGCCGGAACCAGCCATTTTAAGATTTATCTTTTTAAAAGAATCAATATTTGGTCTTATTCCAACAGCGAGAAGAACTAAATCAGCTGGAAGTTCTTTTTCTTCATTTTTGTAACTGTATACAATGCTATTTGAAGAAACTTTTTTCACTTCACCGCCTGTAATAACTTTAACGCCAGATTTTTTTAAGATTTTACTATACTCATCAATAATTTCTTCATCCATCGCTGAAACAATAGTTTCTTGCATCTCGATAATTGTTACTTCAGAGCCAAGTGAATTGAAGATTGTTGCAAACTCAACACCAATAACACCGCCACCAATTATAGTTAGTTTTTTAGGTAAATCGGTTACATTTAAAAGTTCCATACTAGTTACTGCAAAACCAGATTTATAAGCTTCTTTTGCTCCTGGGATTGGAGGAATAATAGCTGTTCCGCCGGTTGCGATAATTAAGTTGTCGCCTCTGATTGTTTCATCGTTGACACTCACTTCATTTTTATTTAAGACTTCACCGTAACCATTATAAACATCAACTCCATTTTTTTTGAGTAACATTTTAACTCCGGTTGTAAGTCTTCTTACGATACCATCTTTGCGGCGAATGATACTAGTTAAATCAAAGGAAAAAGCATCTTTTTCAACATTGATTCCATAACTTTTTGCATTTTTAAACAAGTCATATGTTTTTGTGCTTTTCAAAATAGCTTTGGTTGGAATACAACCATGATTTAAACAAATCCCGCCAACAACGTCTTTTTCAATTAAAGCAACTTTTAAATTATTTTGGGCCGCTTTAATTGCCGCTACATAACCACCTGGTCCACCACCTAAAACAACTAAATCATAACTTTTCATTTTCTCACCTCAATAACATTAATTGTGGATTGCTCAATAACTCCTTAATAAGTAATAAAAATCTACCCGCATCTGCGCCATCAATTATTCTATGATCAACAGCTAAGGATAGCGGAAGGACAAATCCAGTTGTAATTTGATCATCTTTTACGATTGGTTTTTTAACAATTTTTCCAATTCCCAAAATCGCAACTTCAGGGTAATTTATAATGGGGGTACCATAGGCAATACCTACAGAACCAAAATTAGTAATTGTAAAGGTTCCATTTTGAATTTCTGGTAGCTGAATTGTTCGTTCAACTGCTTTTGTTGCTAATTCCCTAATTTGTTTAGCTAAATCAAAAATACTTAAGTTTTGGGCATTCTTAATATTTGGAACAATTAAACCTGCTGCAGTGTCGACCGCAAAACCCAAATTGATGTAGTTTTTGTAAACTAGTTGTTCTTTTTCTTGGTCGTAACTGGAGTTAAAGATTGGGAATTCTTTTAATGCTATTATAGCAGCTTTAGCAATAAAAGCCATATAAGTTAAGCGAATCCCTAAACTTTCAGCTTGCCCTTTTGAGCTGTTTCTTAAAGAAATCAGTTCATCGACAACAACTTCATCCATTAATACTGTATCTGCAATAGTCCGTTTGGAAACGGTCATCGCTTGCGAGATTGACTTTCTAATTGAGCTGAGAGGCTCAATTCTAACATCTTCCCCAGGGCTAAAGACAGGTTTTGAAATTGGAGGTGGAGTTGGGACTGTTTGTTTCTCTAGATGTGCTAAAATATCCTCTTTAAGAACTCGGTTGTTTGGACCGGTTCCGGTAATTTCATTAATATCAAGATTATTATTTTTGGCAAGCGCCCGAGCTACAGGAGTCGCAAGAGCTTTTTTTCGTTCCGGTTCAACAACAGTTTCCTTTGCTTCACTACTCTCTTCAATTATAGCAGAAGAGACTTCAATTTCGCCAATAACTGATGCGCCTTTTTCTTCTTGGGCAGGTTCTTCTAAAGGTTTTTCTTGCGGTGAACTACCGTCATCAATAACGACAACGGTCTCTCCAACGTGAATAACTTCTCCTTGGGGTTTACCAATTTTTGTTATAACACCTGAGACTGGAGCAGGAAGTTCAGCGTTAACTTTATCAGTTTCAACAATAACTAAAGTGTCACCTTCATTTACTTTATCGCCAAGTTTTACTTTCCATTCTAAAATGACACCTTCAACAACACCATCACCGATGTCAGCAAATTTAAAATCATACATTATTTGTCATCTCCTCTTTTAAAATGCAACAATTTTTTTAATTTCTGCAATTATTTGTTCTTTATTAATCATATGGTGATGCTCTCCTCGAGCAAGAGGAACAACGATATCAAAACCAGTTAATCTGGTGGGCGGAGCTTCTAAATAGAGAAAGGCTTTTTCATTTACTAAAGAAATTAGTTCAGCTCCTGGGCCGTAAGTTCTTGCAGCTTCATGAACAACTAAAAATCTTCCAGTTTTTTTCACAGAAGTGATAATCGTTTCGCTATCGATAGGACTGATTGTGCGAAGATCAATTACTTCAACAGATATCGAAGTTTGACTTTCAACCTCTTTAACCGCTTCATTTATTTCTCTTAGTTGAGCACCCCAACCGACTAAGGTTAAATCGTTTCCTTGTTTTAAAACTTTAGCTTTACCAATTGGAATTTGATACTCTTGTTCGGGGACTTCTTGTCTACCTGAACGATAAATCCGTTTTGGTTCCATGAAAATAATTGGATCATTGCTTTGAATTGCTGAAGTCAACAATCCTTTAGCATCATAAGGAGTAGAAGGCATTACAACCTTTATTCCTGGAATATGACCAAAAAATGTTTCAATACTTTCTGAGTGATGTTCTAAACCTCTGATTCCACCACCAACAGGAACTCGGATGACGATTGGAACAGGATAGTTACCGCGTGAGCGATTTCTAAGTCTAGCAAGTTGAGTTGCAATTTGAGAAAATGTAACAAAGATAAAACCATCGAATTGAATTTCAACTACAGGTTTAAGTCCATTAACCGCCATTCCGATTGCAGTTCCTACGATTGATGATTCCGCGATTGGAGTATCAAATACTCTTTTAACACCATATTTTTTTTGTAAGTTTTGAGTAGCTCTAAAAACGCCACCCTCTAATCCAACATCTTCACCATAAACAACGAGTTGTGGATTTTTTTCTAATTGTTGATCAAGCGTTTGATTAATCGCCTGAATTAAATTTAATGTAGCCATTATTTCATCCCCCTTTCAAGAAATTCTTTGTAAGATTCATATTGTTCAATTTGATTTGGGGTCATTGTCTCGTAGACATATTGGAAAACATCTTCAAGTGGAACTTCACCTGATTTTTCAACTTTAGCGAAAACTTCTTGAACATATTTATTATTTTCAGCATCGAGGAGTTCATCTTCTTTTTCACTCCACCATTTTTTGGCAATTAAATATTTTTTTAATCTTGCAATTGGATCTCGTTTTCGCCATTTTTCAACTTCTTCATCACTGCGATATAGAGTGGGATCATCAGAAGTAGTGTGAGCACCAATTCGGTAAGTGACTGCTTCAACTAAAACAGGTCCTTTTCCGCTTCTAGCATGTTCGGTCGCTTTTTTCATTACTGAATAAACTGCAAAAACATCATTACCATCGACTTGAATTCCTTTAATTCCTGCGGCAATTGCTTTTTGAGCTAAGGTTTTAGCTTTGGTTTGGATTTCACGCGGAGTTGAGATAGCCCAGTGGTTATTTTGAATTAAAATTACAAGTGGAGCATCAAAAGTACCAGCAAAATTCATCCCTTCATTAAAATCACCATGAGATGTTCCTCCATCACCGATAGTTGTGACAACTACCTCAGGTTTATTTTGTTTTTGAGCTGCTAGGGCAACTCCTGCTGCGATTGCAATTTGTGAACCAATAATAATGTTAACTGGTAAAACTCTTGCCTCTTTTGGAAATTTGCTTCCCATCTCATTACCATACCAGTAAAGATAGATGTTTTCTAAAGGCACACCTTTATACAACATCATATTTAATTCACGATAACCCGGAACAAGCCAATCCTCTTTATTGAGTGCTGCCATTGCTCCAACTTGGGTAGCTTCTTGACCAATGTTAGGTGCATAAGTAAGCATTCTTCCCTGTCTTTGGTATTGAACTGCTCTGATATCTGCAACCCGACCCAAAGTCATGGTTTTATATATCTTAATTAATGTTTCCTGATCCAATTTAGGATTCAAATCAGCATTAACAATCTTTCCATCTGCGCTTAAAATTTCAACTTTTTGTTGTTTAAGCGGATCAAAGTTTTCGATTAAAATATGTGACACAATTTATTCCTCCTATCTTATATTTTATCCACTTTTATTATAGTCTTTTTTGACTCAAAATACCCTTTTATTGCTTACAGTTGGAAATGAGTGCTCTTTATCGTTGAGAAATCAAGAATAAACAAAAAAAACTACAAAAAAATGTAGTTTTTTTCATAATTTTTCTAAATAATTGTTAAAGTAAATTAATTAAAATTTTATGGTCTTAAGAATATAAGTATAATTTCTAAAAACATTTAATACTTGAGACATTTCGTAAAATCTTTCAACTTTTGCTGCGTCATGCTCAGCAGGATCATTAAAGATTCCATACCATTTTCCCTCGATTAATTTAAATCCAATTAAGACAACTAAATGTCCGCTTGGATATGCCATAATTGATCCAGTTAAATCATCCATTGAGCTTGACCTAATTGACATAATAACGGGGATATCCTCATTGATGTAGTCGATGACTTGTTGAAAATTACTAATATATTCAACGCGACTGTCAAGGCCAAACCCACCAGCATAACTTGCATTGAGAGTCCAATTGCCGTAGATGTTATTATTTTGATCTTGGACTTTTTTGGCAACATCAGTCACGACTAAATCATTACCATAATAATTAAGGACCATTGTCAAAGAAGTTGGCGAACAAATTAGATTTCCAATAATCGGAATATCTAGTTGTGAAATCGGGGCAACATCAATTTTCTTTTCGACTAGAAGTGATTCATCATAAACTAAATTATCATCTTTTTTTGTTGTAAAGGAGACATTTTTTATTTTGGCAGAATCGCTCTCAAAAGTGTTAATAGTAATCTTAATTATTATTAAGTCGTTGTTTACATCTTTATTGGTTAAAATATCAACGTTGACTTTGCCAAAATCATCTTCTTGATTAGAAAAGGAACGATTGTTGCCATCTTTCCAACTGCCCATAATAAAGAAACGACTAAACTGATTATCTTTACCAATTGAAACTAAGAAATTAAGTTGTTCTTTATCTAAATCTATAACATTCCATGACATCACAAGCGACTGGTAAGAAGTGATACTTATTGGCTTGGATTGATAAACAGCTAATTCATCAGCATCAATAACTTTTAAATGTTCAGCATCAAGCTCGATATTAGTTGTTTCAAAGTCATCTTTAATAGCCCAGAGTTCAGGCCCATAAAGAGTGGTGGTTCCATCAATATAAATTTGGTCTGGATCAAGAGATTCTTCAGGAATAGTTGGCTTTTCAGGTTTCCCAGGCTCTGAAGGTCCTTCAGGTTCCTTAGGCTCTTCAGTTTCAGTTGGTTCCTTGGGGCCATTTGGCAGATCAGCTTCAATCTCTCGCCATTTAGCTACAAGAGTTATGGAGCTATTGACAGAATTAGTTTCAAAATCCCAAGCGACATCACTATCTTGTTCATGCCAGTACTCAAAAACAAACCCATCTTTAAGTGGATCTGCAGGTTTTAAGGCTTGTCTACCACTACTAATTTTTTGTGAGCGAATTTGTTCAGTGGTTGCGCCATTCATCTCAAATGAAACTTCATAAGTCTTACTTTGGCAACCAGCTAATAAAAAGAAAATAAAACTTAAACTTATTAGAATATACAATTTCTTCATTTTTTCTCCTTTATTATTTTTATTTGCAACTTTATTTGACTGCTCTTTTACAAATATTATACAACATTATTAAAAAAAAGTTCAGTTGTGAACTTTTTTAAAATTAATCTAATTAATTTGTGGTTTAAAAATGACAATCATTTCTTGAACAATTAGGAAAATTACATAAAAAGCTAAAAAAGTTAAAAGCCACAAACCAGTAGTAGTAGTTTTTATATTTCCATTAACGATTAATCTCAATAGTGTAAAAGGAACAACAATTGATTTTCCTAACATCAAAAATAGGGAGGCAAGTTTTTTATAGTTGATTGCGATAAACTCAACTACGGCAATAAAGATAAAAGTAACAATATTATGAGTTAAAAACATTAATACACTAAAAGCGATAATTAAAGGAGTTAATTTAAAGTTTTGACTATTAAAGTGAAAACGAGAGTTTAAAAGATAGGAAATCATCAATAATAGCAAATAAATCGCACCTAAAGCAAGAAATGGATAAAACCATGAGAAATTAAATAAAAACCTACTAGAGGAAAAATTTAACGAAAAAAACCAAGCAATAAAACTATAAAGACCTGAAGCGTAAACTAAAAGAAATAAAATAGCATAAGCTGCAAAATAATGTTTTTCTTTAAATAAAAACCAAACAGCAGCTAAAGACAGTAAAATTGTAAAACTTTCTTGTAGTGCCGGAATAACCTCAGTATTTCCGTAGATTTCGTAAACAAAAGCTAAAATCGATAAGGCAGCCAAAACACCTATTTGAACATAAATATTAAGTTTTTGACTGGTTTTTTTTAAGTGCATAAGATTACCTCTTCTCAAATTCTTTACCTATAAGCAATTATATTTTATTTATCCCTTTTTTACAACATCATGTCCAAAGAAAGAAAAGATTAAATTTTTTAAACGGAAATAATGGTACTATGATTGAATAAATTAACAAAATAAAAAACACCTTGGAAAAAAATTTTCAAAGGTATTTTTTAGTCTTATAATTTAAATGTTAATTACCAAATACTTACCATTTTTTCTTTAGCTAAATACATTTTATCTTCTTTTGAAAGCTTGTAGTAATCTTGAAATTCAGGCAAGTTTGAGAGTTGCATATTAGCTCTTAAAATTGCCGGGCCATGAACATCGATTGTTAATAGTAATTGATTGTATTCAAGTGAGCCTTTTTTTCGCCAAACACGAGCCCAGTTTTTAAAAAATAGTTCATAGTCGTGGTCTGGCAATTTTTTACTTGCTTCTAAGGCAGCTCTAAGTCCACCGCTATCAGCAATATTTTCAGAAACAGTGAGTTCGCCATTACATTTACCATAACCGGTTTCAACACCATCAAATAAAGCGATCATATCTTTTGATTTCTCTTTAAAAGCGGTTAAATCTTTTTCAGTCCACCAATTAGCCAGTGAACCTGTTTCATCAAATTTTGCCCCATTATTATCAAAAGCATGAGAGATTTCATGTGCCATTACAGCACCAATTCCGCCATAGTTTTCTGAAGCTGTTTGCTCAAGACTGTAATATGGTTTTTGCAAAATAGCTGCAGGGAAAACAATTTGATTATTTTGCGGACTATAATAGGCATTCACCATTGAAGCTGGCATCATCCAAAGGTTTTTATTTGGCGGGTTGTTAAATCTATTTAAGTTGTCTTTGTAAATTAATTTTCTTAATTTAATTGATTCTAAAAGTAAGTTTGAACCTTCATCATAATTTTTAATATCTGCTTGCTCATAATATTTAGGAAGTTCATCTGGATAGCCAACATGGACAGAAAGAGCAGCAACTTTCTTTAAAGCTTTTTCTTTAGTCTCATCCTCTAGCCAAGTGTTATCCTTAATTCGCTCTTTGTAGACATCAACCATTTCATGGACCATGTGTCTGACATCTTCTTTAGCTTTTGGGCCAAAATAGGTTTCACCGTAATAAAGCCCAACGACTTGACTGAAAGAATTATAAGCGTAATAAAAGGCATCCTTTTCTTTACTTCGGGCTTCTTTAATGCCTGATAATGCTCTAGTGAAAGCTCCGCCGGCAACTCTAATTGCATCTGTCAAATGAGAAGAAAAGCTAATTAAATTGGAAACAATCATCCAAGATTTAATGAATTTAAAGTTTTCTTCATTAATTATCTCATCAAAAGCATTAATAAAATCTAAGTTTGTCGCAATCAGCTTATCGACACTCTGTTCAACTGCGCTTTCTGCCTTCCCAATTAAATCAAAGTTTTTAATCTTTTCTTTAATCTCTTTGGCGCTCAATGGGTTGTACATCTTTACATAATCAGCAGCTTCAACACTTGATTTAGTAACGGGAACTAAAAGAGAATCGAATTTTAGAGCCTCACTAAGAAGTTGGTTAATCTCTTCTGGTTGATAACCATATAAGCTCATCAATTGAGTAGTAGTGTGAGTGAAAAGGCCGATGAGTTGTTGTTTGCGTTCTTCGTTTTGATAATAGGAAGTGTCTGGCAAAAACAATTTAGCAGCGCCAAAATAAAAGACTTGATTATTACTGTTTTTAAAGTCTTGCATTACATGAAAATGAAATGGCAAACTGATTGAATCAAAAACTAAATCTTGATAATTGTCTTCTAAATCTTTTAAACTGGTTAATTTTAAAATTTTCTTTAAGACTGGCTCAATTGGTTTACTGCCGAGACTCTCTCGTTTTTCAAAATCACTAGCCATTTTGTAAAGTTTAACAAACTTCAACAAATTTTCGTTTAGACCTTTTTGATCATCATTCCATTTGGCAACTAAATCCATTAAAGTTTTTTCAATATCCAAATGAAGTTCAAGAAATGCAGAAATTGCTGGTTGATCACCAGGAATAACTGCTTTATCTAGCCATTTTTCGTTAACGGCTTGATAATAGTTTTGTTTTAAAAGCTCTTTGTTCATGGTTTCACCTCTTTTTTTATTATAACATTTATTTTTAATAAATAAGGAAAAGTTTTAATATATTTTGTTTTAGTTATCAGTGGTGCTTAAGTTTTTCACAATTTACCATTATTTAAAATAAATGGCAAAGCCAAGATAAAGCTAGGCATTTCAAAAGGCTAAAAGATTTAGATTAGAAAAAAATCTTTATAACGCGCTTCAGCGATAAGCAAAAAAAAATTAAACTATCTAATACTTAAAACTAATAAAAAAACCGCAAATATTGCGGAAACAGTCAATTTCAAATTAATTGTGTTTTTTTAGAAGGTCTGGCTTATTTTCATAAAACCAGTTAATCATATCATTGAAACTAATAGCAACTGGCCTTGGATTAAAATTTAATTCTTGTTTGGCTTTTGTGTTATCGAAGTTGGAATTTTGATTTAAAAATCTAATCGATGATCTCCCAAATATCGGATTTTTCCTTTTAATTGTATAAAATAGTTCAACAAAAGGTAGAACCATTTTAATAAACCAAAGCGGTAATTTTAGTGGTAATTTGGGTCGGTTTAAGATTTCGTTTAAAATCTCAAACATTTCTTTTAAAGTGACAGTTTGGCCTGTCAGTAAATAACCTTCACCACTTTTTCCCTCTTCATAACATTTAATTAAACCTGCGGCAACATCTCTAACATCAACAAAATTATATTTACCTTTAGTATATGCGAAAAGAGATTTATTTAAATAACTGATAACAACTTGGCCTAAATTAGAAACATTATAGTCATAAGGTCCAATTATCGCAGAAGGATAAGCAACTACAGCATTTAATTTGCCATTTTGACTTTTATTTAAAAGATAGTTAGTTGTTATTGCTTTACTCTTTGCATAGTGCCCAGAAAGTTTTTTAAGTTCAAAGTGTTTAGGTTCTACAATTTTTTCGTTGTTTTTAGGGGGAACAATTGCGGATACAGAACTTGTGTAAATTAATTTTTCAGCTTTGTTATTTATACAAGCATTAATTATTTTAAGTGAACCATTGACATTTGTTTCGTAAATTTGCTGTTTTTTAAAGTTGCCGATGTCAACAATTCCAGCTAGATGAAAAACAACTGAATTTGGCGAAATTTCTCGTTCTAAAAATTGTTCATCGTTAATGTCACCAAGCGCCACTTCAACTGGTAAATGGCTAAATCTTGATTTGCTTTTTTTTGATCTAATTAAGATTTTTACAGGTTGATAACCATTTTCAATCAATTTGTGGACTAAGACATAACCAACATAGCCTGTGGCACCAGTTACAATATATTCTTTCATTTTTTTCTCTCCAATTATGTTATTTCAAAAAAATAAATCTGATTCAATTATACCACAACAAAGCCAATAATAATTATAATTTTTTGATTTGAACCTGTTGATGATAAGCTTTTTATAATTTTTCAATTTCGCTATTGTGTTTTACACAGTAGTTTGATATACTTGAAGTGTGTATTACACAATACCGGAGGCGATTACTTGAACACTCAATTTAAAAAAGGAGTTTTGGAACTATGTATTTTGCAAGTTATTAGTAATCAAGATATGTATGGATTTGAAATAATTAGTGAACTTGCAAATCTTCTTGATGTCAACGAGAATACGATTTATCCAATTTTAAGAAGGTTGACAAATCAAGGTTTGTTTCGTGTTTATGAAAGAGAAAGTCCCTTCGGGGCAAAAAGGAAATATTATGCAATTACCGAAAAAGGCAAAACAAATCTCAAAAAAAATATTCAAGAATGGGAAGATTTTTTAACAAATGTTGAAACAATTTTAGGCAGAGGAGAAACAAAAAATGAAAAATAAATATTTAAAAGAACTAACAGCATATTTTGAAAGAAAACTTGTTAGTAAAACAGAAATAAAAGAAATTGTTAATGATTATAGTTATCTTTATGATGAAGCGTTGGAGTCGGGGTTAGCAGAAGCGCAAATAGTGGAAAAATTAGGAACACCTCAAGAAATTTATTATTCGCTTCAAGATGACTTAAATAAAATGAAAAAGACTGACAATAAAATAGTCGCACTGATGACTTTTTTCGCGATGATTCTATTTTTTATTTTTGGAATGGCCTTAAACTTATGGACCTATAGTTGGTTGTTTTTCCTGTTAATTCCAATAACAGCGTTATTAACAGAAAAAGTAAGTCTACATAGATTGCCAGGTCTTGCGGTATTTATTTCCAGTGCAATCTTTTATGTTGTTGGAATGGAATTTGACCTCTGGCATCCGATGTGGTTAGTGTTTTTATCAATTCCGATTTTAGGGGTAATTGTAAGTGACCTTGGAAATAAAATATTTGTGGGTCTTACACCGTTTGTTAGTACAATAATTTATTTTTTAGTTAGTTATTTTTGGCCTGATTTCTACATTTATGGTTGGCCAGTGTTCTTACTTATTCCTCTAATAGGATCGCTTTATATCGATGATAAAATAAGAAAAACAATACTGTTTTTAAGCATTTTGGTGGCGATAGTTTTGTATTACATATTGAGTATTTCTACAGGCAACTGGGCCTTACCGATGTTAATTTTCATTCTACCTTTTGCTTATTCAATTTATGCTGAACAAATTCAAATGAAAAGCAAAATACTTAAAAATAAATATTTTGGAATAATCGCAATTTTAATACTGGTAACTTATTTTGTGGTTAGCCTTTTTACAAAGGGATGGGCTTGGAGTTGGATGATCTTATTACTTGTTCCAATAATTGCAATATATTTTGATACTAAGTTTGAAAAAATTGTTGATTATACACCGTTTATTGCTACAATACTATTTTATTCTACTGGATATTTTGTTGAAGGAGCTTGGACTTATAGTTGGTTGTTTTTTGTTATAATTCCAATCGCCGGTATTTTGTTCCCAAAAGAAGAAAAAGAAAAAATCGAAGATTACTAACAGTTTTTTGAAAAAAACATTGCATAATTAACCAAAAAGAGATAAACTAGTTACATAAGTTTTAATAACTTTTGTTTTAATAGAGTAATTAAATCAAGATAAACGCTGAATATATAAAGAGTAGCAACACTTTTTAATGTTAAGAGAAGATACGGCTGGTGTAAGTATCCCAAAAAGTGACTGTGAATTACTTATATAGGAGTTTTTCCTGGCTTGTTAAGTTGCCAGCACAAAAACTAACATGAGGCTATTTGATAGCGAATTAAGGTGGTACCACGGTCTAAAATAGATTCGTCCTTATCTAAGGATGAATTTTTTTATTTTATATGTAAATTTAAAGGAGAAAAAAAATGAAAAAAGTTACAATGAAGTTTCTGCCAAATCAACCCCTTGAGTTTCACAAAGTTAAAATTGTTCAAAAAAGCTATTTGTTATCACCAGAAAAGCGGTTTAAGGCAATCACAAAAGCTGGAAACAACACCTTCCTTTTAAAAAGTGAAGATGTGTTTTTAGATATGTTGACAGATAGCGGGACTAACGCGATGAGTGATGAACAACTAGCTGCTTCAATGACTGCTGATGATGCTTATGCAGGGAGCAAAACCTATTATAAGTTAGAAGAAAAATTAACAGAATTATTCGGTTTACCTTATTTCTTACCAGCCCATCAAGGTAGAGCTTGTGAGCATCTGATTGCTAAGGCATTGGTAAAACCTGGGATGAGAGTCCCAATGAACTATCACTTTACAACAACTAAAGCTCATATTTTAGCACAAGGCGGCATCGTTGATGAATTAATAATTGCTGAAGGCTTGAATTTAGTAAGCGATCATCCTTTTAAAGGAAATATGGATCTTGCCAAATTAAAAAAACACTTTAAAAGCCATTCAGTAAAAGATATCGCTTTTGTGAGAATGGAGGCGGGAACTAATCTTATTGGTGGTCAGCCTTTCGCTTTAGAAAACGCAAAAGAAGTTACAAAATTGTGTCAAAAATACGGTGCTATTTCAGTTCTTGATGCCAGTCTTCTACAAGATAATCTCTATTTTATCAAAGCAAAAGAATCCGGTGAAACAGAAAAAACAATTAAAGAGATTACAAAAGAACTCTGTTCGCTTTTTGATATCGTGTATTTTTCAGCCCGTAAATTTGGCTTTGCAAGAGGTGGCGGAATTTTATTAAAAGATAAAAAACTTCTTGATGTGATGAAAGAGTTTGTAATCTTGTATGAAGGATTTTTAACATATGGTGGTATGAGTACAAAAGAGATGGAAGCGATCCGGGTTGGTATTGATGAATCGATGGAAGATGATGTGATTAGTCAAGGCCCTGAATTTATTAAATATATGGCTGAAACCCTCTTAAAATTTAATGTTCCAGTTGTTACCCCGCCAGGAGGTCTTGGCTGTCATCTCGATGCAAGAAGCTTTTTGCCACACGTACCCTCAAATCAATATCCAGCTGGTTCGCTTGCGGTGGCGCTTTATTTAATTAGTGGAATTAGAGGAATGGAAAGAGGAACAATGTCTGAACAACGCGAAAGCGACGGAAGTGAAAGAATCGCTGATGTTGAGTTATTGCGGTTAGCTATACCGCGAAGAACGTTCACTTTATCGCAAATTAATTATGCAATTGATAGAATTGTTTGGCTTTATAATCACCGGGAGTTAGTTGGTGGTTTAAAGTTTGTAAAAGAACCTAATATTCTTCGCTTCTTTTTCGGTGAATTAACACCTATATCTGATTGGCAAACAAAATTAATCGCAACTTTTAAAAAGGATTTTAAAACTAGTTTTTAGACTGAAACAACAACTCCTTTTCAACCTTAAAAATAGAGACTATTTGATAATGAGATAGTCTCTATTTTTTTTGGAAAAACAAAAAAAGAAGTTTGTCGTAAACTTCTTTAAATACTTTAACAAAACAATATTTCATACACCATTAAGCAAACTCAAGATTGCGGTAAATTTGTCCTAGTAATTTAGTTTTTGTTTGTTTGGTGACTTCTAACATTTGCTTTACTTCTTTTTGGTATTGAGTTACGGTTTCAGCCTCACGAAAGCCAATTAAATTGATTAAAACATTGTAGACGGCTCCTTCGATACCGCTACAAAGCGCTAAGATTCCCACCCCAAGATCAGACATAGTTTGTTTGTTGCCATAAGTTAGAATGGGAGTTAAAGCCAGTAGCGCCTCAAGAGATAATTTTGCGACTTGATAGGGGATTTTAATCGCTTGCAGAGTTGCGTTTTTAATTTCTTGTGACCTTAAAAGTTTTTCTTCTTGAGTCTTATTTGCTAAACGGAAAGCAGCCATAATTGCGTTAAAACTTGCGGTGTCCTCATCGATTAAGGGAATGATTTTTTCTTTTAATTCCAAAAGAGTTGTCAAAGTTTCGTTAAACTCTTTTTGCACTTTTTTGTCATGCTTTAAAAAAAGTTTTTTATTGATACTTAAATGCCCAACCATGCGAGCGAGTGCTAAACCTAAGGTGCTCATTAAAGCAGCACAACTCCCACCACCAGGAGCGGGAGAATTGGAGTCAACTAAATCGACAAATTCAAATAAGGGTTTTTGCCAAAGATTCATTTCGTTTCACCTTCTATTCGTTTATTTTTCACAACCTGTTTTCCTTTGATAAAGACATCATTTACATGATTGATTCCAAAATGATACATAATATAAGCTAAGTTTGGAGCATCTAGAAGAAGTATGTCAGCATCTTTTCCTGGAGTTAAGCTTCCCTTTTGATTAGAAAGATTTAAGAGATGAGCAGGATTGATAGTAACAGCGTTTAAAACTTCCTCTGGCGATAATTTTAAATAACTAGCAGCGAGTTGCATAATAAGTTGAAAATTTTCAGTTGGACAACTGCCAGGGTTGTAATCACCGGCAACACAAACAGCGACATTATTATCAATCATCATTCGAGCTTTAGCAAATGGTTTTTGCAAGTAAAATGAAGTTCCGGGTAAGAGACAAGCAAAAGTGTTACTTTGACCAAGTTTAACGATATCTTTATCGCTTATATTAATGAGATGATCGACGCTGATTGCTTCGAGTTTCACTCCCAGTCCAGCACCACCCAAAGCCTCAAGTTCATCTGCATGCAGTCTGACTTTAAATCCTAAATTTTTAGCTACAGTTAAGATTTTTTCTGTTTCAGAGAGACTAAAGACATCCTTTTCACAAAATACATCAACGACATCAACATAGCCTAGACTTTTAATGGTCGGTAAATCAGCAATAATACTATTGATGTAAGTGGCCGGATTTTTTTTATGTTCAAGTGGAATTGCATGAGCACCCATGTATGTTGAGGTTATATGAACTGGCCCTTGTTGATGTAAGGTTTGAGCGACTTGGAGTTGTTTTATTTCAGTGGCAAGATTTAGCCCATAGCCACTTTTGGCTTCAATCGTAGTAACGCCATAACTAAGCATTTTATTTAAAGATTTTCGTGCTTGAGTTAATAATTCAACAAAGGAAGTCGCACGAGTTTTTGAGACAGTATTAATAATACCGCCACCCCCGGCTAAAATATCTAAATATGGTACGCCTTGCTGAATAGCTGCAAACTCCTCTTCTCTAGAACCAGCATGAACAAGGTGAGTGTGAGCATCAATAAACCCAGGAAGAGCGATTTTTCCTTTAGCATCTATCTTTTTAGTTTCAGGACTTAAAAACTGAGAATAATCAGTTTCACCTACAGCAATTATTTTACCATTTTTTACAGCAATATAAGCGTTAGTAAGCTCTTTAATAGCACGTAAATTAGCGCCTCTAAGAGGTGGTTCATGTATTGGGGTATAAAGAGTCTTTATATTGTAAATTAAGGAGTCAGCTTTCATTTTAAAACCTCTAAGTATGATTCAATTATTTTTTCTTTTGAAAAGTTGCGTAAACCGAAATATTTAATAGCCAAATTACTAATTTCACTTAAACTAAGGTCTAAAGCGGTTTTATAACCACCAGCAGCTTGATAATAGTGAATCGATTCTACTAAAGCATCTCGTGGGATTAAACCGATAATCTCAGATGAAGTAACTGCTAATTGATAACGTTTAGCTTCTGTTTTTACTACCTCGAAAATTCTGTATAATGGATTTTTATTGTAGTCTAAAATATTCATTGTAACCTGCATGTGACCTCTCTTATCCAAAAAAGCAGGTCCAGCTTGAATATATTTAAAGCCACCACTTGACCCTCTGATTGCCCGAGCAATTTTATTCGCTATTTTTTGATCTTTAGTTGCTAAGTCAATGTTGTAAGCGATAAGTGGTAACCTAGCGCCAATTGCAACCGTCCCAAAGGTAGGATGAATTTCATTGACTCCATAATCAGGGTGCCAATTTGGTTCTTTTATTTTGGTTTTCATTCCTTCAAATTCACCTTGTCTAATTTTAGGCAAACTTTCTCTAATCTTAGTTGTTGCAGCTTTAGCGTACAAAAAGATAGGAATGTTTAATTTAGAATTAATTTTTTCACTTAAAATTTTAGCAAAATTAACGCATTCTTTAATTGTAATATTACTAATCGGAATAAAGGGAACAACATCAACAGCACCCATTCGGGGATGTTGTCCGCGATGATTATTTAAATCAATTAGCTCCAAAGCTTTTGCAAAGAAGCTAACTAAAGGCTCAATCATTGCTTCGGGATCACCGAGTAAGGTCACAACTGTGCGATTATAGTCCTGGTCAGGTTCAAAACTGACTAGGATAAATCCTGCCTGATTTTTTAAAGGTTTAATAATTTCATTAATAATATTTTGATTTCTACCTTCAGAAAAATTAGGTACACATTGAACAATTTGTCTCATCAATTATTCCTCTTTTCAACTATTTTTTCAAGCAAACTTTCATCAGCTAATTCAGGCAAAGTTACATTCAACAGCGGATCATCATCAGTTATTATAGTTTCAATTGAAGGTGAATTTTGGGCCCAAGCTCGCCTGGCAACGCCAGCCATAACATCGTATCGCAACGCCCTTTTTAAAATTTCATCAGTTTTAGTGCTGCCGTCTAAGACCATGCCAAAACCACCATTGATTGCTTTACCGATACCAACGCCGCCGCCGTTGTGAAGAGCGACTAAACTCATCCCTCTTAGAGCATTTCCTAAAGCGACATGAGTTGCCATATCAGCAGTGATGTTAGAACCATCTTTAATATTGGCGGTTTCACGAAATGGTGAGTCTGTACCACCGGTATCATGATGATCGCGACCAAGCATAATAGGACCGCATTTTCCTTTGCGGACTAAATCATTAAAGGCAAGCGCGATCTTTAAGCGCCCATTTGCATCTTGGTATAAAATGCGGGCTTTACTGCCAACTACTAAATTGTTTGATTTCGCATTTTTTAACCATTCATAATTATCTTTATCTTGAAAACGTCTTGTTGGATCGATACAGTTTAACGCAACTTGGTCCGTTAAGTCTAAATCGCTATCTTTCCCTGATAAACAAATCCAACGAAACGGTCCATAGCCATAATCAAACAACAAAGGTCCCATTAAATCTTCGACATAAGAAGGATAAATAAAACCAGCTAAGTCGTTTTCTTTATTTTTAAAGATTTCCTTAATTCCCGTATCACTAACAGCTTTTAAAAAACTATTGCCGTAATCAAAGAAATAAGTTCCTCTCGCAACTAGACTTTTAATCGCTTGATAATGACGAGTTAAAGATAAATCCACCAATTTTGCAAATTCAAATTTATTTGTGGCTAGCAATTCTGTTCTTTGTTCAAAACTGAGATCTGCTGGACAATAACCGCCATCATAAACAGCATGACAACTAGTTTGATCGCTTAATAAATCAATTTTAATTTTGTTGTTAACGGCATATTCAAGTAAATCGACAATATTTCCATAATAGGCAATCGCAATCGTTTTTTTCTCAGTAAGATATTTTTTGGCAGTACCGAAGGCTAACTCCGGTTTATCAACAATTAGGTTTATCCAACCTTGGTCGAATCTTGTTTTAATTCTTGAATAGTCAACTTCTGCGACTATCGCAACACCGCCTGCAATTATTGCTGCTTTTCCTTGAGCACCACTCATTCCGCCAAGACCAGATGAAACAAAAAGTTTCCCCTTAAGGTTATCATCAGTTTTAAGCCCTAACTTTAAGCGACCAGCATTTAAGAGCGTTGAATAAGTGCCATGAACAATGCCTTGAGGGCCGATATACATCAACCCGCCAGCGGTCATCTGTCCATAATTGGTTACGCCGATTGCAGTGGCTCGGTTAAAACTTGTTAAGTTATCATAAAGACCTATCATCAGTCCATTCGTCAGTACAACCCTCGGTGCTTCAACACTACTTGCAAATAATCCCAAAGGATGGCCAGAAAGAATCGATAAAGTCTGGTTAGGTTTCATTATTTTTAAATAAGCTTTAATTAAATGGTATTGCATCCAATTTTGACAGACTTGCCCAGTTTCGCCATAAGTGACAAGTTCATAAGGATAAAGCGCAACCTCAAAGTCTAAATTATTGTCAATCATCACTTGAAGTGCTCGACCTTCAACAGTTAAACCTTTATACTGCTCAATAGGTTTAGCAAAAATTCGCCCCTTTGGTCTAAATCGATAGCCATAAATTCGGCCTTGAGTTTTTAATTCTTGATAAAACTCTGGTGCAAGCTTCTGATGCCATTTTTTAGGAATATACCTTAAAGCATTTTTTAAAGCTAATTTTTGATCTGTTTTACTTAAATTAAGTTCCCGTTTTGGCGCCCGCCTAATTCCGTCTATAAATTTGGGATATTCAGGCAAAACTTTAAATAAACTTTCTATTGAAATATTATTCAATCAAATCAACTCCTTTAAATAAAGTAGAATAAAAATTATCATCTAAAAGTAGTTTTTCTATTTTTTGAAGATGAGGATATAAGGCTTCATCATTAGCGATAAAAGGAATTTTCGTTCGAATTAATCTATGAGTTTGTTGAGCAATCTTTCCAGCACCTTCAATTCCTTTAAAATCAAGTGCTTGACATGCAGTTAAAAGTTCCATAGCGATAACTTTACGAGTATTTTCAATTATATCTCTAGCTTTGCGAGCTGAAATTGAGCCCATTGAAACGTGATCTTCTTGATTTGCGCTTGAAGGAATTGAATCGACAGAAGCTGGATGCGATAATGATTTATTTTCACTTACCAAAGAAGCAGCAGTATATTGAACAATCATAAAGCCAGAATTAAGACCAGAATGTTTTGTTAAAAAGGGTGGAAGACCATTATTAAGTTGTGGATTAACAAGCCTTTCAATTCGGCGTTCACTAATATTAGCTAATTCACTAACTGCGATAGCTAAGTAGTCAAACGCAAGTGCTAGAGGTTGACCATGAAAGTTACCAGCACTAATTACCTCATCTTCAGCAATAAAAACTAGTGGATTATCAGTAACGGCGTTAAATTCATTTTCAACAATTTCTTTAACATGCCAAAAAACGCCAAGACTCGCTCCATGAACCTGTGGTCCGCACCGCAAGCTATAGGCATCTTGGACTTTTTCTTTACTATATTTTGTGGCATATACACTTCCCTTTAAAAGAGTTCTTAATTGTTTTGCGACTGCAATTTGTCCATCTTGTTTACGTAATTGTTGCACTTTCTCATCATATGCTGAAGTAAGCCCTTCTAAAGCTTCCATCGTGAGAGTTAAAGCTAAATTAGCTAAATTAAGCAGCTTAAAAGCCTCATTTAAGGCAAGTCCACCAATAGCACTCATCCCTTGAGTTCCATTGATTAAACTCAAACCTTCTTTAGGGTATAGTTTAGGAAGTGGTTCAAGTCCCAAATGCTGATAAGCTGTTTCGGCCTTAATAATTTTATTTTGATAAATAACTTCACCCATTCCAAGAAGTGGTAAACTCATATGCGATAACAGAGCTAAATCACCACTAGCTCCAAGGCTTCCTTGTTCATAAACGACAGGGGTAATATTCTTATTTAAAAGTAAAAGAAGCTGTTTGATAGTTTGATAACGAATCCCACTAAACCCTTGAATAAGGGCATTAATCCTTAAAGCCATCATTGCTCTTACGACAGTTTCAGGAAGCATTTTTCCAACACCACAAGCGTGACTCAACAACAAATTAGTTTGTAAATCTTCTAATTTTTCATTATCAATCATTGTCTGTGAGAAGTGGCCAAAACCAGTATTAATTCCATAAATTGGCTTTTTATTTTTAACAACTTGACTAATATATTTGCTAGCTTGATCAATAGCCTTTTTATTGTCAGCTGCAATACTTACTGATACTTTGTTTTCAGCAATTTTAATTAATTCTTTTAACGTTAAACTATGCCCATCTAAAACTATCATCTCTCAATTTTCCTCCACTATAAACTAACAACTTTATTTTCATTTAGTATACCATAAATTGCCAAAAATTAGTAGATGAATCCCAAAAACAAAACAACACTTATCTTTATTGTAAAGAGGTATTTAAAAGATTCCAGTAAAGTTTTAAAATTAAAGTCAATAAACAAGAAAAAACCCCGCATTTCTCTTTTTGAAATAAAAGTTCAAATTGCGGGGTTAAAACAATATTTTTAAAAATCTTTTGTTTTGAAATTGGTTATAATTGTTTTACAGTTTTCTTTCTTTAATTTTAGCGTTAATTCTTTCTGCTTCAAGTTTATAATAAAGATAAAATCCAACCCAAATTCCAAGCGACACAATAATTAAAATCGCGATACTTATGACAACTGCTAACCAACCATTGTTAACTGGAATCCAGTTCGCATAAAAAGCGATTGGAAAGAAAACAATGTAGCCAATGCCAAGGTGAATAAGAGCTTTAATCGGGTAGGAAAGTTTGTCATTATAATAGATTACTCCAGGCAAATTAAAGCCAATTCCAACTAGTGCGCTACACCAAATATTTCTAATTAAGTTTTCTTTAATTAAATAGTCAAATGTTTCTTCACTTGAACTGAGCATTCCTAAAAGCATTGAAATTGTCAACACTGTAAATCCTAACATCATTCCAAACAATGCTAATTCTAAGGCATTTTTTCTTTTAATTACGACTTTCATTTTATTCCTCCTTTACAATCCTAAATACTTTTTAAAGTCTTTAACAAAAAATCTCGAGATATAATCGCTAAGATTATTTTTAAGTTTGACTTTTAAAGTTCCACTAAATGAAGCTTCAACACTTTCAACATAATTTACATTAACTACCGAACTTTTCGATATTTGAATAAAATTACTGCCTAAAAGCTCCTTTGCTTCATACAATCTTTTGTTTAAAGAATAAGTCTTATCCTTGTCATAAACTGTTAATTTCCCATCTGTTACTTGAATTAAATAAATATCTCTTGGCCACAAGATATGAATTTTATCATTAAGTGTTACGGGTAGTGCTCGTTCACTACTTTTTAAAATTTTAATAACGTTATTAATGTGTTCTGTCTTCTCATTACTATAAATAATCGCGTAAGGTTTAGCAACATTTTTGTCAATAATTAATTCAACTTTCATTTAACCACTCCTTCACCATTACTTACATTATAACCTTTATGATAATTTTTTTAAAAATTTCTTGCTAACTGGTAGAAAAACAAAGGTAAGATGCAATTATCAATTATAAAATGCTATAATATCTTTAGTCTTTGCAATAAATATTGGATCAATAGTAGGAGAAAAATTATGAAAATTGTTAATAATATAATAAGGGCACTATCAGTACTTGCAGCTGCAGCAGCGTTAGCGTTATACTTCTTTTTCGGTAAAAGTAAAGGGGAATTAATCGGTAGTACAATTACAGTAATTATTTCCGCAATAACAATTTTCTTTGTCACATTTATCCCCTCAGTATTGAAAAAAAGAAACATCATTATGAGCAAATCACTTTATATTATTATTTTAGTAGCGATTGTCTTATCGATGGGTGGAGGATTTATTTTCAGATTTTATGAAATTTTTAGCTACTATGACACAATAGTCCATTTTTTAAATGGGATGAATATCGTTATTATTGTTTTTGTAATCCTATCTTATTATGCTAAAGAACCAGAAAGATATGCAGTGCCAATAATTATTATTTCAATTTTAGCAGCAATTTCTTTGGGCACACTTTGGGAAATTTATGAGTTTATTGTCGATGTCGTTGCCACAAACAGCAATATGCAAAGATTTCGCGATGTTCAAACAGGAATCGATTATGTCGGTCAAGCAGCACTAAAAGACACAATGATAGATTTGCTAGTTGATACTTTAGGAGCGGTAATTGCTGGCATTTTGTTGTATATTGATTCGATTAGTAAAAGACGTTTTATTAAAACAATCATTTTAAAAAACATTGAGTAAATTAAAGTAAAAAAGGCATTTTAATTTCGCTATTAAAATGCCTTTAATAATCTAATTAATATAAAATGATGCTGTTCTAAACTAGAACTAAAAAATTTAATAGTTTTCAGAAATAAAATTAACTTATTTCAATCGAGATAAACGTATCCTAACCCTAAAGTACCGGGTCCTGCATGAGCACCGACAACAGGTGATAAGGGGATATAAGATACTTTTGCGCCCGGTTTTATTTCTAAGAGTTTACTTTCAAGCTCTTTTACGGATTCCAAATTGTTCGTATAACAGAGACAAATTTCAACTTCGCGATTAAATGTTTCTGTTTTAAAGATCTCTAAAACTCTTTCAACCGCTCTTTTCTTTGTTCTAATCTTTTCATAAGTTTCGAGTTTTCCATTGCGGTTTATTCTTAAAATTGGTTTGATTTTTAAAAGGGTTCCAATCAGACCGCTCGCGACAGAAAGTCGTCCGTTTTTCACTAGAAACTTTAAGGTGTCAACGACAACTAAAACTTCAATTTTTTCTCTTAAAGCGAGCAATCTTTCAACTATCTCATCTGTATTTTTCCCTTCTTTAATCATTTTAATCGTTTCTTGAACTAAAAACAATTGCCCAAAGGAAACTGATTTAGAGTCAATGACATGAACTTTAGCATTATTAACCATTTCACTTGCGATATGAACACTTTGATAAATTCCGCTAAATTCTTTAGAGATTACTATTGCAATAATATCTTCGTTGCCATTATCTGCCATTTTGTTTAAAATTTCTGTCATTACACCGACAGGACATTGGGCAGTAGAAATTTTTAAATTTTCTTCCTCTGATGCTCGTCGATAAAACTCATCAGCAGTAATATCAATGTAGTCTTTATATTCCTTGCCATCCAAGATTAGTGAAGAACGCATTACCTCGATTGGATAGCCTAAATCGAAATAATCTGTACCTGCGTTACTACAAACTACAATCCCAATTTTTTTCATATCTTCCCCCTTAGACCCTAAAAGAAGAGTCTAGATGTTTTTGCTAATGAAAAAACCTAATAGTGTAGTTACATTATACATCATTATTGTTTACAAGTATTAAAAGAAAGTAAAATTTTATCTCGAATTATAAACAGCATCAACTTAAACTTTTAGATTTTAAGTATACGTGTTAGTTACATGTTACAATATAAATAGAGAAACATGATTACTAAAACTACATTTGTAAAGTAAAAAAAGAAAGACAAAACACAAACTCAACTATAAACAAATCAAAGAGAAGGGATCTAAAAATTATGGATAATAAAAACGTTGGAATTGATATCGGTGGGACTAAAATGCAGATGCTCGCTATTTTTAATGGCCAATATTTTGAGAGAACAGTGCCGACTGGAATAACGGCTAAAAAAGAATATATTAAAGCTGAAATATTTAAATTTATCAATAGTCTACCATTCGAAGTAGAATCTATTGGGATTGCAATGCCGGGTTTAGTAGAAGATGATAATTATTTAATTGTATCAGATGTACAGCCGAATTTAGATGGAGTGACTGCAGAATATTTTAGTGATGGCAAATATAATGTAAAATTCATTAATGATGTAAAAGCAGCAGTTTTAACAGAAGCAGCTAACTATAAAGATGCTAGTACTATCGCTGTGTTAATGGTCGGAACTGGAATTGCATTAGGAGTTTATTCCAATAATAAATTATTTACAGGTGCTAAAGGGTTTGCTGGTGAAGTTGGTTTTGCTCATATTCCTTACCGAGATGGAATTGAAAAGTTTGATAACTTATCTAGTGGTAGAGCAATCTTAGAAAAGGCTAAGGCTAGCCCAAAAGAATTAATTGCTAAAATTAATAGTGGTTGTAAAAAGTCAATAAATATCGTTAAAGAAGCAGGCTATTATTTTGGTTTATTATTAGCACTCGTAATTCAGTTTTATAATCCAGATGTAATAGTTGTGGGAGGAACAACAAAAACCTATCCTTTTTATATGGAAGAAGCTTTAAAAATAGTTAAAGAGGCAACGCTAGAACAATCATACGAGGCTGTAAAAATCAAAGAACCTCAAGATCCAAAAAATATCGTCGCTAAATGGGCTTTATTATACGACCTTAATGATTTAAGTAAATTACTATAATTAATAATTGATGACGATAAAATAGTTAACGGATAAATTTAAACAAAAGTCTTTTAATTATCAAGAACTTTAATTATTAATAACGTTCAAATGATTAAGGCTTTTTTGTTTGCGAAAAATACCCGCCTCTAGCGACAGCAAACCTATTATAAGCATTCACACAGATTCGTTTTCAAATATTTAACTTAAATGACGAATTTAATTTAAAGTTAATCAATTATATTTTGTTTGCTTTAAATTTAGGCTGAAACTTGTTTTCATAAAATGGTTAGCAATTAACTGCATGTTTTTTCTATCACTTTCTTCTAAATTTGTCATTTTATCACCTTCATCTGTTTTAATAAATTTTGTTACTAATAACTTTGTAATACTTCCAATAGCTTCTATTGGTTCATATGTAACAATGTAGATAATGCTTTCAATTTCAATAAAACTTATTAAATAATGGCCCACTTTATCGATAACTCTATTTAAAGGGGCGTGGATGCTTACATTTTTAGGAGTGATTGTAAGCTCTTCATTTTGGTAGGTTAATAACCATTTTTCTACTATATGCATCGATATTTTCCTTTCTACCAAAAAAGAAAACGCCATAATTGATGGCGTTAATAGATAAAAAAAACATTGCCATCGTTCAAGCATTAGCACCTTATCTTTTGACAGGTTGCTGAAGGGTCGTTGAGCTTGTCTCTCACCTTCTCTTTATGGTAATTTAATTATAATAGTTTTCCTGCAAAATGTCAAATATCACTGATGATGCAGCTCTCATATTGACTTAGTTGAGACTTTTTGTCAGATGTTAACTAAACCAGGGACTATTCGGCTGATTTCTTGAAAAAGAAGAGCAGATGGCGAACAAAACATCTAAAGAAATAAAAAGATTAAGAGAATAACCCTCAGTTATAGTATATAAAAAAGCGCTATTCATCGCTAGGATAGATGGCGCCTTTACAGTTCAAATTGAAAACACTTAACTTTTTTGTCTACATTAAACTTAACAATTCAATTTCTTTTATAAGTTTATTTTTTTGCTTTTTTAAGTGCACTTGAGATTTGACTTGCACTTAATGTTCCTTCTTTAAATGAATACTCTACATTTTCTTCTTTTGCAAACGCCACAGCAAGTTCTTGCATGCTTACATCAATGTCATAATCATCATTTAAATCTTCTAAATCTGAATAATCTGTATCAACAATTATCTCTTCATCCACACCTGTTGCTTTTGAAATTTCGATAGATGCGTAAAATTCTTCATCACCGGTAGATTTTTTATACACGATATAGTAATGAATGCCTTCAAATTTCTCTTTTTCATGTTTTGCTTGAATCGAAATCCACTTTACACTAATAACCTCAATATCGTTATCCCCAATTTCTTCCATTAAAGCTTTAAATGCTTCACTATCTTTGTTGAAAGTCCCATTACCACCGCAGCTAAATAAAAATAGTGGTAGTAGTAAAAACACTAAAAAAACAAACAGTTTTTTCATCTTGATGCCCCAGTACACTCAATTTATAGATTATAGTATGTAGCGAGTATACATTTCCTTTCTTTTTCTTTTATACTACAATCAGAATTAAGGCGTCTTGGATTTGAATCATTTTTATAATGCTATAACATTTCATGGGAGAATCTTACCATGATTTTTATTTTTACTATCAATTACTCATCTAAGAATAAACGTTCCATTACAAGGTTGTAGAAATAGGAGTTATGTACAAACCGCAGATTAAACAATTATAGATGGTGAGAATCTTAAACCAGGTAGAAAGAGATATCAAAGGTAATTTTCTAGAGAGAAACCAAGAAAAATTTTCTCGATTTATACAAAAGATAACTACTTAAATAAATCTTGTTAGTTTTTAGTGGAACCTAACTTTTTTTCATGTTTTTTAATAAATTTTCCATTTGATAATTGACTGACAATAATTAGTTTCGTTTTGTGTCTATATTACAATAATAACATTGCTTTTTAAATTAAGCAAGCAGATATTATAAATATTTAATCAACAAGTTTACTCTCGTTGTCTGTCATATTATTTGAATTTTTTTAATGATTTTAAAGATTGATTTAACAAATTGAAAGTTAATTTATTTAGAAGTAGTAAAGGAAGAAAATATTAATGTTATAAGTATATGTATTTTTTAATAGTAAATATTATAAAATATTTTTACTAATAATTTTTTATAACCGATAATTTTGTTGTTTAAGCAATTTTAATTAAGTATAATACAGTAAAAAACTAAAATAGATTTTGCCTTTATAACGAGTTGTTAAGGTTTCAATCGTAATTAACTAAAAAAAGACCATATGATAAATTACAATCTTATGATAATATAATGTTAAGATAATAACTTTTGTCAACCATGGAAGGAGGGACTGACAAATGAAAAAAATATTAAAGATAATTAGTTTAGCGCTTGTTTGTAGTTTTATGGTTTTTTTAAATTCATGTAAACTAATCGGAAAAGATGGAGTAGATGGTAAAAACATCGAAATCCAAACGTCTGACACACATATTCAATGGAAATATGAGGATGAGACTAATTGGAATAATTTGATTGCTTTAGAAGTACTAAAGAGTGACATTGAAGAACAAGGTCCCAAAGGTGAAACAGGAGATCAAGGTCCAAAAGGTGAAACAGGAGACCAAGGTCCAAAAGGTGAAACAGGAAATCAAGGTCCAAAAGGCGAAACAGGAGATCAGGGTCCAAAAGGTGAAACTGGAGACCAAGGTCTAAAAGGTGAAACAGGAGATCAAGGTCCAAAAGGAGAGACAGGATCTCAAGGTCCAGAAGGTTCGCAAGGTCCCAAAGGAGAAGATGGCGCTCTAGGTCCAGAAGGCCCACAAGGTCCCAAGGGAGAAGATGGTGCTCCAGGTCCACAAGGTCCCAAAGGAGAAGATGGCTCTCCAGGTCCAAAAGGTCCCCAAGGTCCCAAAGGAGAAGACGGTGCTCCAGGTCCAGAAGGTCCCCAAGGTCCCAAAGGTGAAGATGGCGCTCCTGGAGGTCCACCAGGTCCAGAGGGTCCAGAAGGTCCACCAGGTCCAGAGGGTCCAGAAGGTCCAGAAGGTCCCCAAGGTCCAAAAGGTGAAGATGGCGCTCCTGGAGGTCCACCAGGTCCAGAAGGTCCAGAGGGTCCACCAGGTCCAGAAGGTCCACGAGGTCCACAAGGTCCAAAAGGTGACCCAGGAGAACAGGGTCCAAAAGGTGAAGATGGTGCTCCAGGAGGCCCGAAAGGCGACCCGGGAGAACAAGGTCCCAAAGGAGAAGATGGTGCTCCGGGCTCAGAAGGTCCACAAGGTCCCAAAGGGGATGCAGGAGAAAAGGGAGAATCGGGAAAATCCGCTTATGAAATATATTTAGAAAACTATCCTGATTATGACAAATCAGAAGAAGAATGGTTAAATGATTTAATAAGCGGCAATTTGTCAACAGTTGAAGAAACAACATATACAATTACGTTTGTTAATGAGGAAGATACTTTTGAATTACAAGTTAAAGAAGGTAATAAAGTAGCTAAGCCAGATGATCCAGTAAACGAAGGATATCATTTTTTAGGGTGGTATGTAGAAGATGAAAAATGGTCATTTATTGGTTATGTAGTTACTGAAGAAATCACTTTAACGGCAAAATGGGTTGAAAAGCAAGAATTAAATGTTGAATTTAAAGATAAAGATTATGTTTATGATGGCAGTGTTAAATCTTTAGCGATAGAAGGTGACCTACCCGATGGAGTAATAGCAACTTACTTTAACAATGATAAAGTAAATGCTGGTATTTATGAAGTAGTAGTTAAATTTAAATATATTTATGATTCTGATGTTTATATTTCTGATAAAACAGCTACATTAACTATAGAAAAGGCTGATTTAGGAGTAATAACAGTTAATCATATAGAAGTTACTTATGATAAAGGTGTTCATTCAGTTAAAATAAACGAACAACTTCCTGAAGGTGTATCTGTTATTTACGTTAATAATAATCAAGTTAATGCAGGACAATATATAGTTGACTTAACGTTTGAAGATATTAACAATAACTATGAACTGCCAGAAGGCCTATTTGCGATAATAAAAATTAATAAAGCAGTTATAGATATGAGTGGTATAAGTTTTGATGATTTAATTATTTTAGAAGATGGCGAGCCACATACTTTAACAATCACGGGTGAACTTCCTGAAGAAATTGAAGAGGTATTATATACAGATAATACTTTAATTGAACCTGGAACTTTAGAAGTAACGGCTAGTTTTGTATATGATGAGTTAAACTATGAAACTGTAGCACCAATGACCGCAACTTTAACAGTTGTAGATAAAAACAGTATTTTAGATGCACCAGAGGTAAGATTATCGGGATCGTTTATAGAGTGGGATGAAAATATTGATGCCCTTAAATATATTGTTGAAATAGATGATGTTGAATATGAAACAACTAATGACTTTTTTCAAATTCCAAGTGAAGTTGGTAGTGATGGATTTAAAGTAAGAGTTAAAGTAGTTAGTAGTAACCCACTATTTTTAGATTCATTATATAGCGATTATGTTATTAGATTAGATCAAATCCTAAATATGACTTTAGATAAAGACACTATAACTTGGGATGTTATTGAAGGTGCAGATAATTACACTTTATTAGTAAATGTAAATAGAATAACATTAGAAGATAATACATATTGCTTTAGTGATGATAATTCAGGAACATACAGTATTAAAATTTCAGCCAACAGTAATGACACTAATATATATGGTAGCGTTAACAAGGAGTTTGTTTATGAAAAACTTGAAACAGCTACAAACTTAAAGTCGCTTGATTATTTAATCTCTTGGGATAGTGTCAATAACGCAACAAGCTATGTTTTAGATGTTAATGATGAATTAATAGAAGTTAATCAAAATAGTTATCTTTTAGAAGAGGTTTTGATAGGTAAAAACTATATTAAAGTTTATCCAGTAGGAGATAATAATTATTATATTGACGGAAATTATACTCAATCTATAGAAGTGATAAAATTAGAAACTTTAAATGTAGAAATCAATGATTCTGTATTTACTTGGGAAGTCGTTAATTACTCAGGTGGTTTTATGGTCAAAGTAAATGATCAAGAGATTGATTTAGGTTATCAAATTTCTTTTGTATTGGACGAAACTTATCCAGAAGGAAGTTATACAGTAAGTGTTAAGGCTTATAATAATAGTGAGAATATAATATTTTCTAATTATTCAACTCCTATAGAAGTTAATAAACTAACAAATAATATTAATTTAGAAGTAGTAGAAGGAATATTAACTTGGGATGAGGTAGAAGATGCAAGCGGTTATGAGTTAGTTGTTAACGGTAATAAATACACCACAACAAATAACTATTTAAACAACATTTTAGAAGAAGGCAGCTTAACTGTTGTAATAAAAGCATTAGGTGATGATGAAAGTTTTGTTAATGGAGATTATAGTAGTGAATTTAACTTTGCCAAAGTTAATGATCCAAAATTAAATCATTTAGATGGAGTACTAAGTTGGACTGAAATTGATAAAGTAAGTAGTTATCAAGTAATTCTTAATAATGAAGTTGTTTATGAAGGCTTAGAAAAAGAATATACAATTTCTACTAACCTAGAAGTATACACAATAACTGTTAAGGCAATTGCTGAACAAGGTTATTTAAGTTCAGAATCTTCAATTAAAAAGCTAGATATGCCAACTAATATGAGAATAGAAGATGGTTATATTGCAGTTGATAAAGTTGATGATATTGATGGTTATCAATTAGAGATTAATGGTGATGTTTATAATTTTGGTATAGAGCCTCAGTTTTTACTACCTAAACAAATAACAAGTGAACTAGTTAATGTAAGAGTTCTCGCTTTAGGAAACAATACAAAAACTATTAGTTCCGGTTATAACGAGTTAAAGAGTTATAGAGCATTAGGAAAACCAGAGTTATTATATAGCAGTGATGTTTTAATTTGGAGTTCTGATTCTCATGATGACACAACAACATATCACTTATATATTGATGATGAGTTTGTCTATGATTTAGGTTATGGATTAAGTTATGTTGGGATTGATGAGATTTTAAATGAATATATAAATGATGGAAATAGGTATGAAATATATATTAGGGCTATTGGATCAGAAAAGTTAACTTCTGCACCAAGCAACTCTTATATTAAATTAGAAGCACCTATTATAAACGAAACAGTAGAAGAATTAGGTAGTACAAGAAATATAACTTGGAGTATTGTTGATGGAGCAACTTCATATAGAGTAGTTGTAGATGGCGAAGAGATAACGCTAGATAGTAGTACATTAGAGTATGATTTTAGTGGTTACTTTGGCTATGATATAAAGATATATGCAGCTGGTGACAGTAATCATCTAAATTCAGAAATTAAACAATTAACACTAATGGTTGCTGAAAATGGTAAAGATTATATTTATTTTGGTAAATATCCACAAACAGTAGTAGATGATTATTATCTAATAGGAGCATTAGATAATCTAACTCAAACGAATAACAATGGCTACTATGAATATCAAGGAAATGAATATGCAAAATTGTCTGCTAATCCTGATAATATAAATAATAAATTCCATAACGGACAATATATTGTTAGTAATCAAATATATTATTTTAAAGTAGAATCTATTAAATGGCTCATATTAGAACAGGAAGATGGCGAATTAAC